>NZ_JBXAHL010000006.1:0-154976 GCF_058795055.1 Cupriavidus sp. GW823-FHT06D04 | reverse complement strand
GTACACCGACGGTGCGCGCGTGGGCAAGGCTGACCCCTATACCGACGGCGCCATCGCCTGAGAGCCGGCCGGTGTGATGCCGGCCATTGAAACCCGCCGGGCCGCCAGCGTGCGGCCCGTCTTCAGGAGTTGATCATGCGTTGGCGTGACACTGCGCTGATCCTTGGCGGATGGGTAGGGCTTTGCTTCGCAAGCGGGTCCCTCATCACGCTGATCGCACAAACGCTGCCGGCCTGAACGGCGCGGCAGCAAGACGATGGAGTTGATGCCATGAACACCCGATCCGTACGCGAGCAACTGGTCGAACATGCGCTGGTGGTGATCCGCCGCAGGGGGTTCAACGGCTTCAGCTACCGCGACCTGGCCGACCTGGTCGGGGTCAAGACCTCGAGCATCCATTATTACTTCCCGTCCAAGGACGACCTGGTGCTGGAAGCGGTGCGCGAATACGGCACCCGCAGGCGGGCGCGCCTGGATGCGATCGACGCCGGCCTGCCTCCTGCCGAGCAGGCGCGGCAATACCTTGCACCTTTGCTCGCGGGTGCCGGCACCGACCAGGCTTGCCTGGTGGGCATGCTGTCGGCCGACGTGCTGATGCTGCCAGACGCGGTGCGCGCCGCGATGCAGGACTTTATCCGCCTCAATGAGCAATGGCTGGCCCGTTTGTTCGAGCGCGCCGCCGCGCAGCGCAAGGCGCCCTATCCGGCGCCGCCGCAGCAGCTGGCGCAGGTGGTGTTCGGGGCGTTGCAGAACGGCTTGACCAGTGCACGGCTGTTTGGCACGCCGGACCGGCTGGATGCCGCGGCGGCGCTGCTGACAAGTGCCATGCCGGCGGAGCAGGCCTTAGCCGCGGCTTAGCACCACCGAGCCGGCGACGGCATTGCACAGCCACTGCGGGTCATCGTGGGGCAGGTCATGCCCGGCCCAGTGGTGTGTCAGCAACTGGGCGTCCCAGGCTTGCGCGATGCGCGCCGAGCACACCGGGTTGACCAGGCGGTCGGCCGCCGAGGCAAGCAGCAGCGCCGGACAGCGCGGCGCACTGGCCGGGGCACGATAGCGGGCTGCGGCCAGCAACTGTGCCAGCGCGGATTGGCGGCTCACCGGTGCGTCGGCGGCAATGGCCTGCCAGGTCTCGATGTCGCGCGCCAGCGTATCGGTGCGCGCACAGGTGATGGCATGGATAGTCCGCTCGCAGTATGCGCGGTCTTGCCAGCGCTGCGCCACGCGCAGCAGCTTGCCCCAGTTGCGCGGCCGCAGGCGCTGCGCCGGCGTGCAGAACGGCCGCATGCTGGTATTGACCAGCACCAGGCCGCCGACTTCGTCCGGATAGGCGCTGGCCCACTCGGTCGCGGCCATCGCGCCGAGCGACATCGCCAGCACGCGGTATGGTCCGGGCGCGCCGGCGGCAGACAACTGGCGCCGCACCGCGGTGACCATCTCAGGCACGCTCCACGGCGCCGGCTGCGCGGACAGCGCGCCGTTGCCGGGCAGGTCGGGCAGCAGTGGCCGCCCCAGCCCGGCCGCTTCCCAGCGCGCCGGCAAGCTTCCCCAGTGGCGCGATTCCCGCGTCAGTCCCCGCAAGAATACCCATCGGCTCATGGCGGCGCCTCCGTCTGCCAGTGTGCGCGTGCCTGCAGCAGCAGGTCGTCGCGCTGCGCGCCGCGCGGCAGCCAGCGATCTGGTGCAAAGGCCACGCGGCCCAGGAAGTCGAACAGGCTCACATGTCGGCGCAGCACGCGTGCGGTGCGGTGCGCCTTGATCGGGTTGAAGATGCCCTCGCGCGAGAACAGCTGGCGCGGGTTTTTCTTGATCCACAGCCACGAGCCCAGTTCCAGCGTCATCGGCAGGAACAGGTTGCCGTGCGGCGTCAGGTCATAGGCATGGTCCCACAGGTCGCCGTGCAGCAGGTACTGGTGGCTTTGCGGCTCGAAGGTGTAGCCGTGGTGCGGGTGGGCCTGCTCGAACAGCGTCTTGAGCAGGTACATCTCGGGCAGGTGCGCCATCGGCCGGCGCGTGCCCGCGTACGGAAACCAGATGCTGTCGCGCCAGCCGTAGCCTGAATGGCAGTCCACCGCAAAGCTGAGCGGGCGCGGCAGCAGTTCTTCCTGCACCACGCGCAGCAGCGCGCGGCTTTCCGCTTCCATCGGCGCGCCCGCCGGGCCGCGGTACCAGGGCAGCCAGGCGCCGATGCGCTGGCCGCCGGCCAGGAAGGGCACGCGCGCATCGGCGTCCTGCGGGCCGTTGCGCATCAGGTCGACGCCGTTTGGGTTGGCGCGGGTGCCGGCCCACATGCCACCGGGGTTGACGATCGGCATGAATACCAGCCGCACCGACTGCAGCTCGCGGTGCAGCAACTCGTCCCACGCCAGCCGGCTCAGCACCGAGCGCAGGTAGTCCAGCACCAGTTGCGTGCCGATGCGCTCCAGCCCGTGGATGCCGCCGAAGATGCCGATCGCGGGCGCGCCCGGATCGCGGCTGCCGAGCGTGGCGGCATGGACGCCGAAGCGACGGCCCTGCACCATGGTTTCGCAGACCACCCGCGTATCCAGCACGTGGCTGCCCGTATCCAGCAAGGCCAGCAGCTGGTCGTACTCGGGGAAGCCGGCGTGCGGGTGCATGGGCTCAGGCGGTGGGCACGCCGGCCGTGCCGAACAGGTGCAAGACCGGCCACCCGCGTGCCTCGGCCGTGTCTCGCAGCGTTGAATCCGGATTGACGGCGACCGGGTGGCCAACGCTTTCGAGCAGCGGCAGGTCGTTGCGGGAGTCGCTGTAGAAGGTGGCCTGCGCGAGCGCCGTGTGCGTAATGCCCAGCGTGTCGAGCCACGCCAGCACCCGCAGCACCTTGCCGGGGCCGAAGGCCGGTACGCCCGCCAGCGCGCCGGTGAATTCGCCATGCGCGTCGTGTTCGGCTTCTACCGCCAGCAGGTGCGGCACGCCTAGCTGGCGCGCGATCGGCTCGGTGACAAAGCGGCAGGTGGCGGTGACGATGCAGCACAGGTCGCCGGCGGTGAGGTGGCGTGCCAGCAGGTCGAGCGCATCGGGCCGGATCGCGGGCATGATCACCTCACGCATGAAGTCCGCGCGCCATTGCGTGAGGCGTTGGCGCGGGTGGCGTGCCAGCAGGCCCAGGGCAAAGCGGGCATGGGCGGCAAAGTCCAGGCGCCCGGCCTGGTAGGCGGCCAGCCAGCGCGCATTGTGCGCATCGATCTCGGCGGCCTCGGCGCCGCCCACGGCGACGAGGTAGCGAGCCCATTCATACTCGCTGTCCAGCGGCAGCAGGGTGTGGTCGAGGTCAAACAGGGCGAGGCGGGGGGCAGCGGGCATGCGCGATAGCTCAGTTGGCGAAACCGGCAAGCTTGGCGCGGCGTGGTGACCGCGCGGTGATGAAGGACCCAAGTTTTCCGATACCGGCATTGGCGCTTTATCTGCCGCGGCAAGCATGCGGGTGTCAAGCGGCGTGGGTGGCGGCGGTCGGCTCGTCCAGCGCCACGCAGTCCAGGAAGGCGCCGACCAGCCGAGTCTCGCGCCGGCTCTGCAGGCAGTATAGGTATTCATGCAGCACCGGCGCGCCTTGCGCGAACGGCACCACGCGCAGCAGCGGGTCGCGCGGAACCTCGCCCAGCGGCACCACGCTGGCGCCCAGGCCCTGGCGGATGGCCTCGTAGATGGCCTCGCGGCTGCCGATCACGGTGTGCGGCGGCAGCTCCAGCCCGCACGCGGCCAGCGCCGTCTCGGTGGCCTTGCGCGTCATCGAGCCGTGCTCGCGCACCAGCAGGTGGCAGCCGCGCAGTTGCGGCAGCTCGACCTGCGGCAGCCGCGCCAGCGCATGGTCCGGATGGACCACCAGCACCATCGGGTCCGACGCCAGCCGGATGCAGGCAAGCCGGTCGTCGTCCACCGGGTGCGACGACACCGCGGCGTCGATGCGGTACTCGAACAGCGCCTCCAGCATCTGCTGCGAATTGCCGATGTCCAGGCTCACGTCGATCGCCGGGTAGCGCTGGCGGAACGCCGCCACCGCGCGCAGGATGTAGTAGGGGCCGGTGGCGCCGATGCGCAGGTTGCCGAAGCGCAGGTTGCCGGCGTTGCGCAGCAGGTAGTCGGCATTGCCTTCCTGCTGCATCAATTGCTCGACCACCGGCATCAGCGCCACGCCCACGTCGCTCAGGTCGACGCGGCTGGCGCGGCGGTGGAACAGTTCCACGCCGTAGGTCTCTTCAAGCTGGCGGATGCGGCCGGTGACGGTGGGCTGGCTGATGTGCAACTGCCTCGCCGCCATGGTGATGCTGCCCTGGCGCGCCACTTCGAAAAAGGTCATCAGCAGGTCGCCAAGCATGGTTATCCGCAGGAAAGTTGGGGGACAGCCCGGACAGGCCCGGACGACCGCGCAGTCTAGCGGGCCAATATGACAAAACGGCGACGCCCGCCCGCGGCCGGAGCGGCCGGGGGCGGGCGTAGCGCTGCCCGTCAGGCGACGTGCGCGTCAGCCGTTGAGGCCCATCGCCGGATCGGACACGCTGTCCTTGCCGGTCTCGATGCGCCCGGCGAAGCGGCGCGTGAAGCCGCCTTGCGCGGTGGTGACGGTGAAGTCGTACCAGTTGCCCTGGCGGGCCACGGGCCAGTGCTGCTGCAGCTGCATGCCGGCCGGCACCTCGTAGGTCCAGGGACCGTCGGTGCGGTAGGCGTTGGGCTGCACGGTGAAGGTGCAGGGGGCGCTGCCGGTGTTGATCATGTCCACGTACACCGCGGCATTGGCGATGTCATAGCAGACGCGGATCTCCGGGGCGCTGGCACCCGCCGCGGTCACGGCCCCCGCATTGCCGCGGAAGGCGCGGTGGAAGCCGTTGGGGCCAAGCACCCACAGGTCGTACTTGCCGTCGTCGCTGGCAAAGACGTCCCAGCTGCCATGCAGTTCCTTGCCCGGTTCGACCATGTAGCGGCGCGGCACGCGGTCCAGGTGCAGGCGGTCGTAGACGTGGAACACCGCCGCCGCCGTGCCGGTGTTGCTGAACAGCAGCCACACCGCGCGCTGGTCGCGGGCGTCTTCTCGGGCGCTCACGTGCAGCTCATAGGGCAGGGCGCGCGACGGGCGCGTGCCGGTCTCCTGCTGCGGCATCTGCTGGCTGCTGGCCGATGGCAGCGGTACTTGCGGCAGCACGCCTTGCGCGGTGCGGATGGCATCGGCGCTGGCCTTGTCGCGGCTGGGCAGCGTGGGCAGCGGGTTGGTGTTTGGGCTGACGAAGTTGAAGGCCGAGGTCAGGTCGCCCGCCACCGCGCGGCGGAAGCTGCTGATATTGGTCTCGGCCACGCCAAAGCGGGCTTCCAGGAAGCGCAGCACCGAGGTGTGGTCGGACACCTGCGAGTTGACCCAGCCGCCGCGGCTCCATGGCGAGACCACGTACATCGGCACGCGCGGGCCGGGGCCGTAGGGGTGCTTGTCGACGTGGTATTCCGGCCTGACCTGTTGTGGGTCGAGCGTGGTGGCGCCGGCCAGCGTGTCGCCGTCGTAGGCGGGCGCGCACGGCGGCGGCACGTGGTCAAAGTAGCCGTCGTTCTCGTCGAAGTTGATCAGCAGCACGGTCTTGCTCCACACCGCCGGGTTGGCGGTCAGGGCATTCAGCACCTCTTGCGTATACCAGGCGCCCTGCACCGGGCTGGAAGGCCCGGGGTGCTCCGAGTACGTCGCCGGCGCCACGATCCACGACACCTGCGGCAGCTTGCCCGCGGCAACGTCGTCGCGCAGCGATTGCAGGAAGCCGCCGTCAGGCATGGTGTTGGCCACGCCCTTGAGCAGCGGGCTGATGGCTTCGTCGGCGCTGGTGTATGCCGGGTAGGGGCTGCCGTTGGCCTGGTTGCCGCGCGCGGCGTTGGCGTCGCGGTATTGCTTGAAGCCCGCCAGCGGGTTGTCGGTGAAGTTGTCCGGCATGTTCTGGTAGACCTTCCAGCTCACGCCGGCGGCTTCCAGGCGCTCCGGGTAGGTCTTCCAGGTGTAGGGCGGGGCCGACCCCGTGAACGAGTCGCCGCTGTTGTCGATCACCGGCCCGCCGTTGGCGCCGCTGGGGTCATTGGTGCCGGTCCAGTGGAACAGGCGGTTGGAGTTGGTGCCGCCATGGAAGCTGCAGTGATAGGCGTCGCAGAGGGTGAAGGCATTGGCCAGGGCCACCTGGAAGTCCAGTTCGGCTTCGGTGTAGTAGCCCATCGACTGGGTCTGCTTGTAGGTCGGCCACTTGTTCATGCGGCCCAGGTCCCAGGCGTTCTGCGCATCCGGGTACGAGTGCGGCGTGCCGCTGACGCGCTGCGCATTGCCGGAACTGCTGTCGAGGTGGTAAGGCAGCACGGTGCGGGTGGTGCTGCCGTTAGTATAGGTCTGCTGCCACACATTCAGGCCGCCCGCCAGCGGGATCGGGAAGCGGTCGCCAAAGCCGCGCACGCCACGCAGCGTGCCGAAGTAATTGTCGAACGAGCGGTTTTCCTGCATCAGGATGACCACGTGCTCGACGTCGCGGATGGTGCCGGTGGCGTTGTTGGCCGGGATCGCCAGCGCGCGGCGGATGGACGGCGGGAAGGCCGCCAGCGCGGCGGTGGCGGCGGCGCTGCCGCCGGCGAGCTTGAGGAAGTTGCGTCTGCTTTGCGGGTTCATGGATTCTGTGCCGGGTGGTTTCTGGAGGGGGAGACGGGCCAGGCCCGGCTTCAGGGCGCGCAGCGCAGTTGCGGCTTCACGGCGGGCGTCTCGCCCGGCCGGTCGCTGCCATTCCCCTGGCCGGGGTTGCCGCCGGTGCCCGGGGCACCCGGCGTGGTTGGTGCCGCGTTGGGCGAGCCGGTGGGGCTTTCGCCGGAGTCGCCGCCGCAGGCGGCGAGTGCTGCGCACATCAGCAGGGCGGCGAGCCAGTGCGGCCGCGCCAGGGTGGAAGGTCGGAAAGTCATGGTGTCAATCTCCTGCAGGGGATCGGGCGGGGGTAAGGGTCGGTGAGGAACCCGTTCCATGACGAAACGGGTTCCGGCCGGATTTATGGATTCAGCGTGGACAGCGGCTGGCGTGCGCCGGTGACGGCCTTCAACTCGTCCAGCGACAGCACTCGCGTCCACATCGCCAGGTCGTTGAAGCCCATCACGCCCTTGAGCGCGCCGGGGTTGTTGCCCACGTAGTTGTGCGTGGCATCGTCGTTCACGCCCCAGCCGGTGCCGAGCCCGGCCAGCTTGGTCACGTCGGTGTTGGCGATTGCCTTGTTCTCGGTCTTCTGCACGCCCAGCACCGGATCGATGACATAAGCGCTGAAGCGTTTGGCTGCCGCATCGACCGACAGCGCCAGGTAGGCCCACTGGTTGGCCGACACCTTCATGCCGTTGATGTCGTCGCGCTTGCCGCTGCCGCTGCCAAGGTTGAAGCGGATCTCGCAGCTGCCGAACAGCGCGACGGCAATGCCGGGGTTGGCGCCCGAGATGTAGTTCTTGTTGGACAGGATGGGCTCGCCGGTGCCGTTGCCCTGGGTGCAGTCGGTGCGGAACCAGAAGCCGATGGTGAACTGCGGGCTTTGCGCGATATCGGCAGCGTTGTAAGCCAGCTTGTAGCTGTCGACACGCGAGTCCAGCTGCAGCGACTGGCCGCTGAAGTTGTCGGCAGCCAGCGTGCCGCCATCAAGGCTTGCCACCCACGGGCCGAGCGTGGCGGCGTTCTTCGCGTCGGCGAACGGCTTGCTGTCGAGGCTGAAGTACGTGGCCAGGCCATTGAGCAGCGTCGGCGCCAGCGTGACCGGCTTGACGTAGTGGATCTGCGCCAGGTACGACACCGGCACGTCATTGCGCACCAGCGTGTAGTTGAACTGGTACAGGCCCGTGGCCATGTTGAAGGCCTTGTCGGTGAACTGCCGCACCTCCGGTCCCAGCGAGGCGATCTGCACGCCGTCGCGCAGCACGCGGGTGACGCCGAAGGCTTCGGTCGGGTTCTGCCAGCTCAGCGTGATGGCGTCGTTGTACTGGCTGATGCTGGCGCCGATGGCGCGCACGCCTGCGGTGGCGGTGGTCAACGCCGAACCGTCCAGCCGCGTGGTGGCCGGGTCAAGCGCCACGCCGGCATGGGCCAGCAGGGTGGGGACGATGTCGGCTTCGGTCGGCAGCGCGGACAGGTCCGCCGGGGTGTCCGGCGCTGCTGCGCCAGGTCTGGCCAGCGCGCCGTTGAGCGTCTTGTTGGTGGCGAGGAAGGCGGTGCGGTTCTCCACCGTCGGCACCGTGGTGGTGGCGCCGGTGGCATCCAGGCCGTGGCTGGTGGTGACCATCACCAGCCAGTCTTCGGCCGGCTGCCCCTGGTGGCGCGCGGCGACGGCGCCGAGCAGTTCGCCCAGCGCCTTGTCGATGCCCGCGAGGGCCGTGGCATAGGCGCCGTTGCCGAAGCCGCCGGCTTCCGCCGCCTGTGCCGGCGCGCTGTATTGCGCAAACACCACGCCATAGCCGGACTGCACTTGCCGTACGGCGTTCTGCGTGACGCAGCTGTCGACCCCGGCGCAGTCAACCAGCGTATCGAGCATGCCAGCTTCCTGCTCGGCCTTGAGCAGGCCAGGCAGCGCCCCCGAACTGGTGGATGCGCCCTGCTGCAGGCCGGGTTTGCCGGCCGCGCGCAGGTAGCGGAATACGGTGGGGGCCTGCAGTGCGGTGCTGCCGGTATCGTCTTCGATGCCGTGGCGGTTGGCCCAGGCGCCGGTCAGCACCGTGGCCCAGCTGGGCGCGTCCAGCGGCGGCTGCGCGGTGATGGTGCCGGGCATGCCCCCGGTAGCGGTGGGCACCAGGTTCAGCTGGGCCAGGTTGGGCAGCTCACGCCGCAGGAGTGCGCCCTGCACCTGGGCATAGGTGGCACCGTCCACGCCCACCAGCAGCACGCGCGGGCCGCCGGCACCGGCTGGCGGCGGGGTCTTGATGGTGGTGTCGTTCGGTGCGGCTGCCGGCGCGGCGTCATCGCCGCCGCCGCAGCCCGCCAGTGTTGCTGCCAGTGCGGCGATCACGGTGCCGGCCAGCACACGGCCGCGCGCCATCCCCGCCAGGCTGCCCGGTGCAAGGTTCCCTGCCATCTTTGATTCCCCTGTTCGTCTGCGTTGTTGTGTGCCGGCGGCAGGTGCCGCGTGGCCGATTGCGTTTGCCGCAATGCGCTCGCAGAGTAAGAACCGGGGTTGTCACCATGGTGACAGCGGGGCAAAGAATGCTGATGGGGCTATTCGGATTCTTGAGGTGAGGGTGGCGCCAGCGTCCTATGCTTGCGGCATGCCGCCGGCATCGCTTGCCTGGATCAGCAGCACCGCGTCGCGCTTGTCCAGCAGGTGCTGGCGCAGGATGGCGGCAAGGCGCTTGCCATCGCGCGCTTCAAGTGCCTGCAGCATCTCTTCGTGGTCGCGGATGGCGCTGTCCCACTTCGGCTTCTGATAGTTGGAGCGGAAGCGCAGCGCCTGCAGCCGCCGGTTCACCGACAGATAGGTCTGGCGCAGCGCCGAATTGCGGGCCGCCAGGTTGATGCGGTCATGGATCTGGTGATTGATGCGGTAATAGCCGGGGAGGTCGTCATTTGCCCGGCAGGCCAGCATCGCATAGTGCAGGGCCTTGATCTCGGCCAGTTCGACGGCCGTGATGCGTTCGCAGGCCAGTTCGCCGGAAAAGGCTTCCAGCCCGCTCATCAGCTCAAACGTGTCCTGGATCTCCGCGCCGGACAGGCGCGATACGGTCGCCCCGCGGTTGGGCGAGATATCGATCAGCCCCTCTGCCGCCAGCACCTTCAGGGCCTCGCGCAGTGGCGTGCGGGAGATGCCCAGGGTCTCGCACAGTTCGCGCTCATTGAGCTTCCTGCCCGGTTCCAGGGTGCCCTCGACAATGAACGTGCGCAGGTGGGCCACCACGGTGTCGTGCAAGCGTTGCCGTTCGAGCCTGGGTAGTACCGGGGCCGGCGAATCCGAGCCGGAAGTGGCGGAAATTTGCATTCAAAATTCCTATCACGTGATTGAATTCAATTTTAGCAGACTCTCAACTGGAACTCAAAAACGCAGGTAAACCCTTGTTATGCGGGGTAAACGCTAGATGATTTCCGCGCAATCTCCCCTGTTTTTCCGTCACTCCTCTGATAAAGTATTTTGCATTCAAAACTCAACAGGAGGAGTCAAATGCTGAATCTCAACTTCCATCCCGCCGGCCGCCACTTCCTGCAGATCCCCGGACCGAGCCCGGTTCCCGATCGCATCCTGCGCGCCATCAGCTATCCGACCATCGACCATCGCGGCCCGGAATTCGGCGCGCTGGGCCTCAAGGTGCTGGACGGCATCAAGAAGATCTTCAAGACCGAGCAGCCGGTGGTGATCTATCCGGCTTCGGGCACTGGCGCCTGGGAAGCGGCGCTGTCGAACACGCTGAGCCCCGGCGACACGGTGCTGATGTTCGAAACCGGCCACTTCTCCACGCTGTGGAAGAAGATGGCCGAGAACCTGGGAATCAAGCCCGAATTCCTCGGCCTCCCGGGCCTAGAGGGCTGGCGCCACGGGGTGCAGGCCGACATGATCGAGGCCCGCCTGCGTGCCGACAGCGCGCATGCGATCAAGGCGGTGTGCGTGGTGCACAACGAGACCTCGACCGGCGTGACCTCGGATATCGCCGCCGTGCGCCGCGCCATCGATGCGGCCGGGCACCCGGCGCTGCTGCTGGTCGACACCATTTCCGGGCTGGCGTCCGCCGATTACCGGCATGACGAGTGGGGCGTGGACGTAACAGTGTCCGGCTCGCAGAAGGGCCTGATGCTGCCGCCTGGCATCAGCTTCAATGCGGTGTCGCCCAAGGCCATCGCAGCCTCCCGCACGGCCCGGCTGCCGCGCAGCTTCTGGGGCTGGGATGAAATCATCGAGATGAACCGGACCGGCTACTGGCCCTACACCCCCAGCACGAACCTGCTCTATGGCCTGTCCGAAGCCCTCGACATGATCCTTGAGGAAGGGCTGGACAACGTCTTCGCCCGCCACCAGCGCCTGGCCGAAGCCTGCCGCCGCGCGGTCAAGGCCTGGGGCCTGGAGATCCAGTGCGCGGACCCCGCCGTCTACAGCCCGGTGCTGACCGGCGTGATGATGCCCGAGGGGATAGACGCGGACGTGGTGCGCAGGAACATCTATGACCGCTTCAACATGTCGCTCGGCGCCGGCCTGGGCAAGGTCAAGGGCCGCATGTTCCGCATCGGCCATCTGGGCGACTGCAACGACCTCACGCTGATGGCCACGCTGGCCGGCTGCGAGATGGGCCTGAAGATCTCGGGCGTGCCGCTCGCGGGCAGCGGCACCGTTGCCGCGATGGACTATCTCGCCGCGCACGCCACGCCGCTGTCGCTCAAGGCTGCCGCCTGACGAGAGCCTCTGCCATCCGAGACGGGGGCGGGCGCCGCGCGTGCACAACGCCCCCGCCGGACTGATCGCAACGGATCAGCGCAGCACTGCCGTACCTGACAAAAAACAGAGGAGACGCTGTGGATACAACCCTGCAGGCGGGAACAAAGATCAGGACGTTCGAGGATGCGACCTATCGCAAGGTGAGCTGGAGGCTGGTGCCATTCCTGATGGTCTGCTTCCTGATCGCTTATCTCGATCGTGTCAACGTAGGTTTTGCCAAGCTCCAGATGTCGCAGCAACTGGGCTTCAGCGAGACCGTCTACGGGCTGGGCGCCGGGATTTTCTTTATCGGCTACTTCCTGTTCGAGGTGCCGAGCAACCTGGCATTGCACAAGTTTGGCGCCAAGGTGTGGATCGGCCGGATCATGATCACGTGGGGGCTACTCTCCGCGTGCTTTGCGTTCGTGCAGACGCCAACCCAGTTCTACACGCTGCGCTTCCTGCTGGGGCTGGCCGAAGCCGGCTTCACGCCAGGCATCGTGTACTACCTGTCGTGCTGGTACCCGTCGCACCGGCGTGCCAAGATCATGGCCATCTACTGCATGGGTTCGCCGCTGTCCGGCATCATCGGCAATCCGCTGTCCGGCTACCTGATGGGCAGCATGGCCGGCGTGGCTGGCCTGGGCGGCTGGCAATGGATGTTCTTCATCGAGGCGGTGCCGGCGGTGCTGCTGGGGTGCTTCTGCTTCTACTACCTGGACAACTCCATTGCCAAGGCCAAATGGCTGACCAGCGCGGAGAAGCAGATCCTTGAACTGGCCAAGTCGGAAGACGTCAAGGCGGTGGACCCGCAGGCACGCGTCGGCAAGGTGTTTACCGATCCGCGCGTCTGGCTGATCAGCCTGATCTGCTTCTGCTATGTCACGGGCCAGTACGGCATCACGCTCTGGCTGCCCACGTTCATCAGGTCGACCGGTGTCAGCGACCCGCTCCATATCGGCCTGCTGAGCGCGATCCCGTATATGGCGGCCATTGTCGCGATGTACTTCTTCGGGCGCAGCGCCGACAAGCACCGCGAGCGGCGCTGGCACCTGATCATCCCGTGCATGATGGGCGCGATCGGCTTCCTGGCGTTGCCCTGGGTCATGCACAACACCGCGCTGTCCCTGGTGTTCCTGTCGATCGCCGCAGCCGGCATCCTGACCTGCACGCCGCTGTTCTGGTCCCTGCCGACGGCTTTCCTCAGCGGCGCGGCGTTGGCCACGGCCATCGCCATGAGCAACTCGATCGGCAACCTTGCCGGCTTTACCAGCGGCTACATGATCGGCTACCTGCGCGACGTGACCCAGAGCGGCAACAGTGCTTACTACATGATTGCCGGGATGCTGATGCTGGGTGCGTTCTGCATCTGGACAATACCTGCCCGCCTGGTCAACCGATAGCGAGACAAAGCGGGGTGCGGCACCGTGCCGCTGCCCCGCCTGCCCATCACGTCGCAAACACTTCGCGCCCTTGCCGGCGCATGGAAGGCTCTCATGACAAACTCGTACCAACCGGTGCCGGACGACCCCGGCCATCACGCGCCGTTCAGCGTGGTGGAAGCCACCGTCGCCAGCGCGCATGCCGCGATGCGCGACGGCAGGCTGACGGCGCGCCAACTGGCCAGCGCATGCCTGGCGCGCATCTCGGCCTATGACCAGGACGGTCCCGCCCTGCGCAGCATCCTGCAGCGCAACCCGCAGGCGCTGGAAGAGGCCGGACACATCGACGCCATGGCCGGGCGCAACCCGTCGCAGGTGCTGGCGCCGCTGCATGGCATCCCGGTGCTGGTCAAGGACAACATCGAATGCGGCGGCATGGAAACCACCGCCGGCGCCGCCTGCCTGCGCGGCAACCTGTCCACCGGCGATGCCTTCGTGATCCGCCGGCTGCGCGAGGCGGGAGCCATTGTGCTGGCCAAGACCAACCTGCACGAGCTTGCCTCCGGCGGCGAGACGGTCAGCACCTTGTCTGGCCAGACCCTTAATCCCTATGACCTGACGCGCACGCCCGGCGGTTCAAGCGGCGGGACCGGCGCCGGCATCGCAGCCAGCTTCGGCCTGCTTGGCATCGGCACCGACGGGGTCAATTCCATCCGCTCGCCGGCCTCGGCAAACAACCTGGTCGGCCTGCGCCCGACCATGGGCCTGATCAGCCGGGCCGGGCTGGTCCCATGCGGGCTGACGCAGGACACCATCGGCCCGATCACCCGCACCGTTGCCGATACGGCGCTGCTGCTCGATGTCATCGCCGGCTATGACCCGGCAGACCCGGTCACCAGCCAGGGTGCACCTCACATCCCGGCGAGCTATGCCGCCAGCCTTGACCGCGACGGACTCAGGGGCGCGCGCATCGGCGTGCTGCGCCATTTCTTCGGCGACCAGGATGTGCACCGTCCCGTCAACGCCGTGATGCAGGCAGCGCTGGCCACCATCGCTGCACAAGGCGCCGAATTGGTCGCCCTTGACGACGCCATCAGCCCGGATGAGCTGCTGGCGTCCACGCTTGTGCACCACTACGAGATGGAGCGCGATCTCGATGCCTACCTGGCGGGGCTGCCCCCCGGCGTCGCGGTGCGATCGATGCAGGACATCATCGCTGCCGGTTCTGTCCATCCAAGCGTGGCGGGAACCCTCGCCACCGCAGCGGCGCTGAGCGAGCGGGAAGGAGAGTACCGCGAACGCCTGCAGCGCCAGCAGGCATTGCGCCAGCGGCTGCAGGACCTGATGGCGCGGCATCGGCTTGACGCGCTGGCATTTCCGCACCAGCGGCGCCTGGTGGTGCCGGTCGGCGAGACCCAGGCAGAGCGCAACGGCGTGCTCGCGTCGGCCACCGGATTTCCGGCCATCGTGATTCCGGCCGGATTTTCGGCGCCGGACGGCAATGCCCCCCAGGGCGTGCCGGTCGGGCTGGAGTTCTTTGGCTTGCCCTTCACCGAACCCGTGTTGATACGGCTGGCCTATGCGGCCGAGCAGGCCTTGCGCGCGCGCCGGCCGCCGCACTCGACGCCCGCGCTGGAATAGGCGCGCGCCGGAACGAAGTTTTATCGCTGCTCTACAAACGCCAGCCGGACACGGCGGCGACAAGGTCGCGGACACACCGCGACAACCTCGAAACGAGGAGGAGACAAAGATGGGCGCAGAAACTGTAGTTCAATCGCCGAATTCCCCACAGCAGCATGAGCTCGACCGGGCCATGGATGGCATCGGGGTGACGGCGTCGCACAAGAAGATCATCTTCATGATCATGCTCGGGGTGATGTTCGATGTCTTCGAGCAGAACGCCGTCGGCCTGATCGGCCCCATGCTGCGCGAGCAGTGGGGCATCTCGGTGGCGGAGATCGGCTTTCTCAATACGCTGACCTTCAGTGCCGCCGCGCTGGGACGCATCGGCTCCGGCTATATCGCGGACCGCTACGGCAGGCGCACGATGCTGAGCGCCAACCTGCTGCTGTTCACGCTGGGCGCCATCATCTGCGCGCTGGCGCCGAACTATGGCGTGCTGGCGGCGGGCCGCTTTATCGTCGGCATCGGCCTGGGCGGGGAGATCTCGATCGCCGTGACCATGCTGGCCGAGCTGTGCTCGACGCGCTTCCGCGGTACCGCGGTGGGCCTAGTCAGCGTGGGCAGCGGCGGCCTGGGCAATATGCTGGCGCCGGCCTTCGGCCTGGCTGTATTCGCCATGTTCCCGGGTCCGGACAGCTGGCGCTGGCTGTTTGCCTGCCTGGTGCTGCCGGCATTCTTCGTCGTGTTCTACCGGCGCTTTATTCCGGAGACGCCGCGCTTCCTGCTGTCCAAGGGGCGCGTGGACGAGGCCAACCTGGTGCTGTCGGTGCTCGCATCCGGCCGCCTGGGCAAGCTCGACGGCGAGCCGACGCCCTATATCAAGGCCGCGATCCAGGACGAGGCGCCGCGCACCAGGGTGCGCCTGAGCGACATCTTCAAGGGCCGCCTGGGACGGCGCACGATCGCGCTGGGGATTGCGGTGTCCATGACGTACGGCGCGCAGATCTCGGTGCTGACGCTGATGCCGACCATCCTGATGTCGCAGGGATACACCATCTCCAAGAGCTTTCTCTTCACCATGGTGATGCAGAGCGGCAGCCTGTTCGGCGCGCTCGCGGCGTCGTACTGCGGCTATCACTTCCCGCGCAAGCGGGTGCTGACGATAGGCGCCGGGCTGGCCTGCGCGGCCGGGTTGTGCTTCGGCTTCCTGACGTATAACGTGGGCCTGGTGCTGCTGTTTGGCGCCGCCTTCACGTTCTGCGTGGTGTTGCTGAACACGTCGATCTGGATCTTCGCGCCGGAGCAGTATCCCACCCACGTGCGCGCATTCGGCACCTCGCTGATCCTGGCGCTCGGCACCCTGGCCGGGGCGCTGACGCCGCTGATCAGCGGGCGCGTGTTCCAAACCTACGGCGTTGGCGGCATGTTCAGCATGCTCGCGGCGATGTACGCAGTGTTTGCGCTGGCCGTGCAGTTCGCGCCGGAAACCTTCGGTCGCGCCATGGGCGAGACCGCCGCCGACGACGAAAACGGGCCTGCCGTCAGTGGGACCGCGCCCAGCGCCAGCGGTTCCTGAGACCGGCCCGCTCCCGGCAGCGTGCTGCGCGCGCTTGCCGGGAGCGGGATACCGGGCAATATTCATCCCTCATTCAAGGACATACCCAAGGCATGACATCTTCCAATATCGATCGGGTCGCGCAGGCCCTGCTCAGCGCGCGTAGCGAACAGGGTTGCGCCGATGCAGGGCAATTTGCCACCGCGCTTGAGAATGCGGAACAGGCCTACGCCGTACAGTCGGCCGTGGCCCGCGCGCTAGGCTGGCAAGCGACAGGCGCCGGCTACTGGAAATCCGGCGGTGCCTCGCGCGAGGCGGTGCTGACGCATGCCCAACTGCCGCCGGCCGGGGTCTGGACCAGCCCCGCGCATGCCGGCGACTGGCCTTTCACATGGCGCGGCATCGAGGCGGAGATTGCGTTGCGGCTGGGGCAGGGCGTTGACGCCGCGCAGGCTGCCGCCCTCGACTACGCCGGCGCTGCCGGGCTGATCGATGCGATGGCGGTGTCGATTGAAGTCGTCGATTCGCGCTGGCGGCAGTATCTCGCCGCGCCCGCGCTGCTGAAGCTGGCCGACCTGCAGTCCCACGGCGCACTGGTGCTTGGCGAATGGCGTGACTATGCGGCGCGGGACTGGGCGGCACAGCATTGCCGGGTGCGGATCGGCACGCAAACGACCGAGCGCCGCGGCACCCACGCGCTGGGCGATCCGGCCTATGGGCTGGTCGCCTGGCTGCGCCACGCCACGCGCGACGGGCGACGCGTAGAGGCCGGCACGGTCGTCACCACCGGCACCTGGGTCGGCATCCTGGATGCATCGGCTGGCGACCTGGTGACTGCGGAGTTCGATGGCATCGGCGAGGCCTCGGTCCAGCTCTGAGGCCAACTGACCGGGGCACGGGGCGTCAGCTGCGCAAGCCGACGCCCTGCATGATGATCCGCAGCACCCACGCGGCCACGCCCAGTGCCGCCACGCTGGCGGCCCAGATCAGCACCAGCCAGCCGATGCGGCGCAGCCAGGTGCCGCTGCCCGTCCCTGTCCTCGGGCGCTGTGTATCCATATCCATCAGTGGTAGCCCTCGCCGTGGCGCACCTTGCCGCGGAACACGTAGTAGGCCCACACCGTGTACATCAGGATGAAGGGAATGATGAACAGCGCCCCCACCAGCGCAAAGCCCTGGCTTTGCGGCGGTGCGGCGGCATCCCAGATCGAGATGCCCGGCGGGATGATATTGGGCCAGACACTGATCGCCAGCCCGCTGTAGCCCAGGAACACCAGCCCCAGCGCATACATGAACGGCGAGATATCCGGCTCGTGCCGCAGCGCGCGCATGAGCATGAACATGCACAGCGCCACCAGGATCGGCACCGGCGAGAACCAGAACAGGTTGGGCAGGCTGAACCAGCGCTCGGCAATCTCGGGATGCGTCAGCGGCGTCCACAGGCTGATCACGGCGATCACCGCCAGCAGCAGCCACGCCAGCGTGCCGGTCAGCTTGATCATGCGCTGCTGCAGCTCGCCCTCTGTCTTCATGATCAGCCAGGTGCTGCCGAGCACCGTGTAGGCCACCATAAGCCCCACGCCGCAGAACAGCGGGAAGGGCGTGAGCCAGTCCAGCGGGCCGCCGGCAAAGCGGTGGCCCTCCAGCTTGATGCCGTCGATATAGGCGCCCAGCGCCACGCCCTGGAAGAAACTGGCCGTGGCCGAGCCCAGGATAAAGGCGGCATCCCACACCGGGCGCTCGCGGTCGTTGGCCTTGAAGCGGAACTCGAACGCCACGCCGCGGAAAATCAGGCCCAGCAACATCAGCATCAGCGGCAGGTAGAGCGCGCTCAGCACCACCGAATACGCCAGCGGGAACGCCGCCAGCAGCCCGGCGCCGCCGAGCACCAGCCAGGTCTCGTTGCCGTCCCAGACCGGCGCCACCGTGTTCATCATGACATCGCGGTCATGCCGGTCCGGCACGAACGGGTAAAGCATGCCGATGCCCAGGTCGAAGCCGTCCATCACCACGTACATCATCACGCCGAAGAAGATGATGACGATCCAGAGAAGCGAGAGGTCGATGCCCATGGTGTCAGCTCCGGGTGCGTGCAGTGGTGGCGGGGGCGAGCGCTTCGTCGTCATCCACCGCTGACAATGGCCGTGCCGGCGTATGCCCGCGTCCGGGGCCGCCTTCCGGCTTGGCTTCTTCCAGCGCCGGACCCTTGCGCACCAGCCGCATCATGTAGGCGATGCCCACGCCGAACACGAAGAAGTACGCCACCACGAAGATCGCCAGCGTCGCCGCCAGCTCGGGCACGCCGTGCGGCGACACCGCGTCGGCGGTGCGCTGCAGCCCGTAGACCACCCACGGCTGACGCCCGACTTCGGTGGTGAACCAGCCGGCCAGGATGGCGATCAGGCCGGTGGGCCCCATCCACAGCGCCATATGCAGGAAGCCGCGCGAGCGGTATATGCGCTCGCCCCGGCGCAGCAGCAGGCTCCACACGCCCAGCAGGATCATCAGCAGCCCCAGCCCCACCATCACGCGGAACGACCAGAACAGGATGGTGGAATTGGGCCGGTCCTGCGGCGCGAACTCCTTCAGGCCCTTGATCTGCCCGTCCCAGGTATGGGTCAGGATCAGGCTGCCCAGGCGCGGCACCTCGACCGCGAAGCGTGTCTCTTCGCGCGCCATGTCGGGCCAGCCGAACAGCAGCAGCGGCAGGCCTTCATTGCCCTTGTTCTCCCAGTGGCCTTCCAGCGCGGCGATCTTGGCGGGCTGGTGCTTGAGCGTGTTCAGGCCGTGCATGTCGCCGATCACGGCCTGGATCGGCGCGACGATCAGCAGCATCCACATCGCCATCGACAGCATCTTGCGGATGGCGGGGTTGTCGCGCCCGCGCAGCAGGTGCCAGGCGGCGGACGCGCCGACGAACAGCGCCGTGGCCAGGAACGCCGCCACGCTCATATGCACCAGTCGGTAGGGGAACGACGGGTTGAAGATGACTTCGAACCAGTTGGTCGGCACCACGCGGCCGTTGATGATCTCGAAGCCCGCCGGCGTCTGCATCCAGCTGTTGGATGCCAGGATCCAGGTGGCGGAGATCAGCGTGCCGAGCGCCACCATCACCGTGGCAAAGAAATGCAGCCCCGGCCCGACGCGGTTCCAGCCGAACAGCATCACGCCCAGGAAGCCTGCTTCCAGGAAGAAGGCGGTCAGCACCTCATAGGTCAGCAATGGCCCGGTGATGCTACCCGCGAACTCCGAGAAGAAGCTCCAGTTGGTGCCGAACTGGTAGGCCATCACCAGCCCGGACACCACCCCCATGCCGAAATTGACGGCAAAGATCTTGGACCAGAAGTGGTAGAGGTCGCGGTAATGCGTGCGCTGCGTGCGCAGCCAGCAGCCTTCCAGCACCGCCAGGTAGGCGGCCAGGCCGATGGTGATCGCCGGGAAAATGATGTGGAAGGAAATCGTGAACGCAAACTGCGTGCGGGCGAGGTCTAGCGCGGTCAAACCAAACATGTTGTTCTCCGTGGCGCTGGCCTGGCGCACGCCTGTGACGGGCGCGGCACTGCCGTCTGGCAGGCCGGGGCCGGTCGGCAGGGCGCGCCGGGGCGCGGGCCGTAGGCGCGTGCGGTAAAGCGTAGTGTACGCCGCGCGCGCAGCAAAGGGCACCGTTGCTGCCGGTGTCGTACGGGTGACATATCGCCGCACCCGGTGCCGCCGGCGCCGCTACACGCGGCCCGGTGCCCTTATTGATGGCGACCATGCTAACGGAGCCGGGATGAACAGAACAGCATCACCTCATTGAAAAAATACCGTATCAGTTTTGCGCGGCGCAGCAGAGGCAGCGGCTGACAAGCAGGGCAAAGAAGTGCATAGTCATGCGCTTCCTAGAAGCCTTTGAACCTCGCGTCCGCCACTGCCTGACGCGGCCCCGCCTGCCATGGATTCCACCTTGCTGATCGTGATCGCCGGCGCCGCCGTGGCCGGCTTTGTCCAGGGGCTGTCGGGCTTTGCCTTCGGCATGGTGGCGATGTCGTTCTGGGCCTGGGCGATCGAGCCGCGTCTGGCCTCGGCCATGACCGTGTTCGGCGCGCTTACCGGCCAGCTGCTGGCGGCGGCGTCGGTGCGTCGCGGGCTGTCGTGGCGGCGGCTGTGGCCGTTCGTGGCCGGTGGCGTGGCCGGCATCCCCCTGGGCGTGGCGATCCTGCCGATGCTGGACGCGCAGTGGTTCAAGGTCGTGCTGGGCGGCTTCCTGACCCTGTGGTGCCCGGTGATGCTAATGGTGCGCAAGCTGCCACATATCGGAGTGGGCGGGCGCGTGGCCGATGGCGTTGCCGGTGCGGCCGGCGGCATGATGGGCGGCATCGGTGGTTTCACTGGCGTGATCCCGACACTGTGGTGCACGCTGCGCGGCTTCGACAAGGACGAGCAGCGCGCGGTGATCCAGAACTTCAACCTCGCCACGCTGGCCATGACCATGGCCGCCTATGTGGGCAAGGGCATCGTCACGCGCGAGATGCTGCCGATGTTCCTGGTGGTGGCGCCCGCGATGCTGGTCCCCACGCTGCTGGGCACGCGGCTTTACCTGGGCATCAGCGAGGCCACCTTCCGCAAGGTCGTGCTGACGCTGCTGACTGTATCCGGCGTAGCGCTGCTGGCCACCTCGGTGCCCGTGTTGATGGCGCGTGCGGGCTAGACGGTCCTGATCTGCGCCGCAGCCTCGCGCAGGCATTCGACCAGCTGGTCGGTGCCGAGCGACGGCGCCCGTTCGCGCAGCGTGATGATGCCGACCGGGGGCAGGTCGACCGGCACGGCCATCTTCAGCACGTGCAACTGCCCTTCCTCCTGCAACGACAGCGCCACCGACTCAGCCATGAAGCCGGCTGCGCCGCGCTGGCCGACAAAGGTCGCCTGCGCCAGGTAGGACGAGGTCTCGATGACATCCTGCGGCGGGTGCAGGCCGTGGCGATAGAAGGCCTGCTCGATCTTCACGCGCAGCGAGGCCCACGGCGGTGGCAGCACGCAGGGCATCGCCGCCAGGTCGGCCCAACTGGGGCGGGCCTTGCGCGCCAGCTTGTGGCCGCGCCGGACAACCACCACCATCGGTTCTTCATAGAGAGCTTCGGTCAACAGGTCCGGCGCCGCATAACCCGGCTCCAGCCGGCCCACGATCAGGTCCAGCTCGCGCAGGCGCAGCTTGGGCAAGAGGTGGGTCAGGTCGCCTTCCTCCACCAGCACGGTAGCGCGCGCGTGGCGGTCCTTGAGCATGCCCACGGACTGCGCCAGCAGCACCGGCAGCGCCGCCCCCATCGAGCCCACGCGGATGCGGCCGGAAGCGCCGCTCTGCACCGCGGCGATCTCGTCGCGGGTCTGCTCGTACTGGGCCAGCACCGAGCGCGCAAAGCGCACCAGCGATTCCCCGGCGGGGGTGGGCTCGGTGCCGCGGGTGGAGCGCGTGAACAGCGACAGACCCAGCATCCTTTCGACTTCGGTCAGCACCTTGGACACCGCCGGCTGGCTTACGGACAGGAACTCCGCGGTGCGGCCGAGGTGGCGGAACTCATCCAGCGCCACCAGCAATTGCAGGTGGCGCAGCTTGATATTGGAGCGCAGCGCGCGATCGATCTGGACCATGCCCGCCAGTCTATCTAACCTTAAGGTTATGAAGCAATGCCATTTTTTGATTGGATTGTTATGTTGAGGCGCGACAGAATGCGGGCATGACGAGACTGGCTGCGCCGGTCCCGCCGATAATGAAAACATCGGAGACACCCGCAAATGACTCAAGGCTTCACCATCGATTCCAAGCGCCGCCGCCTGCTCATCGGAGCCGCAGCGGGTGCTGCCGCGGGCGCCGCCGGCGTGCTGCTGCCTGCTGCACGGGCGCTGGCCGCCGAGTATCCCGAGCGTCCCATCACCTTTATCTGTCCCTGGCCGGTGGGCGGCACCGCTGACCAGTCGATGCGCGCGCTGTGCCAGGTGGCCGGCGGCATTCTCAAGCAGTCGATCGTGGTCGAGAACCGCGCCGGCGCCTCCGGCATGATCGGCACCAAGGCCCTGGCGCGCGCCAATCCGGATGGCTACACCATCGGCCAGATCCCGATCTCGGTGACGCGTTTCGCGCAGCTCGGCATGCTGCAGCTGGATCCGCGCAGCGAGCTGACCTACCTGGCGCGCACCTCGGGCCAGACCTTCGGCATCGCCGTGCCGGCCAATTCGCGCTACAAGACGCTGCAGGACGTGGTGGCCGCCGCCAAGGCCAGCCCCGGCAAGATCACCTATGCGCACGCCGGCATCGGCGGCGCCACCCACGTCGGCATGGAGCAGTTCGCGCTGGCCGCGGGCATCCAGTTCAATGCGATCGCCTACAAGGGCGGTGCCGCCGCGCTGCAGGACGTGCTGGCCGGGCAGGTGGACCTGCTGGCCGATTCCAGCTCGTGGGCGCCGCACGTGGAAGCCGGCAAGCTGCGCCTGCTGGCCACCTGGGGCGAACAGCGCGCGACCCGCTTCAAGGACACGCCGACGCTCAAGGAGCTGGGCTACAACGTGGTGGTGGAAGCGCCCAACGGCATCGGCGCCCCGAAGGGCCTGCCGCCCGCCGTGGAAAAGAAGCTGCGCGACGTCTTCCGCGCCGCGGTGGCCAGCAACGAGTTCAAGCAGGTGGCGGCGCGCCTGGATGCGCCCGTGATGTACCTGGACGGTCCTGACTACAAGAAGTACGTGGCCAGCGTCTATGACCAGGAAACCCAGCTGATCCAGCGCCTCAA
Source organism: Cupriavidus sp. GW823-FHT06D04 (assembly GCF_058795055.1). Lineage (NCBI taxonomy): Bacteria > Pseudomonadati > Pseudomonadota > Betaproteobacteria > Burkholderiales > Burkholderiaceae > Cupriavidus > Cupriavidus sp. GW823-FHT06D04. Next base: position 132,277 of record NZ_JBXAHL010000006.1, on the reverse strand, counting down.
GCTCAAAGAACTGCTGCAGCAAGGCTGATTGCCGTCAAAGGCCAAGTCCAAGTGAATCCCAATCCGGTCATCCGCCTGCACGCCAACGACAACGTGCTGGTCGCCCGCAGCGACCTCAGCCTTGGCCAGCAGCTGGCCGACCCCGCCGTGCGCGTGCGCGCACAGGTGCCGGCCGGCCACAAGATCGCTGCCTGCGCCATCGCGGCCGGCACGCCGGTGCGCAAGTTCGATACCGTCATCGGCGTGGCCGCGCGCGATATCGCCCAGGGCGACCACGTGCATTCGCACAACCTGACCCTGGTCGATTTCTACCGCGACCCGGCGTTCTGCCAGGACGTGCGGCCGGTGGACTATGTGCCCGAGGCCCGGCGCGCCACCTTCAACGGCTTTGTGCGACCGGACGGGCGCGTGGGCACGCGCAATTTCATCGGCATCCTGTCGTCGGTCAATTGCTCGTCCACCGTGATCCGCCAGATTGCCGCGCATTTCACAGCGGAGCGGCTGGCAGCGTATCCGAATGTCGATGGCGTGGTCGCCTTCGCGCAGACCAGCGGCTGTGGCATGTCGTCGCCGAGCGAGCACTTCGACGTGTTGCGCCGCACGCTGGCCGGCTACGCGCGCCATCCCAACCTGGCCGGCGTGCTGATCGTCGGCCTGGGCTGCGAGCGCAACCAGGTGGCCTCACTGGTGGAATCGCAGGGGCTGGAGCCTGGCCCCGCGGTGCACACGCTGGTGATGCAGGATGCCGGCGGCACGCGTGCCACCATTGCCGCAGGCATTCGCGCGATCGAATCGATGCTGCCCGCGGCCAATGCCGCGGTCCGCCAGCCGGTATCGGCCAGCCATCTGAAGATCGGGCTGGAATGCGGAGGCTCGGACGGCTTTTCCGGTATCAGCGCCAACCCGGCGCTGGGCGCGGCGATGGATATCCTGGTGCGCCATGGCGGCACCGCCATCCTGTCCGAGACCCCGGAAATCCATGGCGTTGAGTTCATGCTGACGCGCCGCGCGGTAACCCCCGAGGTCGGCCAGAAGCTGCTGGACCGCCTGGCCTGGTGGGAGCGCTACACCGCCGGCCACAACGCCCAGTTCAACGGCGTGGTCGGCCACGGCAACCAGCAGGGCGGCCTGGCCAATATCTTCGAGAAATCGCTGGGCTCGGCCATGAAGGGCGGCACCACGCCGCTGCAGGCGGTGTACGAATACGCCGAGCCGATCGACCAGGCCGGCTTTGTGTTCATGGACTCGCCCGGCTATGACCCGGTGGCCGTCACCGGCCAGATCGCCAGCGGCGCCAACCTGATCTGCTTTACCACGGGCCGCGGTTCGATGTTCGGCTCCAAGCCCGCGCCGACGATCAAGCTCGCATCCAACTCGGCGATGTATAACCGCCTGGAGGAAGACATGGACATCAACTGCGGGCTGGTGCTCGACGGCGAGCTGACCGTGCCGCAGATGGGCCAGCGGATTTTCGAACATATCCTGCGCGCGGCCTCTGGCGAGCCGACTAAGAGCGAGGCACTGGGCCTGGGCGACAACGAGTTCGTGCCCTGGCACCTCGGCATCGTCAGCTGAGCGGCCTCCTGCAAATCTCTCTCCCACACACTTATGCTGACGCTTTCCGAGCAAGCGCTGCTGCGCAGCCAGAACCTGATTGACGACCGGTGGTGCGATGCCGGCCTTGGCGCCCGCCTGCCGGTCGCCGACCCGGCCACCGGTGAGACCTTTGCCAACGTGCCAGACAGCGATGCCGGCGATGCCCGCCTTGCCGTCGATGCCGCTGCCGCCGCCTTCCCGGCGTGGAGCCGCCGGCCCGCGCGCGAACGCGCCCAGTTGCTCAAGCGCTGGCATGCGCTGATCCTCGCGCACCAGGAAGACCTGGCGCGCATCATCTCGACGGAGCAGGGCAAGCCCCTGAAAGAGGCACGCGGCGAGGTGCAGTACGGCGCGTCGTATGTCGAGTGGTTTGCCGAAGAGGCCACCCGCATCTGCGGCGATATCGTCGCCGAAGCCGTGCCGGGCCGCAAACTGCTGGTGCTGAAGGAACCGGTGGGCGTGGTCGCGGCGATCACGCCGTGGAACTTCCCGCTGGCGATGATTGCCCGCAAGATCGCCCCGGCGCTGGCCGCCGGCTGCACGGTGGTGGCCAAGCCCGCCGAGGACACGCCGCTGACCGCGCTGGCGCTGGTATGGCTGGCGCAGCAGGCCGGCATGCCCGCGGGCGTGCTCAACATCGTCACCGCATCGCGCGAGCACACGCCGGGCGTGGTCGACGCCTGGCTGGCCGACAGCCGCGTGCGCAAGATCACCTTTACCGGCTCCACGCCCGTGGGCAAGCACCTCGCGCGCGAATCGGCGGCCACGCTGAAGAAGCTGTCGCTGGAGCTGGGCGGCAATGCGCCCTTCATCGTCTTTGAGGACGCCGATCTCGATGCCGCGATCGATGGCCTGATGGCGTCCAAGTTCCGCAACGGTGGCCAGACCTGCGTGTGCCCGAACCGCGTCTATGTGCACGACGCCGTGCACGACGCCTTTGTCGAGCGCCTGGCACAGCGCGTTGGCGCGCTGCATGTCGGTCCGGCCACGGAAGAGGCCGCGCAGATCGGTCCCATGATCAATGCCCGCGCCGTCGACAAGATCGCACGCCATGTGGAAGACGCCGTCGCCCGGGGCGCGCGCGTGGTCACCGGCGGCAAGCGCGTGCGCACCGCCGATGGCCCGCACTACTACGCACCAACGGTGCTGGCCGATGCGACCCCCGCGATGGAGCTGTCGTGCGAAGAGACCTTCGGCCCGGTCGCGCCAATCTTCCGCTTCCGCGATGAAGCCGAGGTGATCCTCGACGCCAACGACACCCCGTTCGGCCTCGCCGCGTACTTCTACTCCAACGACATCCGCCGCATCTGGCGCGTGGCGCAGGCGCTGGAAACCGGCATGGTCGGCATCAACGAGGGCGCGATCGCGGCCGAGGCGGCGCCGTTTGGCGGCGTCAAGGAATCCGGCTACGGGCGCGAGGGCTCGCGCCACGGGCTGGACGACTATATGCATACCAAGTACCTTTGCCAGGGCCAGCTCGGCTGAAGCGCCGGGCCCAGCGATCATCGAACCGGAACACACCATGCCCGCAAACAATCCCTTCAAGACCGCGCTGGCCGCCCGCCAGGCGCAGATCGGCCTGTGGCTGTCGATGGCAACGCCGTACCTGGCCGAAGTGTCGGCCACCGCAGGCTTTGACTGGCTGCTGATCGACGGCGAACACGCCCCCAACGACCTGCGCTCGACACTGCACGCGCTGCAGGCCGTGGCACCATACCCGGTCCAGCCCGTGGTGCGTGCCGTCGCCGGCGAAGTGCCGCTGATCAAGCAGTTGCTCGACATCGGCGCGCGCAGCCTGCTGGTGCCGATGGTGGATACGGCAGAACAGGCCCGCATGGTGGTCAGCGCCACGCGCTACCCGCCACAAGGCATCCGCGGCGTGGGCAGCGCGATTGCGCGCGCCTCGCAGTGGAGCGCCCGCACCGACTACCTCGATGTGGCCGACGATGAAGTCTGCCTGCTGGTGCAGGCCGAAACCGTCACCGCATTGCAGAACCTGGAAGCAATCTGTGCGGTGGATGGCATCGACGGCGTCTTTATCGGCCCGGCCGACCTGGCTGCGTCGATGGGCCACCGCGGCCGCCCCGGACACCCGGAGGTGCAGGCCGCCATCGAAGGCGCGATGCGTACCATCATCGCCAGCGGCAAGGCCGCCGGCACGCTAACGTCGGACCCGGCACTGGCACGCCGCTACTTCGACCTGGGCTGCACCTTCGTGGCCACGGGCGTGGACGTGATGTTGTACGCCAACGCCGCGCGCAAGCTTGCCGCATCGTTCCGTGCGCAGCCCGCGGACGCTCCCGCTGCAGACAAGCCCTCCGCCGCGTACTGACCTGTATTTCCTAGGCCTTACACACATGCCAGCTGACCTCCCGACCCCAGACACCACCTTGCGCGCGATGCATGCCATCGTCGGCGCCAACGCCTGCCGCAGCGGCGACGCCGACACGCAGGCCTATGTGACCGACTACCGCGGCATCTACCGCGGCCAGGCCCAGGTAGTGGTGCTGCCGTCATCGACGGAAGAGGTCAGCCAGGTGCTGCAGTGGTGCCACGCCCAGCGCGTGCCGGTGGTGCCGCAGGGCGGCAATACCTCGCTGATGGGCGGCGCCGTACCGGACGACAGCGGCACCGCCGTGGTGGTCAACCTCAGCCGCATGAACCGGGTGCTGGACATCGACACCATCAACGACACCATGACCGTGCAGGCCGGCGTCACACTGAGCGCGGCACGCGGCGCCGCCGAGGCCCGGCAGCGCCTGTTCCCGCTGCGCATCGGCTCCGAAGGCTCGTGCCAAATCGGCGGCAACCTGTCGACCAATGCCGGCGGCACCGCGGTGCTGCGCTACGGCAATATGCGCGACCTGGTGCTCGGCATCGAAGTAGTGCTGCCCGATGGCCGCATCTACTCGTCGCTGCGTGGCCTGCGCAAGGACAACACCGGCTACGACCTCAAGCACCTGTTCGTCGGCGCGGAAGGCACGCTGGGCATCATCACCGGCGCCGTGCTCAAGCTGATGCCGCAGCCGCGCAGCAGCGCCGTGGCCTTTGTCGCCGTGCAGGACCCCGCCGCGGCCGTGGCCTTGCTGGGCGAAGCCAAGCGCCTGTCCGGCCAGGCCGTGACCGCGTTCGAGCTGATCTCGCGGCCCGCGCTGGAACTGGTGCTTGAGTATCTTGGTAACGTGGCTTCCCCGCTGCAGGACAAGCACGACTGGATGGTGCTGATCGAGCTCACCTCCGGCACCGATGCGGAAAGCCTGAACGCTACGCTGATGGAAATCCTCGAATCCGGCTTCAGCCAGGGCCTGGTGCAGGACGCCGCCGTGGCCGCCAGCCTGTCCGATGCCCAGACCTTCTGGCGCATCCGCGAAGAGATCTCCGACGCCCAGACCCGCACCGGCGGCAGCATCAAGTGCGATGTCTCGGTGCCGCTGTCGCGCATCGCCGCGTTTGTCGAGGAAGCCTCGGTCAAGGTGCTGGAACTGGTGCCGGACGCGCGCATGGTGATCTACGGCCATATGGGCGACGGCAATGTGCACTTCAACCCGCTGCGGCCCAGGGATCAGCCAGGCAAAGCGTTCCTGGCTCAGTGGTATGAGCGGGTCTCGGCGCTGGTCGACGGCATGGCCCACGCGGAAAACGGCTCGATCTCGGCCGAGCATGGCATCGGCGTGGCCAAGCGCGATGACCTGACGCGCTACAAGTCCCAGGTGGAGCTGGAGCTGATGTGGCAGGTGAAGCAGGCGCTTGATCCGTTGAACCTGCTTAATCCGGGCAAGGTGCTGCCGGCGCCGGCCCGATAGCTCACGGCTATTCCACACCACGGAACGCGGGCAGGGCGCGCGTAGCATGAATCGCCCATCTGGGCTAAGGTATCTGCTATCCAGAACGCGCGGAGCCGGGGCATTGCCGCACCGGCCACTGCGCACAGCACGGCCGGCCCACCGGCCCAGATACCGATGAGCGCCCATTCTCCCGACATCGCCCTCGCAGCTGCCCCCATCTCCCTCGAAAAGCCCGAACTCGACTACCCCTGCGGTGACGCCCCCGAACCCGGCCGCGCCTGCGAGGTAGCGCCCGGTGTACTGTGGCTGCGCATGCCGATGCCGCTGGGCCTGAACCACATCAACCTGTGGGCCATCCGCGACGGCAATGGCTGGGCCGCCGTCGACGCCGGGCTGCAGACGCCGGAAACCGCCCAGGCCTGGCGCGCGCTGTTCGCCGAAAGCGGGCCGCTCGCCGGCGGCCTGACGCGCCTGTTCGTGACCCATATGCACCCCGACCACATCGGCATGGCCGGGTGGCTGACCGGCAAGTTCGATTGCCAGCTGTGGATGACGCGGCTGGAATACCTGATGTGCCGCGTGCTGGCAGCGGATACGGGACGAGCGGCGCCGGATGACGCGACCGATTTCTATCGCAAGGCCGGCTGGGACGACGAAGCGATCGAGGTGTACCGCACCCGCTTCGGCGGCTTCGGCAAATATGTCCACGCCTTGCCCGAGAGCTTCCACCGGCTGTCCGATGGCGACACCGTGCGCATCGGCGCGCACGACTGGCAGGTCATCGTCGGCACCGGCCACTCGCCCGAACATGCCTGCCTGTACTGCCCGGCGTTGAAGCTGCTGGTGTCCGGCGACCAGGTGCTGCCGCGCATTTCTTCCAATGTCTCGGTGTTCCCGACCGAGCCCGATGCCGATCCGATGCAGGACTGGCTGGCCTCGCTCGACAAGGTACGCGCCGCCGTGCCGGACGATGTGCTGGTGCTGCCGGCGCATAACGAGCCGTTCCGTGGGCTGCATGCGCGCATCGATTATTTGCGGGCGAGCCAGATGCAGGCGCTGGACCGGTTGCGTGGGGCGTTGGGGACGCCGAAGCGGGCGGTGGATGTGTTTGGTGAGTTGTTCTCGCGCCCCATCACCGGAAGCGGCGGGCTGCTGGGGATGGCTACCGGCGAAAGCATTGCGCACCTGAACTACCTGCTGGAGCGGGGCGAGGCGGTGCGCGAGACCGGTTCCGATGGCTGCCACTGGTACCGCATGAGGTAATCCCGGGGCGGCGGGAACTGCCGCGTCGCCTTGACTTCCGATCGTACGATATATATCGTAAGATATGTTTTACGACATATCGGAGGTAATCATGCGCCATCATTCCCACCCTTTGGGCTTCTCAGGCCGCGGCCGTCACCTGTTGATGCGCCTTGTGCCGCACTTTGAGCGCCACTTCGCCCACCACGCCATGGGCCGCCACGGCGGCGGCTTCTGGGGCGGCGGCCATGACGACGGCTTCGGCCCGGGCGGCGCCGATGGTCCCGGCAGCTTCGACGGCGAAGGCTGGCGCCGGGGCCGCAAGTTCAGCGCCGATGACCTGCAGTTGCTGCTGCTCGCCATGCTCGAAGAGAAGCCGAGCCACGGCTACGAACTGATCAAGGCGATCGAGACCCGTACCAACGGTTTCTACAAGCCGAGTCCCGGCGTGGTCTACCCGGCCCTGACTTACCTAGAGGAAGTCGGCTACGCCACCGTCGATACGGAAGGCAACAAGAAGCGCTACCAGCTGTCCGAGCCCGGCAAGGCCCACCTGGCGGCCAACCGCGAGCGGGTCGAGGTGATGATTGCCAAGCTGCGCCACGTGGCGCGCAAGGTGGAGTGGATGCGGCGCGCCATGAGCGGCGAGCCGCAGGCTGAGCCGGAGCAGGGCGGCTGGCTGCCCGAGCTGATGCAGGCCCGTGCCGCGATCAAGCGAGCCATTGCGCTGCGCAGCGATGCGGGCGCCGACGAGCAGCGCCGCATCGCAGAAATCCTGCTGCGCGCGGCGGCTGAGATCGAAGCGGTCCGCAAGGCCTGACGCGTGGCACTGACGCTGGCTGCGGCCATCGGCAACCTGACCCGGCAGGCGCCGGGTTTAATCCCAAGGATTTCCAATATGAGTGAGAACAACCAAGCCTCCGCACGCGACTTGACTGTGCAGCGCGTGCGCCATCCGCTCAAGATGCGCCTGCTGCAGGTGGTGCGCACCACGCAGGTGTCACCGCAGCTGCTGCGCGTCACGCTGGGCGGCGCTGATCTGCAGGACTTTGTCTCGGCGTCGTTCGACGACCACGTCAAGGTCTTCTTCCCGGTTGATGGCGCAGACAAGCCGGTGTTGCCGCAGGTCACCCCGGACGGCATCACCTTCCCCGAAGGCCAGCCGCGGCCGGCCGCGCGCGACTACACGCCGCGCCGCTACGACGCGGCGAAGCAGGAACTGGATATCGAGTTCGTGCTGCATGGCGATGGTCCCGCCTCGACCTGGGCTGCCCAGGCGCAGCCGGGCCAGTACCTGGGCATGGGCGGGCCGCGCGGCTCGTTCGTGGTGCCCACGGCGTTCGACTGGCACCTGCTGATCGGCGACGATACCGCGCTGCCGGCAATCGCCCGGCGCCTGGAAGAGCTCGGGGCCGATACGCGCGCCATCGTGGTGGTGGAAGTAGGCGATGCCGCGGCGCAGATTCCGCTGCCGACGTCCGCGCAATGCGATGTGCATTGGCTGAATCGTGGCGATGGGCTGGAAGGCAGCCTGCTGGAAGGGGCGCTGCGCAAGCTCACGCTGCCGCGCGGCGAGGGCTATGCGTGGGCCGCTGGTGAAGCGGCGGCGATGAAGGCCGTGCGCCAGTATCTGGTCAGCGAGCGCGGCATCGACAAGAAGCGCATCCGCGCATCGGCCTACTGGAAGCGCGGCGACGCGGCGGTGCACGAGACGCTGGACGACTGAGCCACGGCGGCGATATGGTGTACGAGGGCGCGGCGTTGCCATAAGATGGCAGGCAACGTCACCGCCGGGAGGACTGCCGTGTTGCCTGCATCCAAGCCGTTGCGCATCATCGCCGCCGCCGCGGCATCCGTTGCCATCCTGGCCGCCTGTGCGCCGGACGCCGTGCGCAATCGCCAGGCGACCGACTTCAATGCCTATCTCGATTCGCTGCGGACCGCGTGCCCGAACATGATCGTCGGGACGAACAATATCAGCGACTGGCTGCGCACCAGCGGCAGCCGCAGCGACGACGACTACGTCTACTGGCTGGACCAGACGTCGCGCCTGTACTACCAGCGCATCTCTGCGCAGCAGTACCGCGATTCGGTCAGCGCGGCGCTGGGCGGGCGCTCCGATTCTCCCGCGCTGGACTGCATCGTGCGCCATCTGCCCGCGAACCGGCCGACCGGTCTGCCGGGGGGCAGGCTCTAGGCATCTGCGCACGCCGGTTGTGCAATGGCCGCATCCCCGCTAACATGAGTCCCGGCAGCCGAGACAACGGCTGCCGACGTCGCTCGGACGGTTCCGGGCGCTTACGTAAAGGACTCCCTCCATGACTGCCGCTTCTGGCAAGCGCCGCTTTGCGCGCATCGATCGCCTTCCCCCGTACGTTTTCAATATCACCGCCGAGCTGAAGATGGCCGCCCGCCGCCGTGGCGAGGACATCATCGACATGAGCATGGGCAACCCCGATGGCGCCACGCCGGCGCATATCGTGGCCAAGCTGACTGAAGCGGCGCAGCGGCCCGATACGCACGGCTACTCGGCCTCCAAGGGCATCCCGCGGCTGCGCCGCGCGATCGCGCACTGGTACCGCGAACGCTATGACGTGGAGATCGACCCGGATACCGAGGCCATCGTCACCATCGGTTCCAAGGAAGGCCTGGCGCACCTGATGCTGGCCACGCTGGACCGCGGCGACACGGTGCTGGTGCCCGATCCCAGCTACCCCATCCATATCTACGGCGCGGTCATTGCCGGCGCGGATATTCGCTCGGTGCCGCTGGTGCCGGGCATCGATTTCTTTGCCGAGCTGGAGCGCGCCATCCGCGGCAGCTATCCCAAGCCGAAGATGATCGTGCTGGGCTTTCCGTCCAACCCCACCGCGCAATGCGTGGAGCTTGACTTCTTCGAGCGCGTCATTGCGCTGGCACGCAAGCACGATATCTTCGTGGTGCACGACCTGGCCTATGCCGACATCGTCTTCGATGGCTGGAAGGCGCCGTCGATCATGCAGGTGCCGGGCGCCAAGGACATCGCGGTGGAGTTCTTCACGCTGTCCAAGAGCTACAACATGGCGGGCTGGCGCGTGGGCTTCATGGTGGGCAACCCGGACCTGGTGGCGGCGCTGACGCGCATCAAGAGCTATCACGACTACGGCACCTTCACGCCGCTGCAGATCGCGGCCATTGCCGCGCTGGAGGGCGACCAGCAATGCGTCAGCGAGATCGCCGCGCAGTACCAGTCGCGCCGCGACGTGCTGGCGCGCGGGCTGATCGAAGCGGGCTGGCCGGTGGAGATCCCGAAGGCGTCGATGTATATCTGGGCGCGGATTCCCGAGCCGTACCGCGCGCTGGGCTCGCTGGAATTCTCCAAGCAGCTGCTGGCCAAGGCCAAGGTATCGGTCTCGCCGGGCATCGGCTTTGGCGACTATGGCGACGAGTATGTGCGCTTTGCCCTGATCGAAAACGAATCGCGCATCCGGCAGGCGGTGCGGGGCATCAAGGCGATGTTCCGGGCCGACGGGCTCGTGAAGGGCTGAGGGGCTGCGAGCGGGGCCTAATTCCGGCCTTTCATTTCCCCCGAACGGGTCATGTGGTGTGCCGCGATGCGATGCTTTAATGTTTGCGCATCGCGGCGGCCCGACAAGAAGGTCGCCGGAAAACTATAACTTCCGGGTCCTTCTGTCATGATCTCCCTTGCCAGCCGTGCGCACGCGTCCACGTATCCTGCTTGGCGGCACTTCCTCCAGTCTTGCCTCGTTGTCCTGGCCTTGCTGTGGGCAGCCATGCTGTCCGGATGCGTTGCCGAGGAAGATGCAGCAATCGAGCCGCCAGCAGGCCTCAACTACAGCATGCCATCCGCCAGCTACGTGCAAGGCGAGGCGATCGTGCCGAATCGTCCCAGCGCCAGCGGCGGTGCGATCGCCCGGTATATGGTGGCGCCGCCGTTGCCGGCGGGGCTGAGCCTCGATGAGGGCACGGGTGTCATCGCCGGGACGCCGACAACCACCACGGCTGCCACGATCCACGTTGTGACCGGCACGAACAGCGCAGGTTCGGCGACTGCCCGCGTGCAGATCGAGGTGCGCGACGGCACGGTGGCGCCGACTGGCCTGGCGTATCAGGCGTTGGCCGTCATCTTTACCGTTGGCGATCCTGTTGCCGCCAGCGGCCCCACCAGCAGCGGTGGCGCGATCACGCACTACAGCATTGCGCCCGCGCTGCCTGCCGGACTTGCCTTCGATGCGCAAACGGGTGTCATCAGCGGGACGCCCGCCGCTGCGGCCGCGCAGGCGCTCTACATCATCACGGGCACAAATTCGGCGGGCAGTACCACGACGGAACTCCGCATGGAGGTGCAGGCCGCGGTCGCGCCGCCCGCCAGCCTCCAGTACGGCAATACAGCAGCCCTGTACGTGGTGGGGGAGGTCATCGTTCCCAACCCGCCGCAAGTCACCGGCGGCGCTGTCGCCAGCTTCTCCGTTGCGCCCGCGTTACCGGGCGGGCTGAGCCTGAACACACAGACCGGCGTGATCGCCGGTACGCCACAGTCCGTGCAGATGCAGGCCAGCTACACCATCACCGCAAGCAATCGCGCGGGCAGTGTGCAAGCGCAGGTGCGGATATCTGTGACGGCGCGTGGCAGTTGGGTGGCTGCCGCACCCATGCCGCAAGCGAAGCACTACCACACGGCAACCCTGCTCGCCGACGGCAAGGTGTTGACCGCTGGCGGCATTGGTGCGGGGGGCGTGACAACAGGCGCTGCGCTCTATGACTCCAGCGTAAATGCCTGGTCTGCGACCGGAAGCCTTGGCATGCCCCGGTATGAGCACACCGCCACGCGCCTGCTGAATGGCAAGGTCCTGGTTGCTGGCGGTGCATCGGGTATCTCGACGCCACTGGCTTCGGCAGAGCTGTTCGATCCGGCTACCGGAACCTGGACCCCGACCGGCAGCCTGGCAGCGGCTCGCGTCAGGCACACGGCCACGCTGTTGCCGGATGGAAGAGTCCTGGTCATCGGTGGCAATCAGTCAGGGGTGGCGCCCCTGAGTACCGCTGAACTGTACGATCCCGCCCTCGGCGCCTGGACCGTGGCAAGTATGACTCTGACAACGCCGCGCACCCAGCATGCCGCGACACTGCTGCCGGATGGCGCCACCGTGCTCGTGGTCGGTGGTCTCAACAGCACGGGAGCGGTCCTGTCAGCCGAGTTGTTCCCCGCGAGCGGCAGTGGCGCCAGCGTGACAGTGCCGTTCCCCGGCGGGTCGCACAACGTCGTGCAGTCCGTCCTGCTGGGCAGTGGGAAGGTACTGGTCGTGGGGGACTTTGCCGGTGCCCCGCAGGCCTGGGTGTACGGTCCCGCAACGTCAGGCTGGACCGGCAGCACCATGAACGCCCGGCGTCTGTTGCCTGCCCTGATTCTGCTGGCCGATGGCAGGGTGCTGGCAGTGGGGGGAAGCCTCCCGGCAAGTGCGGAGATCTATCACCCGGATGCCAATGCCTGGACCGCAGCAGCCTCCGTGTCCGTTCCGCTCAGCGGGGTCGCCGCCGCCCTGTTGCCGGACGGGCGGGTGCTGGTGACAGGTGGCGCCGATGGCGGTGTTGAGTCCGATGCCACGGAGCTATATCTGCCCTAGCAACGTTCGCCCGTTGGCGGCGCGTAGCGATGCCGGACAGCCCCGGCGCTCAATACCGCCGCAATCCTTCCAGCTCCAGCACGTGCACGACGCCATAGTCGACGCGCACCAGCCCATGCTGCTCCAGCACCTTGAGCGCGGCATTGGCCCGCTGGCGCGAGATGCCCGCCAGCAGGCCGACTTCCTCCTGTGTCAGATGCAACGCCGGACCCAGCCCAGGACATAACACGGGATGGAATAACGTGGCCAGCGCCCGGGCCACGCGGCCTTCGATGCCGTGCAGCCGCTCATGCTCGACGGTGGCGATGAACAAGCCCAGCCGTTCGTTGAGCTGGTCTAGCAGATAGCGGTTGAAGGGCAGGCTGGTCTCCTGCAGCCAGCGGAACGTCGCCGCAGGCATGCAGGCGATGCTTGAATCGCGCAGCGCGACCACGTCATAGCGCAGCGCCTCGCGCTTGAGCAGGGAGCCTTCGCCAAGCCAGCCGCCGGCCGGCACGCCGGTCAGGGTGGCGCGCTTGCCCGATGGCGATGCGCAATGCACCTTGACCAGGCCCTGTGCGATGCCAAGCCAGTTGTCGGCCAGGTCGCCCTTGCGGCTGACATAGGCGCCTTGCGGCACGGCACGTTCACGCAGTTCGGCGCGCACGCGCTGGCGTTGTTCCGGGGTCAGTGCTGCCGCCCAGGGGCTGCACGCCAGCAGCGCGTCGAGGCTCACAATGGCGCATCCGCTCAGGCGGGCAGGGCGAGGGGCAGCGGCTGTTCGCCCGGCGCCCACCACGGCCGGAACAGCGCCTGCACGGCGGCGTCATCGACGGCGTCATAGCTGGTGATGCGCCAGTGCGGCGTGTTGTCCTTGTCGACGATCAGCGCACGCACGCCTTCGATGAAATCCCCCTGCGAAAACGTGCTGACCACCACCGCCAGCTCCATGCGGAAGCAGTCGGCCAGGTCCATGCGGCGGCCGCGCAGCAGCAGCTCGCGCGTGGCGCAGGCGGACAGCGGCGAGCGGGTGCGCAGCACGTCGATAGTGCGGGTGGCCCAGGCGGAGTAGGCCGGGTCGTCCTGGCAGGCCAGTCCGGCCAGGATCTCGGGCAGCGTTGCATGCGCGGGGAAATGCCGCAGCAAGGCCGGCAGCACTTGCAGGAGCGGCGCGCCGGCGGCGCTGGCGACGTGCTCGCGCACCAGCGCATGGCGCAGGTCTGACAGCGTGTCATCGCCCCAGGCGATGCCGGCGAGGGTCTGCTCCAGGCCAGCCAGCGTGGCGCTGTCGACCGCGGCGTCGGCCAGCCCGCACAGCAGGGCATCGGCCGCGCCGATGGTGACCCCGGTCAGCCCCAGGTACAGGGCCAGCTGCACCGGCAGCTTCGACAGGAAATGGCTGGCGCCCACGTCCGGCACCAGGCCGATGCCGGTTTCGGGCATGGCCACGCGCGAGCGTTCGGTGACGAGGCGCAGGTGCGCGGCTTGCGCCAGGCCCATGCCGCCGCCCATGACGATCCCGTCCATCAGCGCCACCAGCGGTTTGGGGTAGCGGTGCAGGCTGTAGTCGAGCGTGTATTCGTCGATAAAGAAGCGCTGGTGCAGTGGGGTGCCGTCGCGGTAGCTGTCGGTCAGCGCGCGGATGTCGCCGCCGGCGCAGAAGGCCTTGGGGCCGGCGCCGCGCAGCACCACTGCGCGGACGGCATCATCCTGCGCCCAGGCTTCCATTTGCGCACCGAGCGCGACGATCATCGGGTACGACAGGGCATTGAGCTGGCGCGGCCGGTTCAGCGTGGCAACGCCGACACCGTTGACGACCTGGAACAGCACCTCCGGCTCGGCGGCATCCAGGTTGGCGGCCTTGGTCTCTTCAGTCAGGCGCATGGCGGACTCCTAGGCGTTGCGCCATTGCGGCGTTCGTTTCTCGAGGAAGGCGTTGACCCCTTCGCGCTGGTCGGCATCGTCGAACAGGTCGACAAAGCGCTCGCGCTCGAGTGCCAGCGCGGACTGGCGCGGCACGCCCTGGCGCGCCAGATGTACCAGCCGCTTGCTGTGCGCGGCGGCCCGGGGACTGACGTTGCAGGCGCGCTCAGCCATCGCCAGCGCGGTGGCGAAGGCCTGGTCGCGCGGCACGACTTCCTCCACCAGGCCAATGCGCAACGCCGTGGCGGCATCCACGCGCTCGTTGGTCAGGATCATGCGCTTGGCCCAGCCTTCGCCCACCAGCCATGGCAGGGTCTGCGTGCCGCAGCCGCACGGCAGCAGGCCGACCGCGGCTTCGGGCAGGGCCATCTGCGCGTGTTCCTCGGCAATGCGGATATCGCAGGCCAGGGCGCATTCCAGGCCGCCGCCCATGGCATAGCCGTTGATCGCGGCGATCACCACGGGCCGCGCGTTCTGCAGTGCCTCGAAGGCGCTGCCGAACTGCTGCGCCATCACGCGGGCATGGGCGCGGTCGCCCTCGGCAAAGCCGTTCAGGTCCGCGCCGGCGCTGAAGAACTTCGCGCCGGCACCGGTGACCACCACGGCGCGCACTTCGGGGTTGGCGTCGATCTTTGCCACCAGCTCGCGCAGCTGCTGCAGGCCTTCTGCAGTGAAGGCGTTGGCGGGCGGGCGGCTCAACGTCAGCGTGGCGACGTGGCCTTGCAGGGCGAACTCGATCATTGCTTGGATTCCTTGTCAGCGGCGGACAGGTACTGGCGGATCACGCCGGAGAAGTCGAGCTGGCCGTCGCCGGCATGGCTCACGGCCTGGTAGACCTGCTGCGCCAGCGCGCCCAGGAACAGCGGCTGCTTCACGCTGCGCGCGGCGTCGTTGGCCAGGCCCAGGTCCTTGAGCATCAGGTCGGCGCCAAAGCCGCCGGTGTAGCCGCGCCCGGCCGGCGCGGTCTCGATCACGCCGGGCCAGGGGTTGCAGGTATCCGAGGCCCAGCAGCGGCCGGTGGAGGTATTGACGATGCCGGCCAGCACGTTGGCGTCGATGCCGAGCTTGACGCCCAGCGCCATCGCCTCGGATACGCCAATCATGGAGATGCCGAGGATCAGGTTGTTGCAGATCTTGGCGACCTGGCCGGTGCCGGTGCCGCCGCAGTGGACCAGGTTGCGCCCCATGCCGGCCAGCACCGGGCGCACCTGGGCGAACAGCGCTTCGGAGGCGCCGACCATGAAGGTCAGCGTGCCGGCCTGCGCGCCAACGGTGCCGCCGGAGACCGGTGCATCGGCCAGCGCATTGCCGTGCGCCTCGGCGGCAGCGGCCAGTTCGCGCACGGTGGCGGGGTCGATGGTGCTTGAGTCCACCAGCGGCACGCCCGGGCGCACGCCCGCCAGCACGCCTTCCGGGCCCAGGTAGGCGCTGCGCACATGGGCGGCGGCGGGCAGCATGGTGATGACAAAGTCCGCTTCGGCCACCGCCTTGCGGGCGGAATCCGCGGTGGCGGCGCCCTCGGCGCACAGCGACGCCACCGCCGCAGCGTTGAGGTCGAATACGGTCAGCGTATGGCCGGCCTTGAGCAGGTTGCGCGCCATGGGCGCGCCCATGTTGCCCAGGCCGATGAAGGCGATATGCATGGGGTCTCCTTCCGTGTCGTTCTTGAATGTCGGCCGATTACTTCAGGCTGATGGTGGTGTTCACCCCATCGTTGACCGTCGCGTCATCAAACCACCGCGCCGTCACCGTCTTGGTCTGCGTATAGAACTGCACCACCTGCTTGCCATACGGACCCAGGTCGCCCAGCTTGGAGCCACGCGATCCGGTGAAGCTGAAGTAGGGCACCGGCACCGGGATGGGGATGTTGATGCCGACCTGGCCCACGTCGATCTCGCTCTGGAACTTGCGCGCCGCGGCGCCGCTCTGCGTGAACACGCCGGTGCCGTTGCCAAACGGGTTGCGGTTGACCAGGGCGATGGCCTCGTCAAGCGTATCGACGCCGACCACCACCAGCACCGGCCCGAAGATCTCTTCGGTGTAGATCGACATGTCGGTCCGGACATCGGTAAAGATGGTCGGGCCGATGAAGTTGCCCTGCGGATAGCCCGGCACCTCCACGCCACGGCCATCCAGCACCAGCGTCGCGCCTTCGCGCTCGCCGGCGGCGATGAGGCCGAGGATCCGTTCTTTTGCCGCCACCGATACCACGGGGCCGACATCGGTGCCAGCCTCGGCGCCGGCGCCGACTTTCAGGGTCTTGGCGCGTTCGACCAGGTCGGGCACCCAGTCGCGTGCCGCCCCCACCAGCACGATCACCGAGGTGGCCATGCAACGCTGGCCGGCCGCGCCGAAGCCTGCACCGGCCAGCGCGTTCAGCGTCTGCTCCTTGTGCGCATCAGGCAGCACGACAGCATGGTTCTTGGCGCCCATCATCGACTGCACGCGCTTGCCGTGCGCGCCGGCCAGGTTGTAGACGTGGGTGCCAACGGCGGTCGAGCCCACGAACGACACGGCCTTGATGTCCGGGTGCGTGCACAGCGCATCGACCACGTCCTTGGCGCCGTGCACCACGTTCAGCACGCCCGGCGGCACGCCGGCTTCCAGCGCCAGCTTGACCAGCTCCACGGTGGACAGCGGGTCCTGCTCCGAAGGCTTGAGCACGAAGGTATTGCCGCAGACGATCGCCATCGGGAACATCCACAGCGGAATCATCGCCGGGAAGTTGAACGGTGTGATACCCGCGCAGACGCCGATCGGCTGCTGCAGCGTGTAGGTGTCGACGGTGGCGGCAACGTTCTCGGCAAAACCGCCTTGCTGCAGGGTGCCGATCGAACAGGCGTGTTCCACCACCTCCAGCCCGCGGAAGATGTCGCCCTCGGCATCGGCCAGGGTCTTGCCCTGCTCGGCGGTCAGGATGGCGGCGATACGCTTGCTGTGCTCGCGGATCAGTGCCTGCAAGCGCAGCATGACGCGCAGCCGCGCGCCGATGGGCGTATGGCGCCACGTGGCAAAGGCGCGGTGCGCGGCGCCCACGGCAGCGGCGACCTCGCTTGCTGTGGCCAGCGGCACGCGTGCGAGCACCTCCTGCGTGGCGGGATTGACCACGTTGCGGAACTCGGTGGCGGACGAATCCACCCATTCGCCATTGATCAGCAGCGGCACGGTCGGCACGGCATTGTCGGTCTTGGGCACGGCAGTCATGGTTGTCTCCGGAAGGTCTGGTTCTGTTGGCAAGGGATGGTGGGACTACAGGCTGCGCGCGATCAGCATGCGCTGGATCTCGCTGGTGCCTTCGTAGATCTGGGTGATGCGGGCGTCGCGGTAGTGACGCTCGACCGGGTAGTCTTCGAGATAGCCGTAGCCGCCGTGGATCTGCAGCGCCTTGGAGCACACGCGCTCGGCCAGCTCCGACGCATACAGTTTGGCCTGGGAGGCTTCGGACAGGCACGGCACGCCTTCGCTGCGCATGCGCGCGGCGCGGTGCACCAGCAGGCGCGCGGCGTTCAGCTCGGTGGCCATGTCGGCCAGCATGTTGGCGATGGGCGGGTGTTCGCGCAGGGCGCGGCCGAACTGGATGCGTTCCGATGCATAGCGGCACGCCGCCTCGAAGGCCGAGCGCGCAATGCCGATTGCCTGCGCGGCGATGCCGATGCGCCCGCCTTCCAGGTTTGACAGCGCGATGCGGAGGCCCTCGCCGGGCTCGCCCAGCAGTGCGTCGTGCGGTACGGTGCAGTCTTCCAGCGTGATCGCGCAGGTGTCCGAGGCTCGGATGCCCAGCTTCTTCTCGGGGGCGTGGACGATGAAGCCGGGGGTGTTTGTGGGGACCAGGAAGGCCGAGATGCCCTTCTTGCCGCGCTCGGGCTCGGTCGAGGCGAACACTACGGCGACACCGGCGCGCTGGCCGTTGGTGACGAACTGCTTGCTGCCGTTGAGCACCCAGCCGTTGTCGGTGAAGCGGGCGCGCGTGCGCAGGTTGTGCGCCTCGGAGCCGGCCTGCGGCTCGGTCAGGCAGAACGCGCCGATCAGCTCGCCGCTGGCCAGGCGCGCCAGGTAGCGTTCTTTCTGCGCATCGGTGCCATAGTGCAGGACCGGCCCGCAGCCGACCGAGTTGTGCACGCTCATCATGGTGGCGCAGGCGGCGCAGCCGGCGGCGATTTCTTCGATGGCCAGCGCATAGGCGACGTAGTCGGTATAGGTGCCGCCCCATTCCTCGGGCACGATCATGCCCAATAGCCCCAGCGCGCCCATTTCGGCGACGACTTCATCGGGCAGGCGGCCGTCGCGGTCCCATTGCGCGGCGCCCACGGCCAGCCGTTCGCTGGCAAAGGCGCGCGCGCTGTCGCGGATCATGGTTTGCTCTTCGGTATAGTCGCTGTGCATGGCAGTTAGGGGTGGGCGTTTTGAGCCGCGCGGCAAGTCAGGCAGAATGCGCGCTTGGCGTTTGACCTGCGGGCAGTGTAGGAACGCCGGGGGCGGGCTCCTATGCCAAAATCCGCCAATCTTCTTGAACTCGTTTGCCACCCGCCAGCGCCATGGAAAAAGGCAGTGTCGCCATCTGTTTCGTCCACCACGCCATCGCGGGGCTGCGCGCGCGTGGCATCGACCCCGATCCGGTGCTGCGTAGCGCCGGCATTGCGCCGGCGCTACTGGCGGTGCCGCAGGCGCGCGTCTCGTCCGCCAGCTACAGTGAGCTGTGGATGGCCGTGGCGGCGGCGCTGGACGATGAGTTCTTCGGGCAGGATTCGCGCAGCATGAAATGCGGCAGCTTTGCCATGCTGTGCCACGCGGTGGCCGGTAGCCGCACGCTTGCGCAGGGGCTGGAGCGCATCACGCGGTACTTCCGGCTGCTGCTGGATGATATCGGCGTGCGGCTGGAGCGCCACGGCGATGAGGCCGCGCTGGTGCTGACCGCGCCCTGCGCGCACCTGGGGCGGCAGCCCGGCGTGTTTGCCAAGGAAACCATGCTGATCATGCTGCATGGCCTGATGAGCTGGCTGCTGCGGCGGCGCGTGCCGGTGCGGCTGGCGGCCTTCGACTACGACGAGCCGCCGTACAGCGCCGAATACCGCGTGATGTACTCGCGCCAGCTGGCCTTCGACCAGCCCGCCACGGCGCTGGTGTTCGACGCTGCGCTGCTGGACCAGCCGGTGCGCCAGGACGAGCGCAGCCTGAAAGCCTTCCTGCGCGATGCGCCGCACAACGTGGTGGTCAAGTACTCCGACCGCGCCAGCGTGGGCGCACGGGTGCGCCGGCTGCTGCGCAACCAGCGGCCCGAGCTGTGGCCCACCTTCGACGCGCTGGCGGTCAGCCTGAACCTGTCGGCCTCATCGCTGCGGCGCCGCTTGATGGACGAGGGCGTGAGCTACCAGGACCTGAAGGACGGGCTGCGGCGCGACCTTGCCATCGAGGCGTTGAGCCACTCCGGGCGCCCCGTGGCGGATATTGCGGCGGAACTCGGATTTGCCGAGCCGGGCGCGTTCCACCGGGCATTCCGGCGCTGGACCGGATCGCGCCCCGGCGCTTACCGTAAGTTTGCGGACGAAGCCTGACCGCGGCCGATCGGTCAAAGTGGACGGGGCTAAACTGGCTTTGGCCTCGAGGGATTGAAGGTCCTGCTGCGGGCCGGGGCTGGGGTGGTCTCGGCCGATGAGGCTCTGGTGATCGAGCGCAGTCCGCCACACGTCCAAGCGCGGTGCGGCCCAAGCTCATTACTTCGCTGCAACTCGCTGATCGCGTGCCAAACCGCATCGTGTCCGTACCGCCTTGCGCCGGCGCGGCGCCGCTTTCTTATCCGGCAAGAAAACAACAGGCCTAAAGCATGAAGCCCTCAGCCTTGGACGAAGGCACCACCTGTGGGCTGTAGCAATCCTTGGCTGTCGTCAAAGCTGTTTGCTCCAGCAGTTGCACTCGACCCGTATCGTGGCTGGGGTCGACATCCGTGGGCACACATCCGCTGGCCTTCTGGCCTCGCATGTCCATGACAGCACCGCGAGGCGCGCACCGTTGCAGAAGGTGACATGCGCTGGCGTATCCCGCGGGATGCGGGAGCTTGGCTCCGCCGTCGAATACAGCCGGCGTGGCGCGGGTTCGTGGGCGTCAGCGTGACCTGTCATGATGACCTGCAAGATGCACGCCGCCTGCGCGACGTGCCGCGCTGCCTCTCCGAGATCTTCAGCGTGGGTTTCTCTGGGCATGAAGCCTTCTTGCAAATGTGCAGTTCATCGGATGCACAACAGCATGAATGCCTTGGATGAGACCGGCAGCAAGAAAGCTGGACGGCATGGATACCGACTTATGATCGATGGGAAACGGTTGCCGCAGTGGTAGCGTCAATGGCGGCAGCCTGCGGGGCGAGAAACTCGCCTCACGAGGGCGGGTGGAACCCGGTGGGACCGCAGTAAGACTACCCCCAAGGGGATGCCCAGGATACGCCACAGGTGAATCGCCTCGGCCCGTGCCATGTTGCTAGTGCATTCCTTGGCGTGGCGGGCGATGCTGTGGGTCAGGCTTATCTGCATGTTGAGCGCGATGCGCCACAGCTACATCACATACAGGTCGTCGTCGATCAGCGAGTCCGGTATTACGAGGCGGCCGAGCAGCGACTCCCACAAGGCCACGCCCATGGATGAGCAGTCAATATAGCGCCAGCGCAGGAGAGTCGTCCCTGCGCCAATGGTTTTCGTGGCCAGTTGCACATCGAGCAGGTCAAATGGGTAGGCGCTTGCCTGGGGCAGCACGCGCCGCTGTGCCAGGACGATCAAGCTGGCGCGCAGCGCCAAGTCATTGGCTGGTCAAGGCCTCCAGACTCTCCCTTACCTTTAAAAGGTTGTAAAAGGCCTTTTAGGTAGGCTACGTGTTCCAGCCGTTGGAAGGCCGGCTGTGCCAGCTATCCCCTGGGGATAGCTGGCAGTGTTCGGCTAGTTCATGGGCTGTGCACGCTGTACCTCTCGTGCTCAATACCAGGCGACCTGTTTGTCAGTGCGCGTCTGCCTTCTTCCTCAAGCCCCATGCCTGGGGCGAGTCGGATGGTTGGGCTTGGAGCGGCGCTTGCAAGCGCGAATCTTGACCCTTCAGCCCTTCTACAGACGGATATCAACGGAAGCTGGCGTGGCGAATAGCTTTGGTTCCTTGCCGAGCGGAAATCCGATCACGTACAGGACGTTAGCTGGCATTGGCCTGTCCGGGTCCGAGCCCCCCTTCAGCAGCACTTGGCGCTCGGCATAGCAGAGCGAAACGCCAAGGGTCTTGAGCACATCGATGTTGGCTTGCATCGTGTCCGACGCCTCGCGCTTCTGCGCTTCGGTGTAGGCGTCCAGGCCATCCCGGTAGTCGCGGAAATATTCCATCAGCGCGGCGAAGCGTTTATCCGCTTCGCCGCCCATCTCGAAGGCCAGCTCCGACATGTCCATCGTGCTGGTCTGCGCCAGCTCGGCCAACTGCTTACCCGTGGTCAGCGGAATCGCCGCGAAGGTGACGTGCTCGAGGTCGAACTGTTCCTGCGCAGCCTTGAGTTCGTCTTCCGGTGGAATCGCGAATGGCTTGTTAAGCGCGTCGATGTCCAGGAAATCGAACGCGCTGGCCAGCGCCCGGCAGATGTCGGGGCCAGCGGGCCAGCCTTGTTCGACGCGCTGAACGGTTCGCACGTTGAGTCCTGCGATCACGGCTAGCTGCTCTTGCGTCCATTGCCGGGCGTCGCGAAATACCTTGATGCAGACAGCCAGCTCGGCGGGAGTCAGTAGGCGTACTGGTGGCGTGTTTTCCGTCGCATTCATTTCGTTGCTCCTTCGTTATCGACCGACTGGCCAGCCGTTCTGGCCACGCCATTGCGCATGGCATGGCCGCATTTAGCGAGGGGCCAGAGCGCTAGCGAGAAGCCGACAGCTGCCAGTACTGCCACATAGTGAGCCGGCGCCATTGCGTCGTGCTGTAGCCACAGCGTGAGAATCATCGGCGTGAGGCCGCCGAAGACTGCGTAAGACATGTTGTAGGCAAACGAGAGACCGGTGAACCGCACTGGTGCCGGAAAGGCGCGCACGCCGGCAATCGGCACGGTGGCGATGGTGCCGACGAACAGACCCAGCAGTCCGTAGTGCCAGAACAGCGTGCCAGGCGTGCCGGGCAGGCTGCCGTAGAAGAGGTAAGCGGTCATGAGAAGTCCGCCCCAGCCGATCAGCATGACGGCGCGGGTGCCGATGCGGTCGCATGCCCAGCCGACGATTACGCAGCCGATGGTCAGCGTGAGGGTGGCGAACGCATTGGTCTCGAGCGCGAGCGCGGCGGGTATGTGGTGCACCTTCTGTAGGTAGGCGGGCGTGTACAGGACCACCACGACGATAGAGGTAGAAAGTACCCAGGTCAGCAATGCGACGAACAGACTGGCCGAGCGGTGCTCGCGCAGCACGGTGCGGATCGGGAGTTCGCGCGCCAGATTGCTGCGCTCAGCCACCTCGCGGAACACGGGGGTCTCATGAAGAAACCGGCGCAGGTACACCGACACAAGTCCGAAGACGCCGCCCAGGATAAAAGGGATGCGCCAGGCGAAATCGCTCACCTGCTCAGGCGTGTAGTGGCGATTGATGGCGACCGCCACGAGCGAACCCAGCAGGATGCCACCCGTGATGCCCGAGGTCAGGGTCCCGATGCCGAAACCGTAGTGCCGGCTCGGCACGTGTTCGCCGACAAACACCCAGGCACCAGGCATCTCGCCACCGATGGCCGCGCCCTGCAGCACGCGCATCGCCAGCAGCAGCAGCGGTGCCGCGACGCCGATGCTGGCGTAGGTGGGCAGCAGGCCGATCATCAGCGTGGGCGCGGCCATCAGCAAGATCGACAGCGTGAACATGCGCTTGCGGCCAAGCCGGTCACCAAAGTGGGCGATCACGATGCCGCCCAGCGGGCGTGCCAGGTAGCCGGCGGCGAAAATGCCGAACGTCTGCAGTTGTCGCAGCCAATCTGGCATGTTGGGCGGGAAGAATAGCGCGCCCAGCACCGTGACGAAGAAGACGTAGATGACGAAGTCGTAGAACTCGAGCGTGCCGCCGAGGGCGGCAAGACCCAAGGTCTTGTAGTCGCGAGCAGCCAGCGTGCGTGCCGGAACGGGCAAGACGCCGCCCGGTACGCTCAGGGGATTCACATGGGGTTCTTGTTGTGGATTCACGTTCGGTCCTCGTCAGGTAGTGATCAATGGACTTCGGTCAGGGCTGGTCCTTTTGAGACCAAGACCCCATTGGTTGCGCGTGAGCGATGCCGATCAGGCATGTGCCACGCTGCATGGAAGCACCAGGGCATCAAGTGGTGCCAACGCCATCGGTCTTTCCATGTTGTTTGCGCTGAGCGAACAGCGGCAGCCCCCGCTGCAACTACTAATGGGGCGCCGTAGGGGCTGCCTGGGCAGCCATCAGGAGTGGACCAACCGGATCGGTCAGTCGGGAATCGAGCCGTCGAGCTGCGCCAGCTGCGCATACGCCGATAGCGGTCGCGTTGGCCTAAAGTACAGGTCCCGGAGAATCGGCCTCTTGAGCGGCCCGACGATGGATGCAAGGTCGGACAGCCTTACATGGCCTAGTTCGGGCATGCCGATACCCACGTCGCACAGACCATAGGCGGTGTCACCATCGGCCGGGTCGAGCGCGGCCAAGACCCATGTCGCATGCGCGTCAGGGGTAAACAGCCGCACCACGGGCCGCGGGTCGCCAGCGTGGCCGGCTGCGTATGCTTGGCCGTTTGCGAGCAGCTGTGCGCGTTGTTCGACGGTGATCAGGGATTTGATCATTTCGTTGCCTCCTGGAAGGTTCACTTCACAGAGGAGCGAGGCGATACTGGGCTCGGCAATTGCCGCCTTGCCGTAATCAGATGAAGCCCCGCACCCTCTTGGTCATCCCAAAGAATTTGAATACTACCAAATCGGTAGTATTTGCACCAGCACAACGCCGGACGATTCCTGTCTTCACCAACTAGAAGGCAGAAATGTCAGTACTCGCGAAACGACTTAAGGAGGCGCGGCATCGTGCCGGGTTATCGCAAGAAAAGCTGGGGATTGAATCCGGGCTGGACCCTATGTCTGCCAGCACGCGAATGAATCGGTACGAGCTCGGGAAAAGAACGCCCGATTGGCTGCTTGTAGAAAGGTTAGCAGCCGTGCTGAAGGTGCCCACGTCCTATTTCTATGCGTCAGCAGACGACGAAGCCGAGTTGCTGCTTGTATTTCATAGGCTTCCAAAGAAGCATCGAGCCGCTGTGATTGCGTTTGCAATCGAGAATGCGCCTTAATTATCATATTTCGTGCTGCGCCGCGATGCCGAGCCTGCTGTTCCAGCATGGCATGCGGGTGCTGGTCGCGGGCAAACACGGTGCAGCGACGAAGGGCGTGTGCCACCGAGGGCGAGCGCGCCTTGTTTAGCCTTGAGGCCCGGAGCATCGGCATCCGGAGGTACCGCCGACGCTGAGCGTCACGCATGACAGCGGAAGGTAGTTGTCGTTCTCAATCACCGCCGCGGGCGACTGTAGCAATTAGCAGTCAGAGCGTGTGCGCGCCTTCTGGTGCGGTCTGCGTGGCCAAGTCTGGTACGCTATGCGCTGCGATACGATTGCGCCCGCCCACCTTGGCGCGATACAGCGCCGCATCGGCACGCGCGCTCAGCTGCGCCAGCGTCAGGCCCGGATGCCAGCCGGCGGTACCGCCGCTGACGGTATAGCGCACGGTGTGGCTGTTGCCGTCCGACGCGACCGTCGTGACAGCTTGGCGCTGCACGCTGGCGCGGATGCGCTCCGCCACCGCGCTGGCACCCGCCTCGCCGGTCGCGGGCAGCAGCACCATGAACTCTTCGCCGCCGAGGCGGCCCAGCAGGTCGCCGGGCCGCAGTTGCGCCGCCGCCAGTCTTGCGAACGCCTGCAGCACGACATCGCCGGCCGCGTGGCCGTAGGTGTCGTTGACCGACTTGAAATGGTCGATGTCGACGATCAGCATCGCGGGGGCCGGATTGCCGCCGGCGGCGCGCGCCAGCTCGCGCTGGGCGCCTTCCTCGAACGCCTTGCGCGACAGCACGCCCGTCAGCGTATCGGTATTGGCGACCGCTTCAAGCCGGCGCACGATGGCGTCATGGATCATCAGCACCGCGCCCATGGTCATCGCCGGCATCACCAGTGCGCCCAGGGTCAGAAAAACTGTGTTGACCAGCATCGATTCCTGCAGGTAGGGATTGCCCAGCCACTGCAGCGCGGACAGTGTGCCGCGCACTGCATGGCCGGTGGCGAAGAACAGCGCGAAGCAGGCGGTCGTGATAAAGAACCGTGCCGATTGTCCGCGCGGGCGGCGGCGCAGCAAGGTCAGCCCGACCAGCGCGCACAGCACCGCATGGAAGACCGAGACAATGACGACGCGCGTGGTGAAGACGTCGACGGCATAGCGCCAGACAATCACGCCCGCAGTTGTCACCGCCGTTGCCGCCAGCAGCCGCCGCCACGGCGGCACGCCGCCACAGAAGCGAACGCTGCCGGCGTAGAACAGCGCCAGCGACCACGCCAGCGCGGCGTTGGCAACGCCGACCGACAACAAATCCGGAATCATGCTGCGCAGCGAGAACAGCACCAACGCTCCGGTTGCGGTCAGGTTGGCATTGCACCATTCGCCCACGCCGGGCAGCTCGCAGCGGCGCAGCGACCACACGATGGCCAGCATCATGGCGCTGAGCGCAGTCGTGATGGTGAGCAGGGCGATCGGCACGGACATCGGACAGGGGCTGGCGGCGGCGTGGCTGGAATGCGCCGGACCGGCGCGACCCGTAATGATAAGGGGCGAGCGGGCCCTGCGGGCGCCGCCGGGGGGCGCCGTCGCGCTGTCCGTGGCATTTGAGGCGGCCGCCTCCTGTGCCGGGGCTGCCGCGGCGCCTGGGCTAGTCGCTTCGTCGTGGCGCTTCGCGCGGCTAGTCGGCGCACAGCGCCGGGTCATTGCGCAACAACCACCGCGCGGCGATCAGCAGCGCTGCCAGGCAGCCGAGGATATAGCCGCCGAGGGAGACGACGTGGTTCATGATGTGACCCCATCTTGTTCCGGCTCTGGGGCCGGTCGAGCAGCAATTATGGGGTCGGGCCCGGCACCGGGCATCCCCTGATTGGGGGGCGGTGCGGGGCAGTGGGTGCGTTTGAGCGCTCAGGCGCTAGAGCTGTCCGGCGTGATGCCGGATGTGGTCGGCGATAAAGGTCGTAATGAAGTAGTAGCCGTGGTCGTAGCCGCTATGCCGGCGCAGCGTCAGCGGCTGGCCGACGGCCTGGCAGGCCGCCGCGAATGCTTCCGGATGCAGCTGGCTTTGCAGGAACTGGTCGTCCAGTCCCTGGTCGACCAGGATGCCGGCCGGGAAGGGCGCGCCCTGCTGGCGTGCCATCAGCTCGCTGGCGTCATATTCGGCCCACGCGGCGCGGTCGCTGCCCAGGTAGCCAGTAAAAGCCTTCTCCCCCCACGGGCAGCGTGACGGCGCGGCGATCGGCGCAAACGCCGACACCGAGCGGAAGCGCTGCGGATGGCGCTGTGCCAGCACCAGCGCGCCGTGCCCGCCCATGGAATGCCCGAAGATGCCGACACGGCCGGCATCGCCCGGCAACGCGGTGGTGACCAGCCCGAACAGCTCGTCGGCCACGTAGCTTTCCATGCGCCAGTACTCCTGCCACGGCGCCTCGGTGGCATCGACATAGAACCCGGCACCCACGCCGAAGTCCCAGGCATCGGCCTCGCCCGGCAGGCCCGCGCCGCGCGGGCTGGTATCGGGCGCCACCAGCATCAGGCCGTGCTCGGCGGCAAAGCGCTGCGCACCGGCCTTGATCATGAAGGTTTCTTCGGTGCAGGTCAGGCCGGCCAGGTAGAACAGCACCGGCACCTTGCCGCCTCCCTGCGCCTGCGGTGGCAGGTAGACCGAGAAACGCATCGGCAGCCCGATGGCCGCCGAGTCATGCCGATAGAAGCGCTGCACGCCGCCGTAGCAGCCGTGTTGCGAGATCAGTTCCATGTCGGCGCCGTCCTCAGTACAGCACCACCGAGCGGATCGACTCGCCGCGCTTCATCAGGTCGAAGCCCTCATTGATGCGCTCCAGCGGCAGCGTGTGCGTAATCAGGTCGTCGATATTGAGCTTGCCTTCCATGTACCAGTCGACAATCTTGGGCACATCGGTGCGCCCGCGCGCGCCGCCAAAGGCCGAGCCCTTCCATTCACGCCCCGTCACCAGCTGGAACGGACGCGTCGAGATCTCCGCGCCGGCCTCGGCCACGCCGATGATGATCGACTTGCCCCAGCCCTTGTGGCAGCACTCCAGCGCCTGGCGCATGACCTGCGTGTTGCCGATGCATTCGAACGAATAGTCAGCACCGCCGTCGGTCAACTGGATGATGTGGTCGACCACGTTCTCCACGTCCTTCGGGTTGATGAAATGCGTCATGCCGAACTTGCGCGCCATGGCTTCGCGGCCAGGGTTCAGGTCCACGCCGATGATCTTGTCGGCGCCCACCATCTTGGCCGCCTGGATCACGTTCAGGCCGATGCCGCCGAGGCCGAACACCACCACGTTGGCGCCGGCTTCCACCTTGGCGGTGAACAGCACCGCGCCCACGCCGGTGGTGACGCCGCAGCCGATATAGCAGACCTTGTCGAACGGCGCATCCGGGCGGATCTTGGCCAGCGCGATCTCCGGCACCACGATGTGGTTGGCGAAGGTCGAGGTGCCCATGTAGTGGAAGATCGGCTTGCCGTCGATCGAGAAGCGCGAGGTGCCGTCCGGCATCAGGCCCTTGCCCTGGGTGGCGCGGATTGCCTGGCACAGGTTGGTCTTGCGCGACAGGCAGAACTTGCACTGGCGGCATTCCGGCGTGTACAGCGGGATCACGTGGTCGCCCGGCTTGAGCGAGGTGACGCCAGGGCCGACGTCGGTGACGATGCCTGCGCCCTCGTGGCCCAGGATCGCCGGGAAGATGCCTTCCGGGTCGGCTCCAGACAGTGTGTAGTAGTCGGTATGGCAGATACCGGTGGCCTTGACTTCCACCAGCACTTCCCCGGCGCGCGGGCCGTCCAGGTCCACGTCTTCAATGGTCAGCGGGGCACCGGCTTTCCAGGCGATGGCGGCTTTGGTTTTCATGGGGGAGTCCTCCGGGATCAGGAATGTGGGGGGGGGCTTGCAGGCTGCGCGGCGACGGCCGGCGCGGCGCGGGGGCAAGCCAGGTCCGAGGACATGACTATACGATCTTCCTGCCGCAGCAGGCCAGTTTTGGCCGATCATCGGTCAGCGAAACTGCCCAGGCTGCGCCAGGCGGGACTCTTACGCCTTGAGCGCTCTCGCTTCCAGATTCCAGAGCTTGCGGTCGCTGGTGGAGACGGCCACAGCGCCATGTGCGAGCGCGCTGCGGATATCATCCCGATTGCAGACAAAGCCTGATGTCACGATCGGCGGCAGCGCCTTGCGGTCCGCTTCGGGCAGGTGCGACAGCATCGGCGCCGGCATCAGCTGCACCAGGTTCGGGTCGCTCTGTTCGAGCGCCTTGACGCTGCGCGGCCAGGTGGAACGGTCGGTCACAAAGACCTTCTGCATCGTCACCATGCCCGCGCGGTTGGCCCGCTGGATCGTTGCCACGCGCGTGGAAACCAGACTGGTCACCCCGATGTCGGCCAGATAATCCACCCCGCCCTTGTCCTGCGACAAGCCTTCGCAGCTGTCGATATTGACGATGACGTACTTGCCAGCGCTGGCCAGCGTGGCGATGACGGGCTGCAGCTTGCGCAACTCCACGTTGGCGACGATGCAGACTTCGGCCACGCTTTCAAAGATGGCGTCGATCTGGTCAACACCGTAGAGTGTGCCGATGACGGGGTGTCGCGTCAGGCGCGCACCGAGGGACCTGTCCATGCTGGTTACTTCGGTTCGTTGGTGAGCACGTCACTGAGACCCAGCTTGCCTGGGTTCAGGATATTCTGCGGGTCAAGTGCCTGCTTGACTGCCGCCAGCAGCGGGAATGCCGTGTCCAGCGACGAGGCCATGTATGGCGCGCGCAGCAGTCCGATTCCGTGGTGGTGGCTCAGTGCCGCATTGTATTGGATCAGCACCGCATTGGCAGCATCCCATGCCTGGTGATACCACTTCTGGCGGTCCTCCACCGCGACCTCGCCGCGCAGCGAGAAGTACAGGCAGGCGCCGTCCACATAGGCGTGCGACTGATGCGCGGAGCCGGCGAGGGTGCCCGGCACGGCATTGATGGCCTTGACAACGTCCGTGTAGATGGCAGCCAGGTCGCGCCACGGTCCCGACATTTCGAGCGTGTCGGCGACAAAGCCGGGGCTGCGCTTGAAGCCCTCGGCGCTCTTGCCCGTCAGGTAGCGCGTATCGAGCCAGCGTTCGAAAATCGCCGCGCTGTCCAGCTTGTCACCACGTTCCTGGCACACGCGCTCGCTGATCGTCATCACCGCATCGACCATCTCGCGCGAGCCCTCGTCGGCAACCAGCAGGACGTTGGTGTCGGGCAGCCCGAACTGCACTCCGCTCTCCAGTTTGTCATAGAGCCGCAGCGCGGCGGGGTTGGCCCCGCGTTGCATGATCTCGCGGCAGGCGTCCAGGCCAATGGCAAAGGTCTTGAAGCCATAGGCGATGGCACGCCCGTAGTCGGGCAGGCGGTGCAGCTTGAGGCGCACGCGCACGATCACGCCCAGCATGCCTTCGGACCCGATGAACAGTTGCTGCAGATCCGGGCCCAATGCCGCGCGCGAGTAGCCGCCTACGGTGACCAGGCTGCCGTCGGCCAGCACCACGTCCATGCCAAACACCATGTCCTCGATCTTGCCGTAGCGCGTGGACAACTGACCGGCGCCGCGGCAGGCTACCCATCCGCCGACCGTGCTGATCGCGTACGATGATGGCCAGTGGCCCATCGTCATGCCGAATTCCTTCTGCATGGTCTCCTCGAAGATGTCGCCGAACATGCCGGCTTCCACGTCGACGATCTGGCTGTCCTTGTCGAATCCGACCAGCTTGTTAAGGCCGCACACGTCCAGCACGATTCCGCCGCGTACGGGCAGGGCGGCGCCCGTCACGTTGCTGCGGCCGGCCGATACGGTGACCGGAATGGCACTGGCGCTGGCAATGCGCATGACTGCCTGCACCTGTTCCACGGTGGAAGCGCGTACGATGACCCCGCGCGGCGTGGCGGGCTTGCCTGCGGTCTCTGTGATCATCGATCCGGCCCACCAGTCGCGGGTCCACGCCACGACATCGGCGGTATCGGTCAAGACCTCGTCGGCCACTTTGCGCAGGGCCGCGAGATCGGCCGCGCAGACGGAAATGGTGTCACGTTGCAGGCCCGGCGCATCCGGGGTGTCCTGGATGTTTGCCGCATAGCCCGGCGGCGTGTGGGCGCCGACGACGTAGTTGCCGCGGTTGTAGCCGCGCTTGATGGCTTCCTTGCTGATCATGCTGAGTCTCCCATGAGGACGGATTTTTCGAGGGCGACGGCGGCCAGGTATTCGCTGACCTGCCGCGCCACGGCCGCCTCGGACAATCCGAGTTCGGCCTGGAGGATCTGGCCCACCCGCGCTGCGGCCCGGGCGGAGGCATCGCGCGCCATCAGGCGGGCGCGGATGCGTCGTGACAAGACGTCGTCAACCGTGCCGGCCAGTTCATGGCGCACGGCGTAGACGATTTCGGCCTCGGTATAGGGCAGGCCTTCGACGATCGGCCTAGCCAGGGTGGCGTCCGCCTGCAGGATGTCGCTGACAAAGCGCGCCTCTGTGCCGTAGCGCTCGCCCAGGTGCGCGGACATGCCGCCGGATGCGACGATGGCCTGCGCGTCATAGCCAGCCGCCCCGAGCAGATAGGCCGCTTTGGTCAGGCACTTGCTGCGCTTGCCGATGACCTTCTGCGCTGCATCGATGGTTTGCTCGGCCATGTGCCGCGAGGTCGTGAGCTTGCCGCCGACGATGGTCACCAGGCCGTCGTCCGCGGTATGAATCTCGTGATTGCGCTTGATTTCCAGGGTCTTGCCGCCGGGCGGCGCCACCAGCGGGCGACACCCCGCGATGCTGCCCACCACGTCTTCCGGCGTCAGGTCGGTCTTTAGTGCCGAGCGCGCGCCCTCCAGCAGGAAGTCGAGTTCCTGCCGGGTGCACATGACATTGTCGAGGTCGCCCACATAGTCTTCGTCGGTGGTGCCAAGGTAGGACACATTGCCCCACCGCGTGATGGTTGCCCGGCGGCTGCGCCCGGGCACCGGGATCGTCACCGTGCAGTCATTGCGGATCTTCAGCCATGGGATGGCAACGTGGACGCCCTTGGCGGGGCGAATGTGCAGGGTCCTGGCCTCGCCCTTCCTGCGTCCGGTCCAGTCGCGCAGCCAGACGCCGGTTGCCATGATGACCACGCCTGCGCGCACGCGGATCTCGCGCTCGCCGGCGTGGACAATGGCGCCATCCACCTTGCCGTGGCCGTCGCGGGTGATCTCGGCGACGGTCGCGTGATTGACCACGGCCGCGCCATGGAACGCTGCCGTGCGCGCGATGTTCAGTGTCAGGCGGGCATCGTCGACGCGCGCATCGAAGTACAGGTAGCCGCCGGTCAGATGTTCCTCATTGAAGGTCGGGCAGTGGGACAGCACCTCGGCCTTGGTCAGCTTCTGGTGCAGGATTCCCTCGCGCCAGCCACCGGCGAGGTCGTAGGTCCAGAGCAGGCTCTCGAAGGCCTTGGCCAGGCGCTTGTCGAACACGCCGTTGCGCTCCATCACCGGGAACAGGAACGGCAGCCGTTGCACCAGGTGGCGCGCGTTGCGGCGCAGGCGCTGGCGCTCCAGCAGTGAATGGCGCACCAGGCCGAGATTGCCCTGCTCGATATAGCGCAGGCCGCCGTGCACCATCTTGGATGACTTGGACGAAGTCCCCGCGGCGAAGTCGCACTTTTCAACCAGCGCCACGCGATAGCCGCGCAAGCTGGCATCCAGCGCGGCGTAGGTGCCCGTCACACCACCACCGACCACCAGGATGTCGAATGCATCTGTCTCCAGGCGGTCAAGCAGGTCCCGGCGCACCAGCCGCAACGGCTCGGTGCTGGTCATGGCGGCGCGCTCGCGGTTAGCGCTGCGGGATGGAAAAATCACCATGTCTGTTGTTGCTCCTGATTAATGGACCGCAAGCGCGTCCGCATGGTTGAGCTCGGATGCCACCCGCGCATTCCAGCGCGCGCGCCGCTGGGCACGTTCATCGGCGCTGATCGCCGGTTCGAATACCGCGTCCGGGGTGGTGGTGGCACGGGCCTGCTGCATGGAATCCCAAAGCAGGCCGGATGAGCCGGCAAGGTAAGCGATGCCGCGCAGGCTGGCGCGGTCGGTCTCCTTCATGCGGTGGATGGGAATTCCGCTGAGATCCGCCTGCATTTGCAGCAGCGCATCGCTGCCGGACAAGCCGCCGCCAACCACGAGCTCCGACACCGGCACGCCCGCGATCTCCCGGTTTGCCTCGATGCATGAAGTTACCGAATGCGCAATGCCTTCGAGGATGGCAAAGGCCATCTCGGCCTGCGTCGTTGCCATCGAGATACCGGTCAATGCTGCGCGCGCTTCAGGCTGCATGCGTGGGACCCGCAGCCCTGTCAGCGCGGGAATAAAGGTCACGCCCCGTGACGACGCAACAGTGCTGGCCAGCGCACTGATTTGCCTGGCGTTCTGAAACCAGCCGAGCTTGTCGCAGACCCAGTTGAGCGCGGAGCCGGTGGTGGCGACAAAGGTTTCGACGGAGAAGTGCGACACGCCCAGCTGCCGGCGCGCGGTCATGGTCAGGGTGCTGTCCGACTTGCCACTGCGTGCGGGAAGGTTCGGGCCGACTACCAGATCGACGAAGCTGCCGGTGCCATGCAGGCACATCGCCTGGCCGGCATCGAGACATCCCAGGCCGATTGCGCCGGCGAGCTGGTCCCCGGCACAAGCCAGGATCGGTACGTCGATACCCAGCACGTCCGGCCGCGTGCGGCCGAAGTCGTCCGCATCCTGGCGCAGCTCAGGCAGCAGTTCACGCGGAAAGCCAAGCGCGTCGATCCAGTCGAGCTGGTAGCGATGCCCGGTCAGCACGTAGGCGTTGCATGAGGTGGCGTTGGTCGGCGTGGTGATGCATGCGCGTGCCGTCGACAGGTGCCAGAGCAGCCAGCTGTCGATGGTGCCGAAGGCGAGCTGGCGCGCACTGAAGGCGTCAGCCACAGCCGGCGTGTCGCGCAGGTGCCGCGCTGCCCACAGGTATGGCGAGCGTACACCGGTGGGGCGGCCGACCGTTTTGCGCAGATTTGCGTCCCATGCCGGCGCGAGCTGGTCAAGATCGGCCGCGTACCGCGTGTCCTGCCACACCATGGCGGGTACCAGCGCACGTCCGGTCTGCGTGTCCCACAGTACCGCGGTGGCGCGCTGGGTGGCGATGGCGAGGGCGGTGACATTCAGGTTTTCGCGAGCAGCCTGCGCCAGGGTGGCGCGGCAAACCGCCAGGGTTTTGTCGAGCAAGACGTTGGCGTCCTGTTCGACCACGCCAGGGCAGGGGGATCGGACCTCAAGCGTGGTGTACTCGAGGCACATGACATGACCGTCGGCGGCCACCACCGCTGCCCGCGTGCCTGAGGTGCCCTCATCGATCGCAAGGATGACATTTCTGCGCTGGGTCATGGGCGGGCCTTTTCAATCGCGGGATTCATGAAGCCCGGAGCGTCCGGCACATCGCCCTTGAACTGCGGGGCGTCGGCTTCATTGTCGGGGTTGATGGTGGTGCGGGTCGGGTCCCAGCGGATCGCAAAGCAGATGATGCTTGCCAGCAGCGGGACCACGGAGAGAATCAGGAAGGTGGTCTCCAGCCCATACTGTGCGCGGAACAGCGGGAAGACCAGCAGGCCCAGTGCAGCGCCGATGGCACCGAGCGCGCCGATGATGCCGTTGGCGCCCGCGCGCAGTTCGCTGCGGAAAGACAGTGACGACAGGCTCTTGCCGTTTGCGCCGGGCCCGCCCGAGTGGAACAGGATGAACAGCGACGGAACGACCACTGCCATCCACATCGGCATCTTGCCGTTAAACAGGCCCAGGATCAGCAGCATGGCGAATACCGCCGCAAAGCCGAATGCCGAGGCGCGGCGCAGGCCCAGCTTCCGGCCTATAAAGGGCGAGAGGAAGCCGCCAAAGATGCCGCAGACGTTGAAGACCAGCGCGCCGATCGTCGCGTAGACAAAGTCCTTGCCGAACAGGGCCGCACTGATCAGCGGCAGGTACCAGCCGATCGCGAAGTACTGGATCGACTGCCCGATCTGCACGGTGGCCGCCAGGATGGTGCGCGGCAGGTAGACGCCGCGGAAGATCAACAGCACATTGGCCAGGCCGCGGCGCGCCTGGTTGAGGACGGGGATGCGTTCCGCGGGCGGGGCGGCAACGAACTCACGTCCGTAGATGCGCGTCATGGCATGCGCGGCGGCATCGAGCCATTCCTTGCGTGCCAGCCAGATCGGGCTTTCCACCAGGAACAAGCCTTGCAGCAGCAGGATGATCACGCCAAAGACCGCGGTGGCTGCCACTGAGTAGCGCCAGATCGTATCGCCAACGTCCCAGGAGTAGAACAGCAGTGCCAGCAGCAAGTTGGAGCAGACGGCCGTGTACCACATGCCTTGCCACGTGTTCAGCCGACTCTTGAGCTTCACCGGCGTGAACTCCGCCAGCACCGCCATGGCGATGGCAAAGTCGATGCCGTAGGCCGCACCGACAAAGAAGCGCCCGGCCAGGATCACCTCGAAGCCGGGGGCAAACACCACCAGCAATGCGCCGACCACAGCCAGGACCTTGGCGAGAATCAGCGGGCGGACGCGGCCCCAGCGGTCGGCCATCCAGCCGCCGATAGGGTTGAAGGCAATGGCCACCCAGGAGGCAAACGAGGTCAACAGGGCGACTTTTGCGGGCGCGAGTTGAAGGTTGCGCGTCATCGGCCCGAGGCCGGCGCTCAGCGCAGAATTGGAAAACGCATCAAGGAATAGCCCGCCGAGTGCGAGCCACCAGATGACACCGGCCCTGCCGCGAATGCCTGGGCAGGAATCTATGTAGGCAATGACATCATCGATGCCACGAATTTTGATGGCAGAGCGTTGCACGGCGGTCTCCTCTTATTTGTTCTGTAAGAGGCCGCAGCGACTGCAAGGCGCGAAGAGACCATCCTACAGATGGTCTCTTATCTAGATCTGCGTGGCCAATGTATGGCTTCGCAGACACAGCGTCAACCGGGAAAACCCTTGTCCTGAGCACTAGCGTGCAGCGGTATTCCCCACGGCACGGCGCAGACTGGCATCCGGCGGGCCCAGCTGCCCCTCATGCCGCCGCCCCAGCCACCACCCCAGTCCCGCCCACGCCAGCGCCAGCACCGCGCCAGCCAGCGCCACCGTGGCGGGATGGCCCGACAGCGCATCGATCCCCGTCTTGACCCACGCACTGACTGCATCGCCCGCACGGTAGACGGCGGTGTCGATCACGTTCTTGGCCTTGTACTTGGTCTCGGGATTGACCACGGTGAACAGCATCTCGCGCCCGGGGCGCAGCAGCGCGTATTCGCCGACACGGCGCAGGATCATCACGCCGGCCAGCACGCCGAAGGTCGGCAACAGCGCCAGTACGAGAAAGCCGCAGGCCACCGCCAGCGGCACCGCGGTCAGCAGTACCGAGACGCCATAGCGGCGCGCCATGCGGCCGGTGAAGAAGAGCTGGACCAGGATGGTCAGCGCCTGCACGGCAGCATCCAGCGCGCTGAAGACCTGGGTCTGGCGGGTGCGTTCCGGGAAGGCCTCGGCCACCAGCCGCGCCTGCTCGAAATACAGGAAGGTACTGGCCGTGGCCAGCAGGATCACGAACAGGCCGATGCCGAGCAGGTAGTGCGAGCGCAGCAGCAGCGACAGCCCGGCCAGCAGCCCGCCGCCGATCGGGTTGGCCGGATCCTGCGCCGCGCCGGCCGGGGCTTCGCCCGGCTGCACCACGCCCGCGCCGGCGCGGCGGCGCCAGCCGAACAGCCAGCCCACGCCGGGCAGCGTGGCGGCCAGCAGCGCGGCCGACAGCAGCATCAGTCCGGTCAGGCCGATCCGCGGCACCAACCAGCCGCCCAGCACGGGCCCGACCAGCCCGCCCGCGCTGGCGCCGGCGGCCAGCAGTGCGAACAGACGGCGCGCCTGCTCGGGGCGGAACACATCGGCCATCAGGCTCCATGCCACCGACACCACGAACAGGTTGAACACCGACAGCCAGACGTAGAACACGCGCGCCAGCCAGACGTTGTCAGGCAGGGCGCGAGTGGCCAGGGCAAAGCCCAGGAGGTTGGCGATAAAGAAGGCGTACACCCAGGGCACGAAGCGGCGCCGCGGCAGCCAGGCGCAGATCGCGCCGTACAGCGGAATCGCGGCCAGCATCACGACAAAGGTGGCGGTGAACAGCCACTGCAGGTTCTTCACGCCGCCGGCAATGCCCATGGTCTCGCGCACTGGCCGCAGCATGAAATAGCTGGCGAACAGGCAGAAGAAAAACAGGAAGCCGGCCACCACGGCGCCGGTCTCGCCGGGGTGGATGCCGAAACCGCGCCGCAGCCGGGCCAGGCCACCGGCAGGCGGGTCGCGCGCGGGATCGTCCACGATCGATACGGCTCAGCGCAGCAGCGCGGCGATGCGCTCGCGCTGGCCGGGATCGGGCATGCGGCCCAGTCCGGCCCCAAGGTTGTCGGCCATGTTGCGCGGCTTGGAGGTGGCCGGGATCGCCGCGGTCACGGCGGGATGGCTGACGATGAACTTCAGGAACAACTGGCCCCACGAGCCGCAGTCGATATCGCCGGCCCACGGCGGCAGCGGGCGATCCTTGACGACGCGAAAGAGGCGCCCGTCCTGGAATGGCCGGTTGACCAGCACCGCCACCCCACGCGCTTCGCACAGCGGCAGCAGCGTACGCTCGGCATTGCGCTCGGCCACCGAGTAGTTGATCTGGACAAAGTCCACGCGCTCGCTGCGCACGATCTTCTCCAGCGCCTCGTGCGCGTCCTCGCGGTAATGGGTGATGCCCAGGTAGCGAATGCGGCCCTGTTCCTTCAGCTCGCGCAGCCAGCGCAGGTTGGCCTGCCAGTCGATCAGGTTGTGTATCTGCAGCAGGTCGATCTTGTCCACGTGCAGGTCGGCCAGCGAGTGCGCCCATTGCGCCTGCGCGGGCGCGCCGGACTTGGCCGAGATCTTGGTGGCCAGGAACACCCGGCTGCGGGCATTGGCCGCGCGCAGCAGGTCGCCGGTCACGGCTTCGGCGCTGCCGTAGCTGGGCGCGGTATCGACGACCGAGCCTTCGCTCTGCAGAAGCAGGCCCATTACCTCCGCCAGCGGCTTGCGTTCATCGGCGCCGGTGCCGACGTTGAAGGTGTCGGCGGTGCCCAAGCCGATCACGGGCAGGGCTTCGGTGGTGCCCGGGATGTTGCGGCGCATTGGCACGGCTACGGTGGCAGCGCCGGCGGGCAGGGCGGCGCAGGCGGCGAGGCCGGCGGCCAGGGCCAGGAAGGAGCGGCGATCTAGTGGCATTGGGACGGTTCGCGGCAGGTCACACACTGGTTGACCTTAGTAGCTGTCCGGGGGCTTGTAAACCGTTGCTTCAATGCACATTTTCGCCATGTCACCCGTTCTGATCCCGCCAAAGCCTGGCCTGGAGTGCGGTCTTGCCGCCACCGGCAAGGGGCGTCAGATCACCGTGGCCAGGCCCAGCGTCAGCAGCAGCGCCACCACCGAGATGATGGTCTCGCACACCGACCAGGTCTGGAAGGTCTGGGTCACGGTCATGTTGAAGTACTCCTTGACCAGCCAGAAGCCGCCGTCGTTCACGTGCGACAGGATCAGCGAACCGGCGCCGGTGGTCAGCACCAGCAGCTCCGGGCGGGTGCCCGGCACGCTGGCGGCGATCGGCGCGACGATGCCCGCGGCGGTGGTCATGGCCACCGTGGCCGAGCCTGTGGCGATGCGGATCATCACCGCCACCAGCCAGCCCAGCACCAGCACCGACACGTTGGCGCCGGTGGCGACGTCGACGATGGCGTTGGAGATGCCCGAGTCACGCAGGATGCGGCCAAAGCCGCCGCCGGCGCCGACCACCAGCGTGATGATAGCGGTGGGCGCCACGCACTCGTTGGTGAACTTGAGGATGGTCTCGCGGTTGAAGCCGCGCGCCTTGCCGAAGGTGTAGAAGCTCACCAGCGCGGCAATCAGCAGCGCCATCACCGAGTTGCCAATCAGCTTCAGGAAGTCGTTGGCAAAGGTCTTGGGCGTGGCGATGAGGTCTGCCCAGCTGCCGATCAGCATCAGGATCACGGGCAGCAGGATGGTGAACACGGTGATGCCGAAGCCCGGCAACTCATGCGATGCCTTGACGCGCTCATCCTCTTCGGTGAACTGCTCCGCCAGCGGGTTGATCTCGGGTAGCTTGACGTAGCGGTCCATCAGCTTGGCGAACAGCGGGCCAGCGAGGGCTGCCGTGGGAATGCCCACGATCAGCGCGTACATGATGGTCTTGCCGATGTCGGCGCCATAGGCGGTCACCGCCAGCAGCGCGGCCGGGTGCGGCGGGATCAGGCCGTGCACCACGGACAGGCCGGCCACCATCGGGATGCCGACCAGCACCATCGACGTGCCGGTGCGCTTGGCCACGTTGAAGGCGATCGGCACCAGCAGCACGAAGCCCACTTCAAAGAACACCGGCAGGCCGACGATAAAGGCGATGGTGGCCATCGCCCAATGCACGTTCTTTGCGCCGAAGAAATCGATCAGTGTGTTGGCGATGCGCTCGGCGCCGCCGGATTCGGCCATCATCTTGCCGAGCATGGTGCCCAGGCCGACCACCAGCGCGATATGGCCCAGCGTGCCGCCGACACCGGCTTCAAAGGACTTGACGATGTCGCCCATCGGCATGCCCACGGCAAAGCCGAGCAGCACTGAAACGACCACCAGGGTAATGAAGGGGTTGAGCTTGAAGCGCGCGATCAGCACCACCAGTGCGATCACTGCGATCAGCGCATACACCAAGAGCGTGGTTCCGGTGACGGCACCCATATTGTCTCCTTGTGTGGAAAAAAGGCCGCTTGTGGCGGCAGGGGTTAGTTTTTAGTTTTTCCCCTCTCCCGCGGTAGCGGGAGGGGGGCACGCAATCCGCAGGCAGCAGGCTCAGGCCGCCGGCTTCTTGTAGGCGATGCAGTCCACTTCGACCTTGCAGTCCACCACCATGCTCGACTGCACGCAGGCGCGCGCGGGCGGGTTGGCGCCGAAGTATTCCTTGAAGATCTTGTTGAACGAGGCGAAGTCGCGCGTGTCATCCAGCCAGACGCCGCAGCGCACGACGTGCTCGGGGCCGTAGCCGGCTTCGGCCAGGATGGCCAGCACGTTCTTGATGGCCTGGTGGGTCTGGGGCACGATGCCGCCGTCGATGACCTCGCCGTTGACCATCGGCACCTGGCCGGAGACGTAGAGCCAGCCGTCGGCCGCGACCGCGCGGGCAAAGGGCATGTGCTGGCCGCCGGTGCCGGTGCCGCCTTCGACGCCGAATCGTTTGATGTCCATGGGTACTCCTGGGATGGGTTGGATATGGGAAGGAAGAGGGCAGCGCGCTGGTCAGGCGGCGCCGAACTCAGGCCGCGAGCCTCGCGGCAGGAACCGGCCGGCGCGCACGCCGGTGGTCTGGCGCTGCTGCCATGACAGCTCGCCGTTGACCCAGACCGCGGCAATGCCCTCGGCCGGTTGCATGGGATCGGTAAAGCTGGCCGCATCGCGGATGGTGGTGGCGTCGAACAGCACCAGGTCGGCCCAGTAGCCTTCGCGCACGAAGCCGCGTTCCTGCAGCCCGAAGCGCTCGGCGGACATGCCGGTCATCTTGTTGACGGCCACCGACAGCGGGAACAGCTCGCGGTCGCGGGCGTAGTGGCCCAGCACGCGGGGGAAGGCGCCCCACAGGCGTGGATGCGGCAGCGGGTCGTTGGGCAGCCCGTCCGAGCCGACCACCGTGGCCGGATGGCTCAGGATGCGGTCGACGTCGGCGTCTTCCATGCAGTGGTAGACCG
Source organism: Cupriavidus sp. GW823-FHT06D04 (assembly GCF_058795055.1). Classification (NCBI taxonomy): domain Bacteria; kingdom Pseudomonadati; phylum Pseudomonadota; class Betaproteobacteria; order Burkholderiales; family Burkholderiaceae; genus Cupriavidus; species Cupriavidus sp. GW823-FHT06D04. The sequence continues at coordinate 92,050 of NZ_JBXAHL010000006.1, read as the reverse complement.
CGCCCGCGGGCATCAGCCGTCGCGCGGCTTCGTGCAGGTCTACCTGCCATTCGGCGGCGATATCGGCCAGCAGGCGGCCGCTCATTTCGGGCGCGCCTTCGGACCAGGTCACCATGATGTCGAAATCGCTGGTGACCTGCTTCAGGTCCAGCGTGGAGGAACTGGCGGTGTAGGGGTAGCAGTCGCAGCCCACCGGCTGCCAGCGCTGCGCGCCGTCGAGCGCGTCCAGCACCTCGGTGCTGCGGCCCCAGTTGGCCACGCCCGCGCATTTCAGGTGCGAGATCACCACCGGCACGCGTGCATGACGGCCGATGCGGAAGGCCTCGTCCATGGCGTCGAGGATCTCGGCGAACTCGCTGCGCAGGTGGGTGGCGTAGAGCGCGCCGGCCTTGGCCAGCGGTTCGGCCAGCGCCAGCACCTCATCGGTCGGCGCGCTGAACGCGTTGGCGTAGGCCAGGCCCGTGGACAGGCCCAGCGCGCCATGCTGCAGCGCTTCTTCCAGCTGTGCTCGCATTGCCGCGATTTCTTCCGGCGTGGCAGCGCGGTCGAAGCGGTCCATATGATTGCTGCGCAGCGCGGTATGGCCTACCAGCGCGGCAACGTTGACCGCGGGCTGCGCGGCTTCCACCGCATCGACGTAGCTTTTGAAATCCGGGTAGCGGAAGGCGTCGGCATGGCCGAGCAGGTTCATCGGGTCGGGCGGCTCGCCCGCCAGCGTCACCGGCGCGGCGCTGATGCCGCAGTTGCCGACCACCACCGTGGTCACGCCCTGCGACAGCTTGGGCGTCATCTCGGGCTGGCGCACCACGTTGGTGTCGTCGTGCGTATGCACGTCGATAAAGCCCGGTGCAAGGACCAGGCCGTCGCCTTCGACTACATGCGAGGCGGCGTCGGGATCGATCGCGCCGGCTTCATCGATGCGGGCGATGCGGCCGTCGCGCAGGGCCACATCGGCCAGGCGCGCGGCGGCGCCGGAGCCGTCGATCAGGGTGACGCAGCGGATCAGGGTATCGAACAGGTGTGGCATGGTCAGTCTCCCAGCGGCTGGCGGCTGTCAGGGCCCCTGGCGGGGCCGCTTTCGCCGCGGTGGGTGTCCAGCACGTACTTGAGCCGGCGCAGGCGCTCCTTGCTCTGGTCCGGCTGCAACAGCGCGCATTGCGTGGCGAGCACGTCCAGCACCATCAGCATGGCGTAGCGCGATGCCGACGGCTTGAAAATGAAATCCGTCTCCAGCGTGCGCACCGGCAGCAGCACGTCGGCACGCGCGGCCAGCGGCGAGCCCAGCGCGGTCACGGCCACCAGGCGGGCACCGTACTCGCGCGCGATATCGCAGCTGGCCAGCATCTCCGGCACGCGGCCGCTGGCCGAGAAGGCCAGCACCACGTCGTCGCGGCCCAGCGTGGCCGCCACCATCTTCTGCAGAAGCGCGTCCTGGTAGCTCGCCACCGGCTGGCCCAGGCGCGCCAGGCGATGGCGGGCCTCGTCGGCCATGAACGACGAGCCGCCGCCCATGCCAAAAGCGTAGACCATGCGTGCACCGAGCAACAGGCGCGCGGCCTGTTCGATGCGCTGCGCATCCATCATGCCGCGGTTGACTTCCAGCGCGGTGAGGATGTCGGCGTGGATGCTGTCGGCCAGCGTGGCCGGGGCGGCTTCACCGGCGGGAACGCTGCCGGGCTGCAGGAAGCGCGCGCCTACCGCGGTGGCCTGGGCCAGGCGCAGCTTCAGGTCGCGCACGTCGCGGCAGCCGATGGCCTTGGCAAAGCGCGTCACGCTGGCCTCGCTGACGCCGGCCTTGCGCGCCAGTTCATTGATGCTGGCGGCGGCCGCGCCGGCCAGGTCTTCCAGCACCACCTGCGCCACCTTCTGCTCGGCCAGGCGCAGCGCGGGGCCGCGCTCGGCGATGCGGGTCAGGATGTCAAAGGGCGCGGTCATGGGCGGCAGGTCTGGTCGGAAGACGGGTCGGATCGAAATGTGACGGAAGCTGCAGTGCCCGCGGGCAGGGGCTATAACTGTGATTGGCGCACGTGGCGGGTGCCAGTCGCGTTGTCCCGGCTAGCCCTTCCGGGCATCTGCGTGTTACTTTATAACAAGGATGAAATATCTTATTTTCAGGGCTATCATTACGTCAATCAGATTTTTTCAGGGTGATGACAAGCATGCGTGAAATAAAGTATCAGGCCGGCGTGATCGATCCGCTCAACAAGGCACTGGGCCGGATGGAAGGCCCGATCGCCCCGGATGCGGCCGGCCAGACCGGCTGGAACTTGTTGCAGGAAGAGTTGAGCCTGCCGGCCGCGGTGCTCTATGAAGACCGGCTTGCGCACAACCTGGAATGGATGCGCCGCTTCATGAACGAATACGGCGTGCAGCTTGCGCCGCACGGCAAGACCACCATGGCGCCCAAGCTGTTTGCGCGCCAGCTCGGCGCCGGCGCGTGGGGCATCACGCTGGCCACTGCGCACCAGACCGCGGCCGCGCATGCGCACGGCGTCAAACGCGTGCTGATGGCCAACCAGCTGGTGGGCCGGCGCAATATGGAAATCATCGCTGACCTGCTGCGCGATCCGGATTTCGAATTCTTCGCGCTGGTGGACTCGGCCGCGCTGGTCGACCAGCTCGGCAAGTTCTTCCAGGAGCGCGGGCAGAAGCTGCAGGTGCTGCTGGAGCTGGGCGTGGAAGGCGGGCGCACCGGCGTGCGCGACGACGCGCAGCAGCAGGCCGTGCTGGACGCGCTGGCGCGCTGGCCGCAGGCGCTGTCGCTGGCCGGCGTCGAGATCTATGAAGGCGTGCTCAAGGAAGAAGCCGATATCCGCAAGTTCCTGCAGCGCACCGTGGCGGTGACGCGGCGGCTGGCACGGGAAGGCCGCTTCGGCCGCAGCCCTGTGGTGATGTCGGGCGCGGGCTCGGCCTGGTACGACGTGGTGGCCGAGGAATTCGCGCGCACCGAGATCGGCGCGCCGATCGACATCGTGCTGCGCCCCGGCTGCTACCTGACGCACGACGTGGGCATCTACCGCGCCGCGCAGCAGCGCATCCTGGCCAGCAACCCGGTCGCGCAGAAGATGCGCGAGGGCCTGCTGCCGGCGCTGCAGCTGTGGGCCTATGTGCAGTCGATCCCTGAGCCGGACCGCGTCATCATCGGCATGGGCAAGCGCGATGCGGCCTTCGACGCCGGCATGCCGATCCCGGCACGGCTGTACCGGCCCGGCACCGAGGCGCCGGTGGACGTGCCCGCGCACTGGGAAGTCACCGGCATGATGGACCAGCACGCCTACCTGCAGGTCAAGCCGGGCGACGACGTTCAGGTCGGCGACATGATCGCCTTCGATATCTCGCACCCATGCCTGACTTTCGACAAGTGGCGCCATATCCCGGTGCTGGACCGCGACATGCGCGTGATCGACATCGTGCAAACCTTCTTCTGAGGCAGGCAGCCCCATGAGCATCGACATCCTGGCCTACGGCGAACCGCTGGTGGAGTTCAACCAGCAGCCCGACGATCCGTCGCGCTACCTGCAAGGCTTTGGCGGCGACACTTCCAACTTCTGCATTGCGGCTGCGCGCCAGGGCGCCAGCACCGGCTATATCTGCGCGGTCGGCGCCGACACCTTCGGCGAGCGCTTGCGCGCGCTGTGGACGCAGGAGCGGGTCGATACCCGCCACGTGCGCGTCGACCCGAGCGCGCCTACCGGGGTCTACTTTGTCTCGCACGACAACCACGGCCACCGCTTCGACTACCTGCGCGAAGGCTCTGCCGCCAGCCGCTACCAGCATGAGCATCTGCCGCTCGGCGCGATCGCCGCGGCGCGCTACCTGCACCTGTCGGGCATCAGCCTGGCCATCAGCACCAGCGCCTGCGATGCCGGGCTGGACGCGATGGAGCATGCGCGCAAGGCCGGCACCAAGGTCACGCTGGACACCAACCTGCGCTTGCGGCTTTGGTCGCTGGCACGCGCGCGCGGCATCATGCGCGAGGCCCTCATGCTGACCGATGTGTGCCTGCCCAGCTGGGATGACATCACCGTGCTGACCGGGCTGGACGACCGCGACGCCATCGTCGACTACCTGCTGGGCTGCGGCATCGGCCTGGTCGCGCTGAAGCTGGGCGAAGAGGGCTCCTATGTGGCCACGCCCGAGTCGCGCGCGCTGGTGCCGCCTTATCCGGTCAAGCCGATCGATGCCACCGGCGCCGGCGACTGCTTCGGCGGCAGCTTTGTCGCGCGCCTGGCCGCGGGTGCCGATCCGTTCGAGGCGGCGCGCTATGCCAACGTGGCCGCCGCGCTGTCTACCACTGGTTATGGCGCGGTGGCGCCGATCCCCGACGCCCAGACCGTGCTGGGCCGGTTGGCGCAGTCAGTGTCGGTGATCGCGTGACCCGGTTGGCCTGAAACTCCTGCTTCCCTGAACCCCTGCTTCTTCTGCACTCCTTATTCCGAGACAGCCATGCAAAACCAGACTTCCCCGCTGCTTCAACGCCTTGCCGATGTGCCGGTGATCCCGGTGCTGGAGTTCCACTCGGTCGACGAGGCCCTGCACGTCAGCGAGGCACTGGTCACCGGCGGCTTGCCGCTGCTTGAGATCACGCTGCGTACGCCGGTGGCGCTGGAAGCGATCAGGGCGGTGGCGGCAGCCTTGCCGCAGGCCTGCGTCGGTGCCGGCACGGTACTGAACGTCGAGCAGCTGCACGCCGTGCGCGATGCGGGCGCGCAGTTTGCCGTCTCGCCCGGCCTGACCCCGGCGCTGGCCGAGGGCGCGCAGGGCGCGGGCATCTCGCTGCTGCCGGGCGTGGCCACCGCGAGTGAGGCGATGGCGGCGCTGGAAGCCGGCTTCACCTTTCTCAAGTTCTTCCCGGCGCAGGCCGCGGGCGGCGTGCCGATGCTGAAGTCGCTGGGCGGGCCGCTGCCGCAGCTGCGCTTCTGCCCGACGGGCGGCATCGACGCCGCGCTGGCGCCGACCTACCTGGCGCTGCCCAACGTGGTGTGCGTGGGCGGTTCATGGGTGGTGCCCAAGGACGCCGTCGCCAGCGGCGACTGGGGCCGCATCCGCACGCTGGCCGAGCAGGCCAGGGCACTGCGCAACAAGGGCTGAGCACCGGCAGCGCAAAAGGAAACGGCACGCCATTCGGCGTGCCGTTTTCATATCGACGCGGTCCGGGCCGCATCAGACTTGGGGGGCTGGCGGCTTACTTGTGACGGTCCGCCGAGCTTTCAAGCTTCTGGCCACCGCGCTGAATGTCCTGGCCGAGCCCCGCCATCGTGTTGCATCCAGCCAACAGGGTGGCAAACAAAACGCACCAGATCCAACCTTTCTTCACGCCGGGCTCCTTTCGAAGATTTCAAGAATCGAGAGATTCAGGGATTGAGGGATTTGCGCCGATTTTACCGCTGCTGTGAGCGGGTTTGACATCTGGTATGTGCCAATTTGTAAATCGTGCAACGGCCGCAACGCCAGCCGCCTCTCAGGCGTGGGGCGCCAGCAGCTCCCGCGCGCGTTGCTGGATCGCCGCATGGGTCTGGAGCAGCCAGGCCGCGGGGAATGGCTGCGCCAGTAGGTAGCCCTGCACGCTGTGGCAGCCCCAGGCACGCACGGCCTCGAGCTGCTGGTGGGTCTCGACCCCCTTGGCACAGACCGACACGCCGGCGCCCCGGGCCAGCCGGCAGGCGGCGTGCAGGCTGTCGGCACGGTTGGCGGAATCACCGGGCCGGGGTGCATGGCCCAGCCGGCGGGCGTCCAGCGTGACGCTGTCCGGGTGCAGCGCCGCCAGCAACTGGCGGCAGCCCGGGCTGTCGTCGAAATCGCCCAGCGTCAGTTGCAGCCCGCGCCGGCGCAGGGCGGCAACGCGGGCAATGATGTCGGCGTCGGCCGGCACCGCGCTGGCCGACACTTCGATGCACAGGCGGTCCGGTGCGATGCCGCCTGCGTCGATGGCGTGGGCCAGTGCCTCCACCATCTGCGGGCGGTGCAGCTGGGCGCTGGAGGCCAGCAGGGTGAATTGCAGCGGGGCCACGTTTTCGGCGGCGCGTACCAGCGGCAGCACGCTTTCCAGCAGCCAGCTGCCAATCCGGCCGACCAGCCCCAGCGACTCCACCGCCGGCAGGAAATCCTGCGGCGCCACGCGCCCGAGCGCCGGATGGTGCCAGCGCAGCCGCACGGTGTAGCCGCTGACCACGGCGCTGGCGAAGTCGGCGCGCGGCTGCAGCTGCAGGCTCAGTTCGCCGCGCTCCAGCGCATCGGGCAGGGCTGCCAGCAGGGGCGCGGTCGGCGGCGCGGCGGGCTTTTCGGCGCGCGCCAGGCCGTCGCCCCCCCGTCGATCGACCCGCAGCATGGCGTCCAGGGCCTGCTGCAGGCTGCGTTCCGCCGGGATATCCGGATGGTCGGTGGCCACGCCGATGCTGCACGAAATAAACAGCTCGAAGCCGTCCAGCGCGAACGGCCGGGACAGGTCGTCGGCCAGCCGGCTGGCCACCGGGCCGGGGTCGGGCACGCCGTCCGGCAGCGCGGTAATGACCACCAGGTCTGCCGCCGCCATCCAGTGCATGATGGCGCCAGGCGGCAGCAGGCAGGCGATGCGTGCCTGCACGATGGCCCGCAGCCTCGCTGCGCGCCGGGGCCCCAGGGTTTCGCAGGCGCTGGCAAAGCGGTCCAGGCGGATAGAAAGGATCGTCGCTGGCTGCCCGGTGCCGGAGCGGCGTGCCGCAAGCGCGGACACCAGGGCGGACGGCTGCATCGCGCCAGGTGCGCCCGCGGCCGCGGCGATGTCATCGGCATCAGGATGCATGGATGGTCTTGCGGGCAGCCTGTTGATGGCCGTGCGATGCCCGCGTCTCCCCGGTATCAGATTTGGTCGTTCGGCTGGCCGCTGGGGCGGCCGCCGGCGCTTGTCGTTAGGCCCTGGTGATCCATGCCTGCCACGGCCGCATGCGGGCCGCACAGGCGGATCATAAGCGAAGGGGAGGGGGCGGAACATTGCAAATTGCGCCAAGGTGACTTGGTCGCAACCTGCAACTTAATATGGATCAATATGGTCGGAATTGACCGTGATCCTGGATTGACGCCACCGCCGGAATCCGGCAGCGGCCGACTGGCTGGCCTGATCAGCCGGTGGTCTCTTCCTCAGGACCTTCCTGCGGGGGCAGGCGCGCGGCCAGCACCTTGTCGATGCGTTTGCCGTCCATGTCGACGATCTCGAAGCGCCAGTCGCCCCATTGCACGCTGTCGGCGATCTGCGGCAGGCGGCCCAGCAGCAGGAGCAGCATGCCGGACAGGGTGTGGTAGCGCTCTTTTTCTTCTTCCGGCACCTGGCGCAGGCCGATGCGGTCCTTCAGTTCCGGGATCGGGATCAGGCCGTCGAGCAGCCACGAGCCGTCGTCGCGCTGCACCGCCCATTCCTCGCCGGCGGCGTCGGCCTTGAATTCGCCGGTGATGGCCTCGATCAGGTCCTGCAGCGTGACCAGGCCCAGCACTTCGCCGTATTCGTCGATGACAAAGGCCATCTGGCCGCCGGAGCCGCGGAAATTCTCCAGCAGTTCCATGCCGGTCACGCTCTCGGGCACGAACACCGCCGGCTGCGCCGCGGCCTTCAGGTCGGCTTCCTCGCCGCGCAGCCGGCGCGCCAGCAGCTGGCGCGCGCTGACCACGCCGATGATGTCGTGCATGCCGCCGCGCACCACCGGAAAGCGCGAATGGTCGGACTCTTCGATGCGGTGCAGGTTTTCATCCAGCGTCTCTTCGACGTCCAGGTACACGACATCGCCGCGCGGCACCATCAGCGATGCCAGCTGGCGGTCGTCCAGCCGGAACACGTTGCGCACCATGGTGTGCTCGTGCTGCTCGATCACGCCGGCCTCGGAGCCCTCGACCAGCAGTGCGTGGATTTCTTCCTCGGTCACGCCCGGGCCGCGGTCGACCTTGGTGCCCAGCATCCGCAGCACCAGCCGCGTGGAGCTGGACAGCAGCTTGACGAACGGGGTGGAGGCCACGGCCAGCCAGCCGATCGGGCGCGCCACCAGCCGCGCGATCGCTTCCGGGGCCATCTGGCCCAGGCGCTTGGGCACCAGTTCGCCCAGCACGATGGAAAAGTAGGTCAGGCCGGCCACCACGATGGCGGTCGCCACATAGCCGGAGGTGTTCGGCGACAAGCCGAAGCCCTGCAGCCAGAGGCCCAGCGGCTGCGCCAGCGTGGATTCTCCGACCACGCCATTGAGCACGCCGATCGACGTGATGCCGATCTGCACCGTGGACAGGAAGCGCGTGGGGTCCTCGCCCAGCTGGACCGCGGCAATCGCGCCGCGGTCACCGTTCTCGATCTGGCGCTGCAGACGTGCCTTACGGGCCGTGACCAGCGCGATCTCGGACATCGCGAACAGGCCGTTGAGCAGAATCAGCGCCAGTAGTATGGCAATTTCCATCAGGGTACGCGCCCTTTGCGTGTGAGTTGAAAGCACCAAGCATACCATCCGCGCATGACGACACGGCGCCGGGCAGCCTGGCGATGGTGGCGGCTGCTCCGGTCGCTTAGCGATAACCAGCGGAGATAGCTCGATGCCTAATATTCAATAGATAGTTATCGTCGGCCGCGCCAAACTTCTGTCCGTGGCACTACCTGTGCCCCATTACGAAAAGCCTGGATCCGACAGGCGTGCGAATCACAAGGAGACAGAATGGACAACCGATGGACGGCCGTGCTGGTGGAGAAATTCGGCCATAGCTTCAGCGCTTACGAACTGGCAGGCGGCAAGCGCCGCTTCAGCGTGCAGTTGCCGGACTATCCCCATGAATTCGTGGTGGACCGCGAGCGCCTGTGCGGCTACGTCGGCCACTATGGTGTGCAGACCTTCGCACATGCCGGCGACGGCGGCGCCATGGTGATCGCGGTCGACCTGGTGAGCGGCGCGGTCAGGGCGCAGCTCGATTGCTCGCCCTATCACCGCATCCATGGCCTGCAGATTGACCGGCAAGGGCGCGTCTATGCGCTGAGCGAGCGCGACAATATGCTGCTCGTGTTCGAGGCCCCACTAGAGCGCCCGGTGCCGGACCGCGCGGTGCCGGCGGGCGGGGTCAAGAGCCATCTGTTTGTGTTGTCGGCCGATGGCGAGCGTGCCTACGTGACCAACCTGCTGTCGCATACCGTGACACTGGTGCACCCCTACGATGCCACCCGCGCACCGCGCGCGGCCAACGCCGGCAGGCGCCCCGAGGGCTGTTGCCTGAGCCGCGACGAAGCGGCGCTCTACGTTGCCAGCCGCGACGACCACAGTCTCACCCGGCTGGACGCGCGCACGATGGAAGTGGTGCGCACGGTGCCGACGGGCGAGGACCCCACTCGCATCTACTGGTCGCCGGACAACCGCCTGTTCGTACTCAACTACGGCGAGCGCAGCATCCGCATTTTCGACCCCGACACGCTCGCGGAGACCGGTCGGGTCGATACCGGCGCCAAGCCGATCGCGCTCGCCTTCCATCCGGCTGACCCGAGCCGCGCCTATGTCGCGCTCAACGACCACACCGTCGGCCAGCTTGACCTGCCTGGCCTGACCCTGCGCCATGCCTTCACCACCGGCAAGGAACCGGACGGTCTTGCCATCCTGGCTTTGCCGCCGCAGTAGCACCCGGTCGTTTCAACCGACAAGGCCGCGAAGGCAGCGCAGATGCCGGCGGCTGATACCCAGAAATCCATACGGAGACAGAGTATGAAAGGCTTGGACCAAGCCGGCGCCGGTACGTCCGTCGCCATCGACGCGACACCTCTCACCGGTGCGCCCGGCATCCCCGCCCAGCGCTGGTGGCGCATCATCCCGCCGATCCTGATGGTCTGCATCGTCTCGTACATGGATCGCGTCAATATCGCCTTCGCGATGCCGGGCGGGATGGGCGACGCGCTCGGTATCGGTGCCAGCATGGCCGGCCTGGCCGGCGGCATTTTCTTTGTCGGCTATCTGTTCCTGCAGATCCCCGGCGGCAAGCTGGCCGTGCGCGGCAGTGGGCGCAACTTCATCGCCTGGTCGATGCTGGCCTGGGCCGTCATTTCCGTGTTGACCGGCCTGGTGCGCAACGAGACCGAACTGCTGATCCTGCGCTTTGCGCTGGGGGTGGCCGAGGGCGGCATGCTGCCGGTGGTGCTGACCATGGTCGGCAACTGGTTTCCCGACCACGAGCGCGGACGCGCCAACGCCCTGGTGATCCTGTTCGTGCCGATCGCCGGCATCATCACCGCGCCGCTGTCGGGGCTGGTGATCGCGGCGCTCGACTGGCGCTGGCTGTTTATCGTGGAAGGCCTGATTTCGCTGGCCTGCCTCGGCGTGTGGTGGAAGCTGGCCTGTGACCGGCCGGACCAGGCGCGCTGGATTTCCGCCGAAGAGAAGGCTTATCTGCTGGCCCGCCTGCGCGAGGAAGAGCAGCAGGCAGCCGCGGCTGGTGCGAACGTGGGGCAGGGCGCGGGCAGCACGCGGGCGGTGTTGGCGCACATCTTGTCGCAGGATGTGATCTGGCGCCTGATCGCCGTCAATTTTCTCTATCAGATGGGGATCTACGGCTACACGCTGTGGCTGCCCACCATCCTGAAAGGCCTGACCGGAGGCGGCATGGGGCAGGTCGGCATGCTGGCCGTGCTGCCGTACCTGGGTACCATGGCCGGCATCCTCGCGATGTCTTCGCTGTCCGACCGCACCGGCCGGCGCAAGGCCTTCGTGGTCTGGCCGCTGCTGGGTTTCGCTGCCTGCCTGGCCGGTTCGGTGTGGTGGCACGACAATACCTGGGTGTCCTATGGCCTGCTGGTCGGCAGCGGCTTCTTCCTGCAGTCCGCTGCGGGGGTGTTCTGGACCCTGCCGCCGCGGCTGCTGGCCGCCGAGCACGCCGGTGTGGCGCGCGGCGTGATCAATGCGCTCGGCAACCTGGGGGGATTCTGCGGTCCCTATGCCGCGGGCGTGCTGATCGAGCGCGTCGGCGCGGGCGCCGGTGTCTACTTGCTGGTCGCCGCGCTGGTGCTGGCCGGCGCCGTGGCTGCCACGTTGCCGAGGCGGTGCCGATGAACCGCGAAGCAAACGGCGCGCTGCCCCCGGGGCTGGCCATCGTCGACGCCCACCACCACCTGTGGCAACTCGGGCGCGGCCGCTATCCCTGGCTGCAGGACGAATACCGGCCGCAGACTTTCTTTCTCGGCGACTACGAGAGCCTGCGCCGCGATTACCTGGAGGCGCAGTATGCGTACGACACCAGCGCCGTCACCGTACTTGCTACCGTACACGTAGAGGCCGAACGCGACCGCAGCGAAGCCGTCGACGAGACTGCGTGGGTGCACCGCCAGGACTGGCGCCCCGGCATGGCTGCGGCGGTGGTGGCCTACGCGCCGTTCGGGACTCCCGGGTGCGCCGAACTGCTGGCGCGCCAGGCTGGTTTCGCGCGGGTCAGGGGGATTCGATGCAAACCGCTGAACGCGGCGGCGCCGGGCGAGTCGGTGGCCGGGCGCCCCGGGTCGATGCAGGACCAGGTCTGGCTGGATGACCTGGCGCGGCTGGAACGCCACGGCCTGTCGTGGGACCTGCGGGTACCGTTCTGGCACTTGCGCGAGGCGGCCCAGGTGGCGGCCGCCTTGCCCGGCGTGCCCATCGCGCTCAATCACGCGGGCCTGCCGCTGGACCGCTCGGAGGCGGGCCTGGCTTGCTGGCGCGCCGGCATGGAGGCGCTGGCTGCCTGCGCCAATGTGTCGGTCAAGCTGTCGGAGTTCGGGCTGGCCGGCGGGCGCTGGGATGCGCTGGGCAACCGCCGCATCGTGCGCGAGGTGCTGGCGATTTTCGGACATGAGCGGGCGATGTTCGGCAGCAACCTGCCGGTCTCGGGCCTGAGTGCGGACTTCGGCACGATTCTCGGCATGGTGTGCGAGGCGCTGCCGGATCCCGTGGACAGACAGCGCGTGCTGGCTGGAAATGCGGCGAGGTTCTATCGCATTGCGCCGGCGCAAATGACGGCGCGAAGCGATGCCAACGATGCTAAGGCTGCTCCAAAGCCGTCAGAGCTTGCCTAAGGCACGCATGCTATAAAGGCCGATCTTCGCCGAAGTCCCTCCTGAGCGGCCACCATGCCAGACCTCCCCGCCACCCTCTCCAGCGCAGCCACCCTGCGCAAACGCCTGCATATGCGGCACCTGCGCCTGGCCCTGGCCCTGGCCGAGCACCGCTCGCTGCGGCGCGCCGCTGCACAGATGGCGCTGTCCCAGCCAGCCGTCACCAAGGCATTGCGCGAGCTCGAGAGCGTGGTTGGCACGTTGCTGTTCACGCGCCATGCGCGCGGTATCGAGCCGACGGTATTCGGCGAGGCGCTGATCCGCTACGCGCGCGTGGTGCTGGCCGACCTGGATGCCCTGCATGACGAATTTGCCGCCATCGCAGCCGGCGAGGTGGGCAAGGTGCGGCTTGGCTCGATCCTGGCCCCGGTGCCTTCGGTGCTGTCCGGTGTCATCAACGCGCTCAAGGCGCGCTATCCGCATTTGCATATCGTGATGCAGGTCGATACCAGCGACGTGCTGGTGCAGGCGCTGCGGCAGGATGCGCTGGACGTGGTGATAGGGCGCATCCCCGAGGGGACGATGGCCGACGATCTCGACTTTGAGCCACTGTTCGAGGAGTCGCTGGCCATCGTGGCGCGCGCCGGCCATCCGCAGGCGGGCAAGCGCAGCGTCAGTCTGGCTTCCCTGGCTGGCTATCCGTGGATCATCCCGCCGGCGTCCGTGCCGATGTGGCAGATCATCGACCAGACCTTCCGCGACAACCGCGTGCCGCTGCCGGAAGACATTGTCGAGACCTCGTCGATCATGGGCACGCTGCCGCTGCTGGCGGAGAGCGATCGCATTGCTGTCGTGCCGGGCGCCATCGCGGACTACTTCGCCTCGCTGGGAGCGCTGGCAGTGCTGCCGGTGCCGATGCGAGGGCAGTTGGTTCCCTATGGGATTGTGGTGCGCCGGCGTCGTGCCGCGACGCCGGCCATGCGCCTGCTGATCGACGCGGTGCGCGCGGCGCGGCCTGGCCATCCGAATGCGGTGGTTGAATCGGAGCCATTACCTGTCAGGTAATGGCCATTCGCCCCAACGCATGCTGTAATGCAGCCATGGAAACGCTGACCCCCGCCTCCGAAGCCACCCTCGACTTCCCCGGGCTGCTGCGCTACTGGCGCGGCAAGCGCGGTTACAGCCAGCTGGCGTTGTCCCTGGCGGCCGGGGTGTCGCAGCGCCACATCTCCTTCCTGGAATCCGGCCGCGCCCGCCCCAGCCGCGAGATGGTGCTGGCGCTGGCCGAGCGCCTGGGCGTGCCGCTGCGCCAGCGCAACCGGCTGCTGCTGGCCGGCGGCTTTGCCCCGGCATACAGCGAACACGCGCTTGCTTCGCCGCCGCTGCAGATGGTGCAGCAGGCGATCGCGCTGATCCTGGCCAAGCAGGAGCCGTACCCGGCCGTGGTGCTGGACCGCTTCTGGAACCTGGTGGATGCCAACCTGGCTTACCGGCGCATGCTCGATACCCTGCTGGGGGAGCGCGCGCCTGCATCGCTCACGGAAGGCAGCCACCGGATCAACCTGATGCTGACCGTGTTTGATCCAGAGGGCCTGTGGCCGGTGATCGAGAACGCGCACCAGGTCGGGCGCTACCTGCTGCGGCGCGTGTGGCAGGAGCTGCAGGTGCAGGCCCACGACCAGACCGCGCGCGAGATCTTCGGGCGCATCGCTGCCTGGCACCCTGACATGGTGGGGCCGGGCGGCGTGCTGCTGCGCGAGGACGACGGCACCGATGGCCCGCCGGCGCCATTGCTGCCGGTGGTGCTGCATGCGGGTGCGTTCCGCGCGTCGCTGTTCTCGACGCTGACCACGCTCGGCATTCCACAGGACATCACGCTGCAGGAGCTGCGCATCGAATGCTTCTTCCCGGCCGACGATGCCACCCGCACCCTGTTTGAAACGCAGGGCGCGCCGCAGCGGCCGGCGCTCAGAAGTGGTAGCGCAGGTAAATGACGTGGAAGGTGGTGCCAGGATTGGGCTGCTTGATGCCGGCATTGGACAGGTGCTGGAAGCGGTAGCCCGCGGTAAAGCGCCGGTCCTTGCCGACTGTCACGCCGATCCCGGCGTAGTCCGAGAACTGGAAGGCGGTGGCAATGTTGTGCTCGGCCGAAGTGTGCGTGCTGGTCAGCAGGCGCGGCCCGACCGACAGCTCAAGGAAGGGCACCCAGGTGTGGCGCCACCATGCGATTCGCACCACCGGCGAGGCACCGAACTCCCATAGGTCGTTGGGTTGGTTGTCGCTGCTGCTGCGCCAGCGCGCAACGTTGACTTCCCATTGCAGGTCGACCTGCCAGCCTTGCGGATTGCCCCACGCAAAGCCCGAATCCCACAACATGGCGACCTCCGCCTTCTGCACGTCGTGGCTATCGTCGAAGCCGTAGCCAAGCTGCACGGCAGGCGCGGCGCGCGCCGTCGCTGCCAGGCACAAGGGCAGGGCAAGCAGGCCCGCGGCGACGGTGCGGCGCACCCGCTGTTGCCACGCACGCCGGCAGGGCGCATGGAAGGAGGAACAACTCACACGGCGGTCTTGTCTGGCTTCTTGTTCGTGTCGGCGCATGGGAAGCACGGATGAAGAGGTGCTGCGTTGTTGTCCGGCAAGGCATGAGGCGGCCGCCACTGCGGGAACCGCTTGCACATGCGCTGCCTCCCCCCCTTATTTGTAGTACACGGGAAGGCACCTTGCGATGGTCGGACATGGCCGAACGTGGGTGAGCGCCCGCGAGAGGAAAAAAACAACAATCGTGCTAACATCTGCGGGCCGGTGCCGGCTACATGGCCGCACCGGTTCGTTACGTCTTCAGGGCGGGGTGAAAGTCCCCACCGGCGGTATGCCGCGGCGCGCAGTGCGTGTCCGGCGAGCCCGCGAGCGCTCGCATTCCCGTGCGAGGTCAGCAGACCTGGTGAGAGGCCAGGGCCGACGGTCATAGTCCGGATGAAAGAAGATGGACGGAGCTTGCCCGCGCGGCTTGGCGCCTTGCCCGGCCTTGCGGTTCGCTGTTGCCTTGCGCCGCGCGCAGGGCGCGGCCGCTCGTGCTTGCGCTTCAGGCGCGGCGTGCGGCGCTGCAACTCCGTTGATCCTTCCCCTGGAACGCCCATTGATGCTGAACAAGGAGCGTTTCATGTCTAGCCTTTCCACCGAAGCTGTTGTACCCGAAGTGTCCGCGGATCTTGCCGCCGATGCCGACCCCCGTTCCCTGGCCGCGCGCATCGCGCAGGCGCTGGAGGCCATGCGCGAAGGCCGCCCGGTCGTGCTGCTCGACGATGACGACCGCGAGAACGAGGCCGACCTGATCCTGGCCGCGGAGTGCCTGACCAACGCCAACATGGCGATGATGATCCGCGAATGCAGCGGCATCGTCTGCCTGTGCCTGACTGAAGACAAGGTGCGCAGCCTCGGCCTGCGGCCGATGGTCGAGCACAACCGCAGCCAGTACGGCACCGCCTTCACGGTATCGATCGAGGCCCGCGAAGGCGTCAGCACGGGTGTCAGCGCCGCCGATCGCATCACCACCATCCGCGCCGCCATTGCCGGGGACGCGGGCACCGATGCGGTGGTCAGCCCGGGCCATGTGTTTCCGCTGGTGGCGCGCGACGGCGGCGTGCTGGTGCGCCGCGGCCATACCGAGGGCTCGGTCGACCTGGCCCGCATGGCAGGCCTGTCGCCGGCCGCGGTGCTGTGCGAGCTGATGAACCCGGATGGCACCATGGCACGCCGGCCGGAGGCGCTGGCCTTTGCCGAGATGTACCAGTTGCCGGTGCTGACCATCGAGGACCTGGTGGCCTGGCGGCGCCTGCGCGACTAGAAAAGTCGTCGCCTGCACGCATTTCCGGCATGCAAGCGCGCCGGGATGTGTGCTTCCTGTGCGACAATGCGGATCGCTTTTTCCCGTCTATATGAGGGCAATTCCATGATGTTCCGCATTTTTAGGCACGCAGCCACGTTTGCTGGCTGCCTGCTTGGACTGGCCGCACCGCTGGCGCATGCCGAAGGCAGCGCCGTGCCGGCACCGTCCCCCGTTCCCTCCAGCACCACCCGCCCGGCTGCCGCCGCTGGCCTGTATGAGTGCCAGGTCGCCGGCACCGGCACGGTATTCCGGTCCACGCCCAGGGAAGGCTGCCGGCTGGTCGCGGCACCCGATCCCGCCGCCCCCGATCCGCAGCGATGGCTTCCCCTGATGGGTGCCAATGGCGTGGTTTCCTATTTCGACCAGTCCGCGGTGCGCCGCCAGGGCACCGAAGTCGGCGTGGTGGTGATGCGCAACTCACCGTCGGGCGTGATCCGCACCGCCAGCGGCGAGCCGATCCGCTCGTCGCTCAAGCGCATGGTGCTGAACTGCGCCACGTCCATGTTCGCCGTGGTCGAGCAGACGCTCTACAGCAAGCGCTTTGCGCGCGGCGACTCGCTCTATACGATCCGCGCGCCGCAGTACGGCACCTTCCAGGTCGCTGGCCCCGGCACGATTGCCGCAGAGTTGCTGCGCAAGCTGTGCAGGTAAGCCTGGCGGCGGCCGGCGATCCAAGGCTCCCTATCCATCTCCCTATCAGGGTTTGTCCCGGTCAACGGCGCGCGAACCTTCCTCGTTGATGCTGGTGACAGGGCGCGAGCCAGAAGCGCCAGTCATGGCAGGCATCCCTGCCATACCTATCTGCAGGGCAAATGAGGAGACGGAAATGAAGAAATGGATCGTCATGCTGTCGATGGCAATGTTTGGTGCGGGCGCAATGGCGCAGACGCCTGCGACTCCGGCGACGCCTGCCACCCCGGCCACGCCGGCGGCAGCGTCGACTGACAAGGCCGCGCCGGCCAAGGCAGACAGCGGCAAGGCCAAGGCCAAGAAGACCAGCACCAAGAAGAAGAGCCACGCGCCTGCGGCCAAGGATCCGACGAAGAACAAAGGCGCCTGAGCGCGCTGACGATGGCGGCGGGCGCACGGCTCCCCGGCAAGCGGGGATGCAGGCTGCGTCCGTGACTGCCATGCCGCCACGCAAATAATGGCCGGCCGTGCCTGCATGGCGCGGACCCGCCGCGCGCAGGACAGCCCTGCGGCACGCGTTGTGTGTCTTCCGGGGGGATAAAGCCGGGCATGTCGGGCGGATCGCAACAGGAGGCTTCGGCCTCCTTTTTTTTTGTCCGCTGCCGCAAGCGGCCGCCGCCGCCCCGGCTTTGCGCCTGCGCCGCCGCACGCTATGCTTGCGGGCATCGTGCCGGGCAGGGCGTGGAGCCCTCGCGCCGGCACAGGCCAACTCGGACGGGAGCGGTCTTATGGCAGCGCTAGCGGTGTGGCGGCGGTGGCGGCGATTGACGGCATTCTGGATGGCGGGACTAGGCTGGGTGATAGGCGCGCTGTGGATGCAAGCCAGCCTGGCCGCGCCGGTGTCCGAGGTCGCGGCCGTGCAGGCTCCGATTGCCGTGCGCAGCGGGGCCGCGGTCGAGCTGCGCCTGATGGACCGGCCCATCGCCACCATGCGCGCCGAGATTGCGGGTGCCACCCCGGCCATGCGCGTCTCGCGCGCGCAACTGGTGTTCAACGACCTGACGGAAAGCGAGCTGGCACTGCCCCTCGGACAGGTCAGCGGCACGGTCGGCGACGTGCCGATGGTCGCCTATCGGCTGGGCGACCGGCTCTTGTTCGCGCTGACCTCGCAAGACCTCTCGCCGGAGGACCACCTTACGCTTGAAGCTGCCGCAACGCGCACCGCGGCGGGTCTGCGCCAGGCCATTGCCGCACGGCGCGCGCACCTGCACTGGCCAAACCTGCTGCGCGGTGCCGCGCTGAGCCTGCTCGGCCTGGCCGTGCTGGCCGCGCTGACATGGGGTGTGGCGCGAGCCGGCGTGGCCCTGCGCGCCCGCCTGCAGGTGGCACTGGAGCGGCACCTGGCGCAGCGCGTCGGCGGCCAGTTCGACTGGACCGGCGCGCTCTACCAGCTGGTTGCCCGCATCGTGCAGATCCTGGCGATCGGGCTGGTGCTGGTGCTGGCCTTTGCCTGGCTGGAGTTTGCGCTCGAGCAGTTTCCGCTGACCCAGCCCATGGGCGACCGCATGGGCGCGTTTATCGTCGGCTTGCTGTCGCAGATCGCGCTGTCGATGGTGTCGTCGGTGCCGGGCCTGGTCACGGTGGCGGTGATCCTGCTGATTACCCGCGCGGTGCAGCGGCTGGTGTCGAATATCTTCAAGGCGGTGCAGAAAGGCCAGATCACGGTGCCCGGCATGCATCCGGAAACCGCGGGCGCCACGCGGCGGCTGGCGGCGGTGGTGATCTGGGCGCTGGGCTTCACCTTTGCCTACCCTTATATCCCGGGCTCAGAGAGTGATGTCTTCAAGGGGCTGTCGGTGCTGCTCGGCTTCATGGTCACGCTGGGATCGGCCAATGTGGTCAACCAGCTGATGAGCGGCATGGTGGTGGTGTATTCGCGTGCGCTGCGGCGCGGCGACATGGTCTGCATCGGCGATACGGTGGGCACCGTTGCCTCGCTGGACGCGCTCTCGGTGAAGGTGATCAACCTGCGCAATGAAGAGGTCACGCTGCCCAACGCGGTGGTGGTCGGCAGTGCCATCCATAACTACACCCGCCACGGCAGCGTGCGTGATCCCCGCGCGCAGGAAGGCTGGCAGGCTGCGCTGATCTCGACCTCGGTCACGATCGGCTACGACACGCCCTGGCGGCAGGTCCATGCGATGCTGCTGGCAGCCGCCGGCGAATCGGCGCATATTGTGCCGTCGCCCACGCCATTCGTGCTGCAGCGGGGGCTGTCCGACTTCTATGTCGAGTACGAACTGTTCTGCGCGCTGGACCATCCGCGCAATCGCTTCTACGCGCTGTCGGCGCTGCACGCGGCGATCCAGGACCAGTTCAACACCCACGGCGTGCAGATCATGTCGCCGCATTTCATGGCGCAGCCGGACAAGACCGTCTACGTGCCCGGGACCAGGTGGTACGAGGAACCAGGGTCGCCG
This sequence comes from Cupriavidus sp. GW823-FHT06D04, assembly GCF_058795055.1. Classification (NCBI taxonomy): domain Bacteria; kingdom Pseudomonadati; phylum Pseudomonadota; class Betaproteobacteria; order Burkholderiales; family Burkholderiaceae; genus Cupriavidus; species Cupriavidus sp. GW823-FHT06D04. The sequence goes on along the minus strand of NZ_JBXAHL010000006.1, from coordinate 73,053 downwards.
CAGGTCGATCCGGCAGCGCGGCCGCATCGCGCGCCGTCGCGCGCGGCATGAACGCCGGCTGCGCGAGCGATCAGCGCCGCTTAGTCAGCCACCTGGCGCGACTTCCATTGTCCGTTGGACTGCTTGCAGAACCACCCGCTCCAATGCTCTTCAGCGCTGCCGCGCTTGAGATCGGACTTCAGGCGCCGGCAGGGCTGGCCCTTGTCGGTCTTGCTTTCGATCGGCGTGATGGTGCCGTCGATCTGCTGGCGCCGCCCCGCCGCGGGGAACGTCCATTCAACGGTCTTGCCGTCGGCCGTATCGTTCAGTGCCGTGCGCACTGACTTGGCCAGCGACGCGCCTTCCTTGTCGTTGAGCGTGCCGATGATGGTGCCGCTCAGGTAATTGTCAAAGTACGCCTGCGCCGGTGCCGCCGCGGCAAACAGCAGGGCGGCACCAAGCGCGCCAGTGACGGCGGCGCGCAGGGCAGGGCGGACAGGGCTGGCGGTAGGGTCGGATGGCCGAGGCAGCATGACGATTCCTTGTGGCTTCGTGGTGGCATTTGGGTGGCATTGTAAGCGCAATGCAGCGCCGCAGCAGCGCGCGGTGCGGTTGACACGTGCCAGCCGCTGACCTAGCGTTGATTGTTGCCCCCGCGCTTCGCGTTGGCCGGCAGCGGAGCCTGCTGTGCGCTTTGCACGGCAAGCGCCTTTCCCCCCGCGAGAGGAGATCCCATGAAGCTGCGCTATCTGACCATCGGCCTGGCACTTGCCTGCGCATTCGGCACGCTGCACGCCCAGACCACAGGCAAGGCCGACAAGTTCAATCCCTACACCGACGGCGCCAAGCAAGACCAGTTCAGTCCCTACTCCGATGGTGCCAAGCAGGACAAATTCAGCCCGTACTCGGATGGCGCAAAAAGCGACAACGTGACCTCGTTGAACCCGGGTGCCCGCCCTGACCAGATGGAGCCGATCCAGGGCGGCGCGCAGAAGTCCTTCGACTCATACAGCCAGGGTGGCATGAAGAGCGGGAAGTTCGATCCGTATTCCGAAGGCGCCAAGAGCGGCAAGTTCGATCCGTACAGCGAAGGGGCTAAAAAGTAACACTGTATTAAAGGGGCCGGCTGCCGGCCGGCCCCGATCTCAACCAGATTCTCACAGCCGGCAGGCGTTGGCCTCGCCGGGGCTTGCGGCCGTGTGACCCCAGCGCCCGCAAAGCCTTGTCCGGAGCGGCTTTCGGGCAACCTGGCCAACATTTTGTTTCAAACCTTGCGTGATCGAAACGTGACTTCCGCGTCTCGAATTGTTATGGTTTATTGCGCATCGCAACAAACCGGACACAGTGCCCCGCGGGCCGTCTGCCTCGTGTCCGGGTCTCGCCACTCGGCGCCGGGCCCGTCTCTTGCTGTGTCGTCCTTCGTTCCGACCGCCGATGCCGGTCACCCCGATTCAACCGCTCACCCTGGCATACATGTCACAGATCGCCACGCCACGCCTGTCCGTTACCCATACCTTGCCCGCCGCCGGGCCGGTGGCCCGCCGCGCGGCACGGGCGGGTGTGCGGATCGCAGCCTGGCTTGGTGGCAGTACGCTGGCGCTGTGTGCCATGGCCGCCCATGCGTTCGATTTCGACACCGTGGCGGCGCGCGCGCGCCAGCTGGCGGCCTCGCCCTACAAGGCGCCGCCGCAGAACCTGCCGCGCGAGCTGCGCGAGCTGTCATACGAGCGCTACCGCGAGATCGAATACAAGCCCGAGCGCTTTGCCTGGCGCGGCACGCGCTCGCCGTTCGAGCTGTCGTTCTTCCACGAGGGCATGGTGTTTGACCAGCCCGTGCGTATCCATGAAGTGGTGGGCGACAGCGTGCGTGAATTCCGCTTCGACCCGTCCGCGTTCAATTACGGCCCGCACAAGGTCGATGCCGGCAAGCTCAAGGGCCTGGGCTATGCAGGCTTCCGCATCCTGTACCCGCTGAATCAGGGCAAGCGCAAGGATGAGCTGGCGTCGTTCCTGGGCGCGAGCTATTTCCGCGCGCTGGGCAAGGACCAGTGGTACGGGTTGTCGGCACGCGGCCTGGCGGTCGACACCGCGCTCAATTCGGGCGAGGAGTTCCCGCGCTTTGTCGAATACTGGATCGAGCGTCCCGGCCCCAATGCCAAGGAGATCACGATCTACGCGCTGATGGATTCGCGCCGCATGAGCGGCGCGTACCGTTTCACCATCAAGCCCGGCGCCGAGACCGCGATGGAGGTCAAGTCTCGCCTCTACCTGCGCGAGAACGTGACCAAGCTGGGCCTGGCGCCGCTGACCAGCATGTTCCTGTTCGGTGAGAACCAGCCGTCGGCCGCGCAGGATTTCCGCCCCGAGGTGCATGACTCTGACGGCCTGTCGATCCACCTGGGCACCGGCGAATGGGTCTGGCGCCCGCTGGTCAATCCCAAGCGCTTGCTGGTCACCTCGTTTGCGGCGACCAATCCGCAGGGCTTCGGGCTGATGCAGCGCGACCGCACCTTCAACAGCTACCAGGAGATCGGCTCATGGTATGAGCGCCGGCCCAGTGGCTGGGTGCAGCCGCGCGGCAACTGGGGCTCGGGCCGGGTAGAGCTGGTGCTGATCCCGACGCCGGACGAGACCAATGACAACATCGTCGCGTACTGGGTGCCGGACAGCCCGCCCAAGCCGAAGCAACCCTTCGACTATGAGTACCGGCTGCTGTGGCAGAAGGACGGCGAACAACAGCCGCCGCTGTCGTGGGTGACCCAGACCCGCCTGGGGCAGGGCCAGACCCGCAACAAGGAAGACACGAGCTTTTCGCTGGTGGTGGACTTCGAAGGCCCGGCCTTCGGCAAGCTGCCGGCGAACGTGCGCATCGACCCGGTGGTTTCGGCCGATGCCAACGGTGAGCTGCTGAAAACGTCGGTGCAGCGCAATGAGGCGACCGGCGGCTGGCGCATGACCATGGTGATGCGCCGCAAGGACGAAACCAAGCCGGTTGAGTTGCGCGGCTATCTTCGCAACGGCAATACAACCCTATCCGAGACATGGAGCTACATCTTACCCCCAGGCTAAAGCAGCGACCGGCCAAGGCGGCGGCATGCGAGCGCTATGTCGACCGCCTGCCGGTATCGCCTGAAGTGCGCAGCGAACTGCTGGCGGACGGCGCGCCCGCGACGCCGGTCGCACCGGTCACGCCCGTGGCATCCGTTGCCCCCGTGATCGCCGTTACCGCCGACGGCCGCGATGCGCAGGACGCGATCACGCGCCTGCAGTCGCGCCTGGCGGCCAAGGACACGCCGCCCGCGCAAGGCGGCAGTGCCTACGCCTCCGTCGGCCGGCGTTTCACGATGGCATACGGCAATCCCCAGGTGGATGGCGCACCGCTGCTGCAGCGGCGCGAAGACGGCACCGTGAAGGTCGACACCGGCCCCGAGCCCGAGCGCAGCTCGATGGTGCCGCGCCAGTGGCCGCCGCATATCGTCACCGGCTGGCTGCGCAATACCTGGCGCCACATGCTGGGCCGCCCACCCGTGCCCGAGACCTGGGACACGCTGCACGACGGTCCCGATGCCGAAGGCAAATGGCATCCGGCTGGCTCGCACCGCCGCTGGTTCCTGCTGGGCCTGGTCGTGATCCAGACCGTGCTGGCTACGTACTTCATGAGCAATGTGCTGCCGTACCATGGCGCCGATCCGCTCGAGATCGCCATCCTGGTGCTGTTCGCCGTCCTGTTCTCATGGGTGTCGGCCGGCTTCTGGACAGCGATGATGGGCTTCCTGGTGCTGGCCAAGGGCGGCGACCGCCACCTGATCTCGCGCTCGGCCGCGCCCGACGGGCCGATCGCGCCCGAGGCGCGCACCGCGATCATCATGCCGATCTGCAATGAGGACGTGACGCGCGTGTTCGCCGGGCTGCGCGCCACCTATGAATCGCTGGCGCGCACCAGTCACCTGTCCAACTTCGATTTCATCGTGCTGTCGGACAGCGGCAATCCGGACCTGCGCACCGCCGAGCATGACGCGTGGATGGAGCTGTGCCGCGCCGTCGGCGGCTTCGGCCGCATCTTCTACCGCTGGCGCCGCCACCGCGTGAAGCGCAAGACCGGCAACGTGGCCGACTTCTGCCGCCGCTGGGGCAGCAAGTACCGCTACATGGTGGTGCTCGATGCCGACAGCGTGATGAGCGGCGACTGCCTGGCCACGCTGGTACGGCTGATGGAAGCCAACCCAGGCGCGGGCATCATCCAGTCCGCCCCCCTGGCAGTGGGCCGCGAGACCCTGTACGCGCGCGTGCAGCAGTTCGCCACGCGCGTGTACGGGCCGCTGTTCACGGCCGGCCTGCATTACTGGCAGCTGGGTGAATCGCACTACTGGGGCCATAACGCCATCATCCGCGTGCACCCGTTCATCGAGCACTGCGCGCTGGCGCCGCTGCCCGGCCGCGGCCCGCTGTCGGGTGAGATCCTGTCGCACGACTTTGTCGAAGCCGCGCTGATGCGCCGTGCCGGCTGGGGCGTGTGGATCGCCTACGACCTGGAAGGCTCGTACGAAGAACTGCCGCCCAACCTGCTGGACGAGGTCAAGCGCGACCGCCGCTGGTGCCAGGGCAACCTGATGAATTTCCGGCTGTGGCTCAAGCAGGGCTTCCACGTGGTGCACCGCGCGGTGTTCCTGACCGGCATCATGGCCTACCTGTCGGCGCCGCTGTGGCTGCTGTTCCTGCTGCTGTCCACGGCGATGCTGGCCAAGCATGCGCTGGTGCCGCCGGAGTATTTCACGCAGCAATATCAGCTATTCCCGACCTGGCCCGAATGGCATCCGGAGAAGGCGCTGGCCTTGTTCTCTGCCACGGCCACGCTGCTGTTCCTGCCCAAGCTGGCCAGCGTGGTGCTGCTGATGAAGCAGGCGCGGCGTTATGGCGGGGCGGTGCAGCTGATTGCCAGCATGCTGATCGAGGTGCTGCTGTCCGCGCTGCTGGCGCCCACGCGCATGCTGTTCCATACCAAGTTCGTGATCGCCGCATACAGCGGCTGGGGCATCTCGTGGAAGTCGCCCCCGCGCGAAGACACCGAGACCACCTGGGGCGAAGCGTTCCGCCGCCACGGCTGGCACACCGCGCTGGGCCTGGCTTGGGGTGGTCTGGTGTACTGGCTGAACCCGTCCTACGTGCTGTGGTTGTTGCCGATCGTGGGCTCGCTGGCGCTGTCGATCCCGTTGTCGGTGATGCTGTCGCGGGTGTCGTTCGGTCGTGCCTCGCGCAATGCGGGCCTCTTCATGATCCCTGAGGAGACGCAGGTACCGCGGGAAATCGTCGAGACGCAACAGCATGTCGAAGCCGCGGCCGAAACGCCTGACTTTGTCGACGCCGTGGTGGACCCGGTTACCAATGCGCTGATGTGCGCGACCGCCACGCCGCGCGTGGTGCAGCCGGAATCGTCCCGCAGGCGCCATGAGGCCCTGGTCGAGCATGCGCTCACGCATGGCCCGCGCGCGCTGACCCCCGCGCAGAAGCATGTGCTGCTGGGCAATCCGTTTGCACTGGCACGCCTGCATGAACTGGTATGGGGCTCGCCGCTGGCCGATGCCGGCTGGAAGGACACGCGCATCCTGGTGCGGCGCGCGGCCAACGTGCTGCCGCTGCGCCCGCGCGCTGCCTGAGCGGGACTGACGCAAAACGAGAACGGCCCGCATCTGCGGGCCGTCTTTTTTGCGCGGGCGGCGTGCCGTCACGCGTCAATTGCAATCGATTCTTGTTTGTGTTGGCTAGCGCAGCGCCGCCGTGCAGATGGGCGCGTTGATGTAGACATCGCCGATGCGGCGCTCGCCACGGTCCTTGCGCGTCATGTAGCGGAACATCAGGCTGATGCCAAGCTTGGTCAGGATCTCGACGTCGCGGTTGGCGCAGATATTGCGCTGCAGCGGCGCGGCGTAGTTGACCTCGAAGCTGGCCAGGTCCAGCATCGGCCCGCGGTAGTTGGTGAGCTCCAGCTGGAACAGCACATGCTTGCCGGGGATCGACTGGCAGCGGCGCAGCCGCGTTTCGCCGTCGATTTCGATCGGCAGGGCGTCGTTGAGCTGGCGGCAGGCGCGTGCCAGTACGTTGTCGGGCCGTGTGGTGTTGCGCAGCAATTCGGGCACGCCGGCGGCGCCGGTGTTCTGGCCGGTGGCAGCGCCCTTGAGCATGCGTGACAGCGGGTCGGCCTCATCGATCGCGGGGGCCGGCGCCGAGGCGGCGACATTGCGCGCCTGCACCGGCGCGGCGTTGCCGGGCTGGGGCAGCAGCAACAGCAGCGCAGCCGCGAGTGCGGCCGGGCCTAGCGAAGCGGGAAGCGGCGTGTGTCGTATTCTCATGCAGGCTAACGTTGCCGGGACCGATACTGTCGTCCGTCTCTGCGTGGCCGACGGTGTGGCTTGCGCCGACAGGCTGGCATTGTACCCTCCACCTTGCCGCAGGTGAAAGCCGCGCCACCCGGCAAGGGCATCTGCAGCGCCGATTCGCGCTGCCGTGATCGCAAATGACCTGACCTCACTATTCACCAATAGCGCCAACTTCGCCAGCACCATCGGACCCGACTTAGGCAGGGCAGTTTTTCTGAACGACTGTTTCAAAACCCTGCACGCCAGGACCGTACCGCCTTCGTTATGCTGTGCAACAATTGCGCCTTTTCACGGGTTGCAGGCGCGGGCCGCAAGCAGGCTGGCCGTGCGTGACAACGCCGTTCCCCCGGATACTTTCCATGCCCCGTTCCACCAGCGCGGCTTCTCCCGCGCGCTTTCCTGCCTGGCTGCTGATCTGCGGTTCGCTGATGGCGATCGCGCCGTTGTCGATCGACATGTACCTGCCGAGTTTTCCGTCGCTGGCTGGCGATCTCGGCGTGGACATCGGCCAGGTGCAGTTGACCCTCGGCACATTCCTGGTGGGGTTGGCGCTGGGGCAGGCCTTCTATGGGCCGTTCAGCGACCGCTTCGGGCGCAAGCCGCCGCTCTATGTCGGCCTGTGCCTCTACGTGGCCGCCGCGGTGGGCTGCGCGCTGGCACGCAGCGTGGAGTCGCTGATGCTGTGGCGCTTCCTGCAGGCGCTGGGCGGCTGCGCCGGCATGGTGATGGCACGCGCGGTAATCCGCGACCGGCTTGAGGCGCATGAGTCGGCGCGCGCTTTCTCGTCGCTGATGCTGGTGATGGGGGTTGCGCCGATCCTGGCACCGATCGTCGGTGGCGGCATTCTCTCGGTATCGGGCTGGCGCACGATCTTCTGGGTGCTGGCGGCGGCCGGGATGCTGATCCTGCTGCTGGTCCACCTGCGCATGGAAGAATCGCTGGACCGGCGCCATGCGGCGCCGCTGCGGCTCGGCACCGTGGCGAAAAGCTATGCCGAGCTGCTGCGGGATCGCGAATTCCTCGGCTACTCGCTGTCTGCCGGTTTCGGCTCGGCAGGCATGTTCGCGTATATCTCCGGGTCGCCGTTCGTGCTGATCCAGCTGCACGGCATCGCGCCGTCGCACTACGGTTTTGTGTTCGGCGCCAATGCGCTGGGCCTGATCACGATGTCGCAGCTCAACGCCAGGCTGGTGCGCGGCCGCTCGCTCGATCAGGTGCTCGGGGGCGCGCTGCTGGCGGCCTGCGCGGCGGGCCTGGCGCTCGCTTTTGCCGCGCTTGCAGGCGTGGCGGTGCTGCCGGTGCTGCTGGCGGGATTTTTCGTCTTTATCGGCGCGCTCGGTTGCGTATCGCCGAATGCGTCGGCACTGTCGCTCGCCCATCAGGGCCATCGCGCCGGCACGGCCTCGGCGCTGATGGGCACGCTGCAGTTTTCACTCGGCACGCTGGGCGGCGCGGCCGTCAGCCTGTGGCGCGACGGCACCGCGCTGCCGCTGGGCGTGGTGATGGCGGCCTGCGGTGCAGGCGCGGTGCTGATGCGCTACTACGGGCGCTCAGGCCCCCGTTGACACCGGCTGCGAGCCGTCGTCAGGCGGCCTGTTGCGCGGCGGCTTGCTGGGCGGCAGCCTGTTGCACCACCACCATCTGCGCCGGCATCGGTGCGGCATAGCCGGCCTGGCCGAAGCTCTCGCGGATGATGCGGTTGGTATCGAAATAGACTTGCCAGTAGTGGTCATTGTGGCAGTGCGGACGCACCGCCAGCACCGGGCCGACCAGCGTGAACTCCAGGATCTCGACGTCGATCGGGGGCTCGGCCAGCACGTTGGGGATCTCCGCGATGCGGGTCTTCAGCAGCGCTGCCGCATGGGCAGTGTCGGTGCTGCCGGCAAGCTGCGCTTTCAGTTCGACGCGCCGGTACGGGTTGGCCGTAAAGTTCTGGATGGTATCGCTGAAGATCTTGTTGTTGCCGACCACGGTTTGCACATTGTCTGGCGTGTCGAGCGAGGTGGCGAACAGGCCGATCTCGCGCACCGTGCCGGTCACGCCGCCGATTGTCACGAAGTCTCCTACCTTGAACGGGCGCAGCACCACCAGGAACGCACCGGCAGCGAAGTTCGCCATCAACCCCGACCAAGCCATGCCGATGGCCACGCCAGCGGCGGCGATCAGTGCGGCAAAGGTCGTGGTCTGGATGCCGAAGTAGCCGAGGATGCCAATCACCAGCACCACGTTCAGCGTCACGGTGACGATCGAGCCGACATAGCGCAGCAGCGTGGGATCGACCTGCTGCTTGCCGAGCGCGTTCTGCACCATGCGCACGACAAAGTGGATCAGCCAGCGGCCGATGACCCAGAAGGCAAGGGCCGCCAGGATCTTGACCCCGAATTCTGTCGCGTAGGTGACAACCAGGGCCTTGAGGTTATCGAAGGTAGTGGCATCCATCGGCGTAGTCCTTTAATGTTGGTGTCCGGCCGGCCGCCGGCACAACATCCCCCGATTCAGCCGGCAGCGATGTGCTAGCCCTGCGCGCTGTTGCGGCGCAATACATGGGCACGGCAATTATTGAGACGCCGTACCGGAAGTGCAAGCAAATTATTGTTAAGACAAGCTGCCTTGCGCAGCTTGTCTATTTAAATCAGGACGGCCCGCACCATTACCAGTTGGTTTCCCGCTCCGGCGTTGCCGAAATCCGGTGCAAGGTCAGGTCCGCTCCGTTGAATTCGCCTTCGGCATCCAGCCGGATGCCCACCAGCTTCTTCAGCGCGCCATATACCAGGGTGCCGCCGGCCAGCGCCACCACGATGCCAAGCACGGTGCCAATTGCCTGCGCGCCCAGCGACACGCCGCCCAGCCCGCCCAACGCCCTGGCCCCGAAGATGCCCGCAGCAATGCCGCCCCAGGCGCCGCACAGCCCGTGCAGCGGCCACACGCCGAGCACGTCATCGATATGCCATTTGTTCTGCGCCAGCGTAAACATATAGACAAAGAGCGCGCCGGCCACCGCCCCGGTGATCAGCGCGCCGAGCGGGTGCATCAGGTCCGAGCCCGCGCACACCGCCACCAGCCCGGCCAGCGGCCCGTTGTAGGCAAAGCCCGGGTCGTTACGTCCGGCCGCCCAGGCCGCCAGCGTGCCGCCGGCCATTGCCATCAGCGAGTTGATCGCCACCAGGCCGCTGACCTTGTCGACCGTCTGCGCGCTCATGACGTTGAAGCCGAACCAGCCCACAGCCAGCACCCAGGCGCCCAGCGCCAGGAACGGGATGTTTGAGGGCGGATGGGCGCTGATGCGGCCGTCCTTCTGGTAGCGCCCGCGCCGCGCGCCCAGCAGCAGCACCGCCGGCAGCGCGATCCAGCCGCCCAGCGCATGCACCACCACCGAGCCGGCAAAGTCATGGAACGGTGCGCCGGCCACGCGCGTGATCCAGTCCTGCACGCCAAAGCGCTGGTTCCAGGCGATGCCTTCGAAGAACGGATAGACAAAACCCACCAGCACGAAGGTGGCGACCAGCTGCGGATTGAAGCGTGAACGCTCGGCAATACCGCCCGAGATAATCGCCGGAATAGCCGCGGCAAATGTCGCCAGGAAAAAGAACTTGACCAGTTCGTAACCGTTTTTCTGCGCCAGCGTTTCGGCCCCGGACATGAACTGCACGCCGTAGGCAATGGTGTAGCCGATAAAGAAATAGGCGATCGTCGAAACCGCAAAATCCACCAGAATCTTTACCAGTGCGTTGACCTGGTTCTTCTTGCGCACCGTGCCCAGTTCCAGGAAGGCAAAGCCGGCGTGCATGGCCAGCACCATGATGGCGCCTAGCAGGATAAACAGGGCGTCGGTGCCGGTCTTCCAGTTGTCCATAGTGACCTCATGCTCAAAATGGGAGCGTGGGTATGCAAAAAGCATTCCAGCAATGGCCGCATCCTGGTGCCACGTGCACCTTGTCGGGTAAAACCGCACCGGAATGCCGCGCGCAGACCGGGGCGGCGCTGTTGGCACCGTTGCCACTGGCATCGCCGTGGTGGTGCGGATGCGCCGAAATGGCGCGCAGCGGCGGCGCAGGCTGAACCGTTATGGTGCGACGCCCCATTTGTGGGAATTTGTCCTATGCTCTGGTTTGCCCCGGGCGCGAGCCGGCCTGGCGTTGCCGCGCGGCAGGACGGCCTGGCAAAGTCGGCTTCTGGCAAGCGGGAAAAGCGATGGAAATTGCCCGCTAACCGGCCTCAATCAAGGATTTGCGGGTTTTTTTGTCGCATTGGTGCCACTGGGGATTGCTCTACGCGCAACGGGCAGATTAGACTGCGCCGATCGATGGCTTTGCCGCGAGGCACGCACATCGGTGACGACGACCAACAAGGGAAATCAGCCATGAATAAAGGTGAACTGGTATCGGCCATCGCCGCGGAAGCAGAACTGAGCAATGCCGCCGCCGAGCGCGCGCTCAACGCAGCGCTGGACAGTATCAAGAAGGCAGTGGCAAAGGGCGATTCGGTGACGCTGGTGGGCTTTGGCAGCTTCAGCGCCGGCAAACGCGCCGCCCGCACCGGCCGCAATCCGCGCACCGGTGAAACCATCAAGATCCCGGCCGCCAAGACGGTCAAGTTCTCTGCCGGGCAGGGTTTCAAGGACGCGGTGAACAAGAAGAAGTAAGCAGTTTGCGTCCACAGCGTGAAAAGCGGCCTTGCAGGCCGCTTTTTTGTTGCCCGGCACGGCCACCCTTGCCGGCACCGGGCTGCCGCCGGCAACGGCGGGCACGATCCGGGTTAAACTGCCGGCGCCAGCGTTCCGGCGTGCATTCAGGCAATGCCGCCCTCGCAGGTTCGCCCCCGAAATCCCGCCCCGCAATCCGTACCCGCATCATGAACGACCAGTCCCACCAGCTTTCCATGACCGTGCTGATGACGCCGGACATGGCCAACTTCTCCGGCAACGTCCACGGCGGCACCATCCTCAAGTACCTGGACATGGTTGCCTATGCCTGCGCCAGCCGCTACGCCGGCCGCTACGTGGTGACGCTGTCGGTCGACCAGGTGGTGTTCCGCCAGCCGATCCACGTGGGCGAGCTGGTGACCTTCCTGGCCTCGGTCAACTTCACCGGCCGCAGCTCGATGGAAATCGGCATCAAGGTGGTGACCGAGAACATCCGCAGCAAGCTGGTGCGCCATACCAACAGCTGCTACTTCACCATGGTGGCCGTGGACGACAACGGCACGCCGGCCGAGGTGCCGCCGCTGGAGCCGCGCGACGAGGTGGAGCGCCAGCGCTTTGCCGCCGCCCAGCAGCGCCGCGCGCTGCGCCAGGAAATGGAAAAGCGCCACGACGACATCAAGTCGTCGGTGACCTGAATACCGACCCCGCCATGAAGCGCAACTGCAATCGCATCCGCACGGTCCTGGCCGTCGCCTGTCTGGCGGCCGCCTCGGGCGCCTACGCCGAGGAGATCGGCAGCGTCAGCACCAATTTCCGCATGACCGGCTCCGACAAGGTCGTGATCGAAGCTTATGACGACCCCCAGGTGGACGGCGTGACCTGCTATGTGTCGCGCGCCCGCACGGGCGGTATCAAGGGCCAGCTGGGCATGGCCGAAGACCCGCCGGAGGCATCGATCGCCTGCCGGCAGGTGGGCACGATCGCCTTCAAGGGGCCGATCCGGCAACAGGACAACGTCTTCTCCGAACGCATGTCGATCCTGTTCAAGGTCCTGCACGTCGTGCGCGCGGTCGACCGCAAGCGCAACACGCTGGTGTACCTGACGTACTCCGACCGCATTGTCAGCGGCAGCCCGCAGAACAGCGTCACCGCCGTGCCGGTGCCGGCGGGCACGGTCATCCCGGTGAAGTAACCCGTGCAGTAGCCGGCCCGGGCAACCGGCGGATCAGGGGGCCAGCGCTGCGCTCTCCGCCTGGCAGTCGCGCGACGGGCGCGCGCCGCTGGCGCGTGCCGCCGCCACTTCGCGTCGGGCCTGGTCCAGGTCGGCGCGGAAGGTGGGATCGGCATGCAGCCGCGCCACCGTTGCCGCGGCCATCATGCGGCCCTCGTTGACATCGCTTTGCCAGTGCACGTTGCAGACCACGCGGCTCTGGCCGAACGCGCGCCCGCGCGCCAGGATGTCATTGGCGCGTTCAGGCTCGACCTCCGCCAGGATCAGCGCCCAGGCCCAGCCGATGGCGCTGTGGCCGGACGGGTACGAGCCATCCTTTTCCAGCTTGGCGGCGTCGGCCGGCGTGCACATCGGCGTCTTGTTGGCCACAAAGGGGCGGGTGCGCTTGTAGCGGTCCTTGACGCCGTAGGTGGACAGGCCGGCATCGACCAGGCTGCGCCGCAGCAGGATGTTCAGGTAGGGCGTGTCTTTCTCGCTGACCGGCACGCCCAGCACGCATGAGAACGCGCTGGCAGCCTGCGGGAACGTCAGCACGGCATCTTCGGTGGCCAGCTGCCAGCGCGACGAGCCGCGCAGCGTGCCGGCCTGGCCCGCGGCGTCTTCATCCAGCGCCAGGGCGGGGGAGCCCTGCGCCGGCGGCGCGGGCAGCAGCTTCAGGCTGTCCGGGCGCGCATCGGCCGCCAGGTACCCCGCCGCCACGCCGGGGCGCAGCTCTGGCACCGCGGACAGGTTGGTGCCGCCGGCGGCGCAGCCCGCCACCAGGGCGGCGAGTGCCACCGCGGTCATTGCCCGCACTGGGGTGGACAGGGAGCGGTCACGCTTTGCTTGTTCCGTCAATTGGTCGTCCTTGTTGTTTTGTCGAGTCGGGGCTGTCCTGCCGCGATTCAGGCGGCTGCGTCGAACAGCTTGCGCAGGTTCGACTTCAGGATCTTGCCATTGGCATTGCGCGGCAGCATCTCCTGGTAAATCAGGATACGCACCGGCACCTTGAACGCCGCCAGCCGCGTGCGCACGAAATCCTGCAGCTCGGCCTCGCTCGCCTGCATGCCGGGCTTCAAGCTGACCACCGCGGCCGGCTCTTCGCCCAGCGTCTTGTGCGCGAGCCCGACCACCGCGGCATCCATCACCGCCGGATGCTCGTACAGGGTGCTTTCCACCTCGATGCAGTAGATGTTCTCGCCGCCGCGGATCAGCATGTCCTTCATCCGGTCGACGATATAGACGTAGCCTTCCTCATCCAGCCGTGCAATGTCGCCGGTGCGCAGCCAGCCGTCGGCAAAGGTCTGCGCCGTGGCCTCGGGTTTGTTCCAGTAGCCGCGTACGACATTGGCGCCGCGCGCCATCAGCTCGCCGGTTTCGCCGGGCGGTAACGCGCGGCCGTACCCGTCCACCACCTTCATCTCGCCGATCGGCAGTGCCGGGCCGCTGCTGTCCGGGCGCATCACGTATTCCTCGGCGCTGTGGCTGGTGAAGGTGGACGACGTTTCCGTCATGCCCCAGCCGATGCCGGGTGCGGCCAGCGGGAATACCTCGCCGATGCGCCGCACCAGTTCGGGCGATGCCGGCGCGCCGCCGTAGTTGACGTTCTCCAGCGAGGACAGGTCGAAGCGGTCGCGCTCCGGATGCTCCAGGATCTGCCATGCGATGGTGGGCACGCCGCCGGCCGCGGTGCAGCGCTCGCGCTCGATCAGTTCCATGCCGCGCAGCGCGTCCCAGCGGTGCATCAGCACGATCTTGCCGCCGGTGGCGATGGCGCCGTTGAGCACCGCCATGCAGCCGGTGACGTGGAAGAACGGCACCGCCAGCAGCATGGCCTTTTGCGGTGCGGCGGGGTCCGGCGCGGGAATCGGCTCGCCCCGGCGCAACAGGTTGCGGATCGGGCTGAAGCTGCCGGCGACCGCCACGTTGGTGGAGTTGCGGTGGGTGCCGAGCGCGCCTTTGGGCTTGCCGGTGGTGCCCGAGGTGTAGAAGATGGTGGCGTCGTCGTCCGGATCGATATCGACCTGTGGCGGCGGCTGGTCTGGCAGCGCGGCCCAGTCAGCCGGGGTGCCGATCACGCTCTCCAGCGGGGCCACACGCGGCTCGGAGGCGGTGCCGCCGACACGTGAGGCATAGACGCGTTCCAGCGCCGGGCAGCCTGTCAGGCGTTCCAGGATGCGGTCGAGCCGTTCGGCATCGACGATCGCCACGCGGCTGCCCGAATCGGCCAGGCCATACTCCAGCTCGGCCCCGGTCCACCAGGCATTGAGCGGTGTCACGATGGCACCCGCCAGCAGCGCGCCGTAGAACGCCACCGGCCATTCAGGCAGGTTGCGCATGGCTACGGCCACGCGGTCGCCCTTGCGCACGCCGTCGCGCACCAGTGCATGGGCCAGGGCGATGGCCGCGCGCCGGAAGGCATCGTAGGAGACGCGCTCGTCCTCGTAGACCACGAAGGTGCGGTCGGCAAACGCGCGCGTATTCAGCAACAGCTCGCGCAGCGTGGGGGGGGCGTTCTTCCAGACTGTGGTGGGGATGCCGCGGATCACGCGCGTTTCGGTTTCGAACGGCGCGCCGGGCGCGGTAAGCCGGGCGTGGGCCTCGGCCAGCGACATGACCGGCCAGGTGCCGGCCAACTGCGGATTGCTCGACATGACTGCCTCCCGGAACTGCACTGCAGGTTGAGGGAAATGCAGGAAAGCGGCGGGGGGCGGTGTTGAGGCCGGCGTCCCCAACGCTGGGGCCTGACGCTCAGATGGTCACGCCGCCGTCCACGACCAGCGCCTGGCCGGTCATGAAGGTGCTGGCCGCCGACGCCAGGTAGACCGCCGCCCCGGCGATCTCGACGGGTTCGCCGATGCGGCGCAGCGGGGCGCCCTGGGTGGACTGCTTGTAGCGCTCGGGATCTTCCCACAGCGCGCGCGCAAAGTCGGTCTTGATCAGCCCCGGCGCGATGCAGTTCACGCGCACGTTGTGCGGCCCGAACTCGACGGCGAGGTTGCGCGCCAGTTGGAAGTCGGCGGCCTTGGAGATGTTGTACACGCCGATGGTGGGCGAGCCGCGCAGGCCGCCGATCGACGACACGATGATGATCGAGCCGTCCTTGCGGTCGATCATCTGCGGGGCCACCATCTGGATCAGCCAGTGGTTGGAGATGACATTGTTGTCCAGCACCTTGCGGAACTGGTCGTCCGACACGCCGCTCATGGGCCCGTAGTACGGGTTGGACGCGGCATTGCAGACCAGCACATCAATCTTGCCGAAGGCGCGGTTGGTCTCGTCGACCAGGCGCTGCAGGTCGTCCTTCGAAGAAATATTGGCAGGGACCGCGATCGCGGTGCCGGCGCCGTGGCGAGCGTTGATGGCATCCACCACTTCCTGGCAGGCCTCGATCTTGCGCGAAGAAATGACCACCTTGGCGCCCTGGACGGCCATCTGCTCGGCGATGGCGCGGCCAATCCCGCGCGAGGAGCCGGTGACGATGGCAACCTTGCCCGTCAGATCAAACAATGACATGGAGTCTCCTGTATGGCTGCGCCGGCGTCAGGGGCCGGCTTTGTCCTGGCGACGTGCCCGCAGGCAGCATCGCCAGGACATTATGGTGGCGCCGCTGGCACCAGTCCACAGGCCGGGGTGCCGCGCGCCGGCCATATCAGGATTCTTTCTGCGGGCAATGCGCGCCGTGCATGGCAGACATGCTGCATAGCGCAATCATGGCGCCTCAGGTGCCGGAGGATGCCGTTGCGGGCGCCAGCAGCGCTGGCAGGGCGTCGGCCAGGCCACGCCGCAGGTCATCGTCCAGCAGCACGCCAAAGCGATCCGACAAGGCCTGCACCACGGCCTCGGGCGAGGCCAGCCGCGTTCGGCGCACGGTGCCGTCCGGTGCGCGCTCGGCCAGGTCGCCGTCGGCCAGCGTCACGCGGGTGCCGCCGTCGGTGCGCGCGGCCATCAGCCGCTGCAGGAATACGCTGTCAGGGTGCGTCGATACATACCAGTTGCGCGGCACGAAATCGATCCACGGCTGCGGCGTCAGGTCAAAGCGGTAGACCTTGATCCAGCCGGTGTCGCCGCGCGCCTCCAGATCGTAGCTGTGGAACGCGGTGGCGGTGGCCTCCGGCGGCGAAGGGGCCAGACGGTAAGGGAAGCTGTCATCGGCCGGCTCGGACAGCGGCATCGCCCGGTATGGCGTGGGGCCGCCGAAGCCGACATCGGCCAGGTAGCTGCGATGCGCCACTTCCACGCGCAGCAGCATGTGCGAGGTCATGGTCGGCACATCGTCGGGAACGCCCCAGCGCACGCGCGCGGCCAGCGGCGTCACGGCGTAGCCGAGCGCGCCCAGCCCGGCCGCCAGCAGTGTATTGAGCTCAAAGCAGTAGCCGCCGCGCCGGCGCGTGACGAGCTTGTCGAAGACCGCATCCAGTTCGATCCGTACAGGCCGGCGCAACAGCGGATCGATGTTCTCGAACGGAATGCTGGCCAGGTGCGCGGCCAGTACGATATCTAGAGCTTCCAGCGTGGGCGAGGGCGGGGCGGCAATGCCGAGGCGTGCCAGCCAGGCGTCCAGTTGGGGGGCGTCCAGGGTTATCATGGTGTGCGGGGCTCCGGTGCGATGCATTCAGTTGAGCGCTTCCAGCGCCGGCAGGTCAAGCAGTTCGATGCCGCCATACTCCAGCCGCAGCAGCCCGCGCGCTTCCAGTTCGCGCAACGCGTGGTTCACGGTCTGGCGCGACAGGCCCAGCATCTGCGCAAGCTGTTCCTGCGGGATGCGCACGCGCTGCGTGGCCTGGTCCTGCGGCAGGTTGCCGTAGCCATGGGCGATCGCGGCCAGGCGGCGGGCGATGCGCGCCGCCGGCGGCAGCAATTGCGCTTCCTCGACATAGTTGAAGGCTTGGCGCGTCTTGGCGGCCAGCAATTGCCCGAAGGCCTGCCACCATGCCGGCTGCTGCGCCAGGCGCCGCTCCAGGCTGGCGCGCGGCACGTGCCACAGCATCGTGGCGCTGACCGCGCGCGCGTCGTGGGTGCGCGGCAGGCCGTCGAACAGGCAGATTTCGCCGAACCAGGTGCCGGGCTCCAGCAGTCCGAGCAACGCCGCCTTGCCCGATTCGCCGCTGGCGTGGATCTGCATGGTGCCGCTGGCGACACAATACAGGCCGTCGAAGCGGTCGCCGCGGGCAAAGAGCGTCTCGCCGGCCACCAGCCGGCGCAGGCTGCCATCATCGAGCAGTGCCTGGCGCAGCGCCGGCGGCAACTGGCTGAACCACGCGCCGGCACGTACGGCAGCAAGTGAATCGTCGCGCGGCGGCACCGTGCCGGGCAGTGTGCCGGCGAGTTGCGATCGGGGGCGTTGCGGCGGGCTCGCCAGTCCCATGCCGGTCTCCTTTCATATGGGGCTGTGCCGGGTGTCAGCAGGGACACACAAGGGCACGCGCGACTGTGCCGACTGTCAAAAACCTGACAGACCGCACGGTGCGCGCCCACTACTATAAATCCACATCGCGCCCGCCGCGCAGCAGCAGGCGGCACGCGCACGCCTGCGCACAAGGAGACGCCCCCGTGAAAACCCTGATCGAACACCTGGCCAACTACGCTGCCTACCATCGCGACCCGCGCAACGTCTTTACGCACTTCATCGGCATCCCGATGATCGTGCTGGCAGTGACGACGCTGCTGGCACGCCCGGCGCTGCCGCTGGGCGACGGCTCTGCCTACCTGACGCCGGCGATGCTGCTGTACATCCTGTCGTGCCTGTTCTACCTGCGCCTGTCGCTGGTGTTCGGGGTGGCGATGGCGGCCATCCTGGCGTTCTTCCTCTATGCCGGCGCACATATTGCAGCGATGCCCACCGCCTGGTGGCTTGCCATCGGCGTTGGCTTGTTCGTGGCGGGATGGGTGATCCAGTTCATCGGCCACTATTACGAGGGGCGCAAGCCGGCGTTCGTCGACGACCTGGTCGGCCTGCTGATCGGTCCGCTGTTCCTGGTGGCGGAAACCGCCTTTGCGCTGGGGCTGGCACGCGACACGCGCGAGGCCATGGCCGCCCGCGCGCACTGATCAAGGCAACCCCGCCGGCAGCCGCAGCCGCGCCGCCAGCCCGCCCAGCGGGCTCGATGCCAGCGCCAGGCTGCCGTCGTACATCGCGGCGATTTCCGTCACGATCGCCAAGCCCAGGCCGCTGCCAGCAGCGGCCTCATCGAGCCGGCCATAGCGGGCGGTGGCCAGTGCCTGCGCCTCCGGCGGCATGCCCGGGCCGTCGTCTTCGACCAGTATGTCGAGCTCGCCATCCGCTTCCTGCAGCGTGACGCGCACGCGCGTGCGCGCCCACTGGCAGGCATTGTCGAGCAGGTTGCCGAGTATTTCGATCAGGTCTTGCCGGTCCCCGGCAAAGTGCCCGGAGCCTTCAACCGTCAGCGCCAGCGCGCGCTCAGCGTGCAGCCGCGCCAGTGCACGCGTCAGCTCGCGTACCGGCGGGCCGGCATCGATGCGCTCGCCGCGCGCCGCCGCGGCGCCCGCGGCGCGGGCGCGCGCCAGGTGGCGGTCGACCTGCCGGCGCATCGCTTCGACCTGCGCCGCCACGGCTTGCGCCGGCGCCCCCGGCAGCGCCTCGGCCTCGTTGGCGAGCACTGCCAGCGGCGTCTTGACCGCGTGCGCCAGGTCAGCCGCCTGCCGGCGCGAGCGTTCCAGCGCCTGGGCATTGCGTGCCAGCAGGGCATTGATCTCGGCAACCAGGGGTTCGACTTCGGTGGGCCAGTCGCCGCCCAGGCGTGCCTCGCGCCGCGCCTGCATTGTGCCCAGCGCGCGCCGCAGCCGCGCCAGCGGCGCCAGGCCGAACTTCACCTGCGCCGCGACCGCCAGCATCAGCCCCAGCCCCAGCGCCGTCAGCGACCACGCCAGCGTCCGGTTGAAGCTGCGGCGCGCGGCGCGCAGCTCGGTCCGGTCCAGCGCCACCGAGATCTCCACCGGGGTATCCGCGGACGGCAGCACCAGTTGCCGGGACACCACCAGCAACGACTGGTTGCCGGGCCCCGGGCGCACGTCGGCCTGGGCGCCGGCAAGGCGGCGCTCCACCGTCACCGGCATTTCCGTATCCCACAGCGAGCGCGAGCGCAGCAGCGCGCCCGGCGCGCGCGCCTGCCAGTAGGTGCCGGAGTAGGGCAGCTCGTAGCGGGGATCGGCAGGGGTACGGGTAAGGACCAGCTTGCCGTCGGCGCTCCAGTCCAGCGCCGCGGCCAGGCCCGCCAACTGGTGGTCGAGCTGGCGCACATAGGTGTTGTTGACGTGGCGCTCGAACAGTGTCGACAGCAGCCAGCCGCTGACGCCCAGCGCCGCTGCCAGCCAGATCGCCGCCACTGCCAGCAGGCGCAGCGCAAGGGACCGGCGCAGGCGGGCGGGCATCTAGGGCTGCAGCTGCGACGGCGGCCGCAGCCGGTAGCCCTGGCCGCGCACGGTCTCGATGACGTCCACGCCAAGCTTGCGGCGCAGCCGCCCGACAAAGACCTCGATGGTGTTGCTGTCGCGGTCGAAGTCCTGGGCATAGATATGCTCGGTCAGCGCGGTCTTGCTGACGATGGCGCCGGGATGGTGCATCAGGTAGTCCAGCACGCGGAATTCATGCGAGGTCAGCGCCACCGGCGTGCCGTCGACGGTGACCGTGCCTGCGCGCGGATTCATCCGCACCGGGCCGCATTGCAGCTCCGGCGCCGGCATGCCGTGCGCGCGCCGGATCAGCGCGCGGATGCGCGCGAGCAGCTCTTCCATGCGGAATGGCTTGGCCAGGTAGTCGTCGGCGCCAGCGTCGATGCCTTCGACCTTCTCGGTCCAGCTGTCGCGCGCGGTCAGGATCAGCACCGGCACGCTGACCTGCGCGGCGCGCCAGCGGCGCAGCACCGAAAGGCCGTCCAGCCGCGGCAGGCCCAGGTCCAGGATGACGGCGTCGTAGGGCTCCTGCTCGCCCAGGTGGCAGGCGTCCAGGCCGTCCGCGGCCACGTCGACGGCATAGCCGGCGTCGGCCAGGCTGGCACGGACCTGGGCGGCGAGGGCGGCTTCGTCTTCGACCAGCAAGATGCGCATCGGGGTCTCCTGTCGGTCAGGGTTTGCGGCGGGCGTCTTCCAGCCCACGCCCCTTGGCTTTGAGCAGGGCGGCCGTGCGTGCATCGTACTCGAGCTTGGCCACCGAACCGCCGGGCAACAGCAGCTTGACCTCGTACTGCCAGATGCCGTCATCGCGGTCCAGCTCCACGCCGATCACGTCGCCCGCGTACTGGCGCGATACTGTTTCCAGGATGCGCGACAGCGGCAGGATTTCGCCCGACTGCACGGCCGCGCGGGCGCGGTCGGCGTCCTTGTCGGCGTGCGCGGCCGGCATCGCCGCCAGCGCCAGCAGCGCCGCAGCGACCAGCATGCGCGGGCTCAGGAGGGCCGGGAAATTGAACTTCATGGGCCGGAGTTTGCATCAAATTGCCTGAATGCGGGCTGAACGTAACCCTCAGGCGGCGTTCAGCCGCCGGCACGGACAATGGCCGCCATCACAGCCATCCTGCCAGAGAGCCCGCCCATGCCGCCCGTATCGACACCCAACCGCCACTTGTCTTCGCCGCGCGCAAGGTGCCTGCGCTGGCTCGCACTGGCGGCCGGCGTGCCGGTTTCACTGCTGTGCGTGGCGAGCCTGTTCGGCATGCAGGCCGGCCTGCTTGCGTCCTGGCAGGCATGGTGGCATGCCGATGCAAGCCTGGCGATGATTGCGCTCGGCACTCTCTTCGCGGGTTCGGTGCTGGCGCTTTGCACGGGTGACCAGGCAGCAAACGGTAGCGCCGCGGCACGCGCATCGCTGCGCGCGCAGGCACCTGAAGCGGCTGACGCGAACGCCAAAACGGGGGTACGTAGGCCGTATTCGCGTTTCCACTGAGGCAAAGCCGCGACAAAACCCGGGGTTTTCACGGGGTTTTACGTTTCGCATGCACGAAAACCCCTTGACTTACGGTACTTTCCGCTATGATTCAGTGGGCGTCGAGAAGACGATTGCGCAACGCTGAGAAGCAATGCGAAACACCTGCCGACACCCATTTGTTCAACTTACGAATATCGATATGGCGACCAAAGCGAAACCGACCGCGAAGACTGCAACCAAGCCCGCTGCCAAGAAGGCTGCGGCAACCAAGGCACCCGTGAAGGCTGCCGCCAAGAAGGCCACGCCGGCCAAGAAGGCTGCTCCGGCCGCTGCGCCCGTTGCGCGCCCGCTGAAGGACACCTTCAACAAGTCGAGCCTGGTCGCTCACCTGGTAGCTCAGACCCAACTGGAAGCCAAGGCCGTGAAGACGGTGCTGGCCCACCTGGAAACCACCATCATCGGCGCGCTGAACAAGAAGGGCGCTGGCGAGTTCACGCTGCCCGGCCTGCTGAAGGTCACGGCGCAGCAAGTGCCGGCCAAGAAGAAGCGCTTCGGCAAGGACCCGTTCACCGGTGAAGAGCGTTGGTTCCCGGCCAAGCCGGCCAGCGTCAAGGTCAAGGTCCGTCCGCTGAAGAAGCTGAAGGACGCCGCAGCCTGATCTGCGCCACATTGTCCTGACAAAAAAGGAGCCGCTTGCCGGCTCCTTTTTTTATGCGTGAGCGCAATACGTGCCGCGCGTTCCTGCATTTTCAGCCGCCGGCGACAGACCGGCGCGGGAGGAGACACGATGCCAAGTCTGCAATGCCAGCTGTGGCGGCTTGCCTTGCGCCTGGTCCGGCGCAAGCGGCGGTTTGCCAGCGCACAGGCGCTCCATGATGAAATCCGGCGGCGCCGTATCGCCGGGCGCGCCTATCCGTCCCGCCGCCTGCTCGCGCGGCACGCGGTCAGCGAGGAGCGGATCGCCGGGATGGAGGTCTACACCGTGCAGCCCAGGAGCGGGCCTGCGCACGGTAAGGCCCGTCATATCCTTTACCTGCACGGCGGCGGCTATGTTTTCGATATCGTCAGCCAGCACTGGGATTTCGTCGGCAAGCTGGTGGACGCGCTTGGCTGCGCGGTGACGGTGCCGGTCTATCCGCTGGCGCCGGAACATACTCACCGCGACGTGTTCGCGGCCATGGTGCCGCTGTGGCAGGCGCTGCAGCAGCGCTATCCGGGTGCAGACCTGACCGTCATGGGCGATTCCGCTGGCGGTGGCATGGCGCTGGCGCTGGCACAGGTGCTGCGCGACAGCGGCCAACCGCTGCCGCGGCGCCTGGTATTGATGTCGCCGTTCCTGGATGCCACCGGCGACAATCCCGGCATCGATGCCCTGGAGCCGTTCGACCCGATGCTGTCACGCCCCGGGGGCATTGAATGCGGGCGCGTCTATGCCGGCGCGGATCCGGTGACCTTGCCGCAGGTCAGTCCCATGCACGGCGTGTTGCGCGGGTTGCCGCCCACCACATTGTTCATCGGCACCCATGACATCCTGCTGCCCGACTGCAGGAAGTTCCGCCAGATGGCCGACGAGCAAGGCCTGCCGCTTCGGTATCACGAGGGCGAGGGGATGTTCCACGTCTGGATGCTGCTGCCGATGCCGGAAGCGGACGCGGCGTTTGCCGAGATTGTGCGGTCCGTGCTTGCCGACGACGCCCATGGCGCGGAGGGCAGGGACGGGCTGGCGCCGGTGCGCGCTGCCGTTGCCCCGCAGGAAGTGACCGACCCGGGTTGATGCGGCCGCCGGGTGATTCATGCCAGGCTGGCCGCAAGCGGATCCGACTGGAACAAGTTTAACCTGCGTCAAACTGGAAGCACGGGCGCCCCGCTAGAATCGGTCAGGTCATGGGTGCGGGGGCGCTCCCCATGACAGAGCTTCCGGAGCCTTCCTGAAGCTTCCGCCCGCGGCCGCAATGGCCGCGGGTTCTTTATTTGACGGCCACCCTCCGGTCCGCTACCTCAGGCCACCACCTGCTTGGCATAGGTTGCCCGCGCCATCTCGCAGACCTCTACCGACACCTGCACGTCCTGGCCGGTGCCGGAGCCAGCCCGCACCGCTTCGGCGATCACGTCGCAGACGGCCTGCGCCAGTGCCTGGCGCACGGCGGTGTCGCGGCCGTCCAGGATCGACAGGCGCGCGTGGACAAAGGCCCGCTCGACCGCGTCCACGCCCTGGCGGTAAGTCGACAGCGTGATGCAGCGCGACTTGATATCCGCCTCCTGGAACTGTCCGGAAGCCAGCAGGGCGGCATTGGCTTCATCCAGCAACTCTTCCTGCGAGCAGTTCAGGCGGGTGTTTTCGGTGAGTTCGATGACGAGGTGAGGCATGGCGGCGTCCTGACTGTGCGTTCCGGTGAAACCGAGCATGATACGGGATCGCAGGGCGTACCAATGCAAACGGGGCGCCTTTGGGCGCCCCGTCGGGATGTGCTGCTGCTGCGGGATCAGGCGTGGACAGGCGTGCGCTTGCGTGCCGGTGCCCGCGCGCCGTCGAAGCGGGCCGGATTTTCCCGGGCGAGCTGCTGCAGCTGGGCCAGCTTGGCCTTCAGGCCGGCATCCAGTTTCGGTGCGGGCATCACCGTGGACGGGCAGGCCACGCCCAGGATGCCTAGCGCCTGCTGGAAGTTCTCCAGAGTCAGCCCGGCAGCCGGGTCAACGGTGACGAGGTGCTCGCGCAAGGCTTCGGGCATCGACTCCGGGGCGGCGCAGGAGATGATCACGTAGTGGACCGGCATGGCGCCCTGGGCGAAATAGGCTTCGATTTCCGCGCCATGGCCGCCTGCGGCCGGCGGGGTCATGGCTTCGACCTGCAGGTCCAGCTGCTGCAGGATTGCCGCGGGCGTGCCGCGGCGCCAGGCGTCGGACACCACCACGCGGGCGCCGGCCACGCCGAACAACCTGCGTACGAACCCCAGCGCGACAGGATCAAAGAACCGGACGTCGCGCAGCGTGCCCGAATCCGGAATGCCGCCGAGGCGGGTGCGGGAGCGGTCGGAATACAGGACGCCGGGTACGTCCAGCATGATGAGTCGTTCAGCCATGGTTTCCTGTGCGGGTGCCAGTTCAGTTGGTGTGAACCAAGATTACTCGCCAGGGGCAGGCTGACACGTAACCGGCGCGGGTTCAGTTGAAACAGATCTGTAACTTTGTCGGGGAAGACGTAAATGCCGGTTACGCCGCCATGACAAATGTTTCGCCCAGACACATCTGGCCGGTACAAAGATGACACAGACTAGAAGCGGAAGCGGGCCACATCGTCGGCCAGCGCCGCTGCCTGCTGGTCCAGCCGGGCTGCCTGGCTGGCCAGGTCATCGACCAGCGCCGCGTTCTGCTGGGCGGTCTGGCGCAGCTGCGATACGGATTGCCCGGCGGCCTGCACGCTGCCGGCCTGCTCGTCGGCAATCGTGCGCAACGCCTCGGCCAGCGCATGGCTGTGCCCGACGGTAGCCGCGATGCGGTCCATCGCCACCACCACGCTGGCGCTCAGGCGCGCGCCTTGCTCGATCTCATGTGTAGCCGTGCCGACGATGCCACCGATCTCGCGCGCCGCATCGGCGCTGCGCTGGGCCAGCGCGCGCACTTCTTGCGCGACCACCGCAAAGCCGCGGCCGGCGGGGCCGGCGCGGGCCGCTTCCACGGCGGCATTCAGGGCCAGGATATTGGTCTGGAAGGCGATGCCCTGGATCACGCCGACGATCTCGGCGATATGGCGCGAGTGGCCGTGCAGCGTATCCATCGCGCCGCGCATCTGCTGCACCACGGCAGCGCCGGCATCGGTGGCGGCACGTGCCTGGCTGGCCATCTGGCTCGATTCGGTGGCCTGGGCGTGCGCGTCGGCCACGCGTGCGGCCAGTGCCTGCATGCTGCCGGTGGTGGCATCGAGCGCGCTGGCCTGCTGCTGGGTGCGCGCCGACAGGGCCTGGTTGTCTTCGGCGATCTGCTGGCCGGCCGCGGTGATCTCCTGTGCGCTGGCCTGGATACGCGCCAGCACGCCGGCAAGCTGGTCGCGCATGCCGGCCACGTGGTGCAGCATGCTGCTGTGGTCCGACGGGCGCAGGGCGATGGTGGCGGTCAGGTCGCCGGCGGCTATGCGGCGCGCGATCTCGGCGGCGTCACGCGGCTCGCCGCCAAGCTCGGCACGCAGGCTGCGCGCCGCGATCCACGCCAGCGCGGCGGCCGCCAGTAGGCTGGCGCCGAGCAGGGCGGCCATCCATGCCTGCGCGCGCAGCTGGCTGGCCGCCACGCTGGCCACCGTGGCCGCGGCCTTTTGTTCCTGCTGCTGGCGCACGGCTTCCACCTGCCGGCTGAGGGATTGCAGCTGTTCGGTGACGAAGTGGCCGTCGACCGAGACCGCGCTGTCGAATTGCAGCGAGTCCAGTGGCTGCTTGCGCAGCAGCGCCACGTAGGCCTGCACCAGCTCGCCGGCGCGCTGGCGTTCGCGCAGCAGCGGCGCGGCCTGTGCCGCGGCGGCCTGGCGTACGCCGGCCAGCGCAGCATCGAGCTGCGACAGGCCGCGCGCGATGTCGGCGGCGGCATCGTCGCGCTCGGTGCTGCTGGTGGCCATGGTCAGCGCCAGCTGGGCACGGCCAAGCGTAGCCAGCGCCGACTGCGCACGCTCGGCCGAGATGGCGCCGTGCATGTCGTGCTGGTACAGGGTGTCGGTGCGCGCCTTGATCGAGACCAGGTTGGCGATGCCGGTCAACCCGACGGCGGCGCCGAACAGGTACACCAGGGCAAAGGCGGCGCACAGGCGCGCCACCAGCGGCAGGCGGCCCAGTCGTGCGGAAAGCCGCGCGAACAGCCGCGCGGGGGCAGCTGCCCGGCTGCGGCCGGGCAGGTGTGTCTTGATGACTTGCAACACGGAGAAGACTCCAAACGGGCACGCTGGCTCCAGAAGGATGCACGGCCCGGGCTTGACCCGAATTGCCGCACGCGCTGTCCTCTGTCCGGGGCGGTCGCAGGCGGCGCACGGATGGTCGGTCATCAACGTGACGCCGGCGTGACATGGAATGAGGATCTTTGTCATCACGCTGTCATCTCCATGTCATGCAATGTCGCTCGCCCATCTTGCTCCACCCCCGGATTTCCTCCATGACAGGCCTGCCTGCCGCCACGCCTTCGCACGACCGCGCACCTGTCGCATCTTCTGGCACCCCCGTCGCGGCGGCACTGGCGCGTGCACGGCTGCCGCCGCTGCACGCGGTATTCCAGCCGATCGTGCAGGCCGACAATGCCGAAATTCTTGGCTACGAGGCGCTGATCCGGGGCCCGGCCGGCTCGCCCTGGGCGAAACCCGACGCGTTGTTCCGGCTGGCGCAGGGCGTTGCCGCGACCATGGCGCTGGAGATCCACGCGGCGCGCACCGCGCTGGCCGCCTGGCGCAGCCTGGACCTGCCCGGCAAGCTCTTCCTCAATTTCAGCCCCATGACATTGCGGCACCTGCTGGCCGAGCGCGGGCGGTTGATGGCGGCGCTGCTGGAAGCGGGCATTGCGCCATCGCGCCTGGTGATCGAAGTCACCGAACAGACCCCGATCGGCGATGCGGCCAGCTTTGCCCAGGCGATGGCGGTGCTGCGCGAGCTCGGCATGCAATACGCGCTGGATGATTTCGGCACCGGGCATGCCAACCTCGACCTGCTGGCGCACTTGTCGCCGCACTTCGTCAAGATCGACAAATCGCTGGTGCGGGGCATTGCTTCCTGTTCGCGCCGGCTGGAAATCCTGCGCGCGCTGCTGCGCATGATGAGCGCCTTTGGCGGGCGCGTGATCGCCGAAGGCATCGAAGACGAAGACGAGCTCGCCGTGATCCGCGACCTGGGCGTGACCGGCGCCCAGGGCTACTACGTGGGCCGGCCCGTGGCGCGGCCGGCCGCGCAGGCGCCGCTGCACGTGCACCAGGCGCTGGCGTCGCGCCATATCGCCGTGTTTCCGCAAATGGTGCGCTCAGGCTGGTCGGGCATCACCGCCGGGCGCCTGCTGCGGCCAGCGCCGACCGTGTCCCCTGCCACCAGCAACGATGCGGTGCTGCGCGTCTTCCAGGACCAGCCCGACCTGCAGGCCGTGGCCGTCGTCAATGACGAAGGCCGGCCGCTGGCGATCATCAGCCGCCAGGCCTTTGTCGACCGCTACGCGGCGCCGTTCCATCGCGAGCTGTATGGCAAGAAGGCCTGCATCGCCATGGCCAACCGCGAGCCGGCCTGCTTTGACCATCGCGCCAGCCTGGAGGAAATGGCGCAGATCCTGTCCGGCGAGAACACGCGTTCGCTTGCCGATGGTTTCGTGATCACCGAACAGGGCTGCTATATCGGCCTGGGCACCGGCGCCGACCTGATCCGGGCCATCACCGAAGTGCGCATGGAGGCGGCGCGCTACGCCAATCCGCTGACCTTTCTGCCCGGCAATATTCCGCTGAACCAGCATATCGAGCGACTGATCGAAGCCGCCAGCGAGTTCCGCGCCTGCTATGTCGACCTGAACCATTTCAAGCCTTTCAACGACAAGTATGGCTACTGGAAGGGCGATGAGATGCTCAAGGGCGCGGCCGCCATCCTGGCCGAGGCCTGTGATCCCGCACGCGATTTTCTCGGCCATGTGGGCGGCGACGATTTCCTGGTGCTGTACCAGAGCAGCGACTGGGCCGCGCGCCTGCAAGCGGCAATCCGGCGCTTCAACGATGCGGCGCGCGCCATGTATTCGCCCGCCGATCGCAGCGCCGGTGGCATGCATGGCGAAGACCGGCACGGGCGGCCGGTCTTCTTTGCGCCAGTATCGATGGCGGTTGGCGTGGTGTGTGTGAGCGGCGAGGGCGTGGCGGGCCTGCAGCGGCTGGGCAGCCAGCATATCGGTGCCGCGGCGGCGGCGGCCAAGCGCGAGGCCAAGCGCTCGGCAACCGGCATGGCCGTGCTGGACTTCCTGTCGCTGGCCGCGACGCTGTCGGTCTAGCGGTCCGGCTGCCTGCGTCTGGTGACCCGGCGGCCCACTGCGGGCAGCCTGGGCGCGTCGCCCCCTTCCAGTACGTCGAGCCGGTAGCCGTGCGCGTAGACGACGGTGATGACGATGCCGTTGGCGATGCCGATGCGCAGGGTCTTGCGCAGGCGCGAGATCAGTCCGGCCAGTGCCCGTGACAGCGGCGCCAGTTCATGCCGCCACACCATCCTGCTGGATGCGGTCGTTGGACAGGACCCGGCCGACATTGGAGAACAACAGCATGGCCAGGTCGAATTCCTTCGGCGTCATTTCGATGCGCTCGTCGCGCAGCGTGGCAAAGCGGCCCACACTGTTGAGCTGATAGGGGCCGACGCGCACCACCAGGCCCTGGCGCAGGCGCTCACCGGTCACCCGGCGGCGCGGCGCCGTGATGCGTGCCATCAGCACGCGCGCATTGAGCGGACGGCATACGTAGTCATCAGCGCCGGCTTCGAGTGCATCGACGAGGCCATCTTCACTGCTGTCGGCCGCAAGCATGATGATGGGCACATCGCGTGAGCGCGCACAGCGCACGGCACGGATAACGTCGACGGCTGGCAGGTCCGGCAACTCGTCATCGATCAGCAGCAGGTCGAACGGTACCTGGCTGACACCGTGGATCAGGTCGCGGCCCGATTCAAACACGTTGCAACGATAACCGGAACGTGCCAGCAGTTCCGGCACCGGCCGGAGTTGGGGCGACTTGTCCATGAGCCGCGCAATATTCATCGATGGCGAAATACGAGAGCTTGGCAGGGACGGCCGGACCGCGATGGAACGAAGGCAGGCGCGCACGCACGCAGCACTACCGCTCGCAAGCAGCAAGCGTACAAAAAGTGCGGTCAACAGGACAATCAGACATTTCTGAAATTTCTGCTGTTTTTTTGATGGCGCTCGCGTTGTTGGCGTGACGGAGCGCGTGTCGACGGGGCCGATGGCGATATGGAAAGTTGTCCACAGTTCCTGTGGACAAGCCAGGGAACAGTGGCCAGACTACGGCCTGGCACCGTGATGCTGTCGGCGTGCCAAAAAAGAAGGCAGCCGCGTTGAAGTTATGGGCGCCGTGCTGTCAACATCCGGGCGGGGTGTGCCAAAATAGCGCGCATCCCGTTCTGGTCCGGGGACTCAAGCCCACCGATGCTGCAGAGCCCGAGTGTCATCGCCATCATCGTCCTGTGCTTTCACGTCGTCGGCGTGGTGGCCGCCCTGCATGCCGTCATGACGGTGCGCACCGCGCCCGGCGCGATCGCGTGGGCGGGGTCGCTGCTGATGATGCCGTACTTCACGCTGGTGCCTTACCTGGTCTTCGGGCGCAGCACCTTCGCCGGCTACGTCGATGCGCGGCGTTTCAATGACGACCACCTGCGCGAGCTGCGCCACGGCATGACCCCGCGCGAGCGCGAGGCGCGCAGCGCCTGCGTGGTCCATGCGCCGGCGCAGGTCTGCATGCGTGCGCTGCCCCGGCTGACCGGCATGCCGTGCCTGGCCAACAATGACGTGCGCTTGCTGGTCAATGGCGAGCAGACCTTCGAGGCGATCTTTGCCGCGATCGCGCGGGCCAGCCAGGTGCTGATCGTGCAGTTCTTCATCGTGCATGACGACGCGCTGGGCCAGCGCCTGCAGGCGCTGCTGTGTGAGCGTGCACGGGCCGGCGTCAAGGTGTACTTCCTGTTCGATCGCATCGGCTGCCACGCGCTGCCGCGCCGCTACGTGCGTACGCTGACCGAGGCCGGTGTCGATGCGCGGGCGTTCTCCACGCACCGCGGCTTTGTCAATCGGTTCCAGCTCAATTTTCGCAACCATCGCAAGCTGGTGATCGTCGACGGCAGCGAGGCTTTTGTTGGTGGCCACAACGTCGGCGTCGAATACCTGGGCGAACGCCCGCCGCTGGCGCCGTGGCGCGACACCCATATCGCGCTGCGCGGCAGCGCCGTGCTGGACCTGCAGATGGCCTTTGCCGAAGACTGGTTCTGGGCCGCGCGCGAGGTGCCGCACCTGCTGATGCCGCCGCCTGAGGTGGGCGGGCGCATGACCTGCCAGGTGGTGC
The DNA here is from genome assembly GCF_058795055.1 of Cupriavidus sp. GW823-FHT06D04. Classification (NCBI taxonomy): domain Bacteria; kingdom Pseudomonadati; phylum Pseudomonadota; class Betaproteobacteria; order Burkholderiales; family Burkholderiaceae; genus Cupriavidus; species Cupriavidus sp. GW823-FHT06D04. The sequence continues at coordinate 42,912 of NZ_JBXAHL010000006.1, read as the reverse complement.
CGTCAGGCCCTGCCGACGCGCAGGAGACCTGTTCGCTGTTCTTTGTCGAGGCCATCCAGTCGGCGCGCCACCGGCTGTGGATCACGTCGCCGTATTTCGTGCCGGACGAGGCGGTGTTTGCGGTGCTGCGGCTGGCCGTGCTGCGCGGCGTGGATGTGCGCATCCTGATTCCGGCGCGGCCCGATCACCTGGTAGTCTATGCCGCCTCCACCATCTATGCGTACCAGGCCGTGTCCGCCGGCATCAAGCTGTATCGCTACCAGCCGGGCTTCCTGCACCAGAAGGTCATCCTGGTCGACGACGAAGCCGCGGCTGTCGGCACGGCCAACCTGGACAACCGCTCGTTCCGGCTCAACTTCGAGCTGATGGTGATGACCGCCGACAAGGGCTTTGCCGCGAGCGTGGCCACCATGCTCGAAGCCGACTTCGCCCAGGCCCGGCGCATCGGCGTAGACGAGTTCCTTGACGCGCCGGCGCCGCTGCGCGTGGCGATGCACGTCGCCAAGCTGTTCGCGCCAATCCTCTGAAGCCCGCATTCCGGTCCGCTGATTCCTGCAATCCTCGTTGCGACAGACTTGTTTTCGCTTGATTGTGTACACTGTTCACTATAAGCGTATGCACATCATGAACCGTTATCCATATTCAAGAGGGTCCGCATGACCCGGGCTGTCCCCGCGCCCCCGGCGCGCGCCACCTACCGCCACGGAGACCTGCGCCGCGCGCTGCTGGACGCCGGCATCGACCTGGCGCGCGAGGGTGGCCCCGACGCCATCGTGCTGCGCGAGGCCACGCGCCGTGCCGGTGTGGTGCCCAATGCCGCGTATCGGCACTTTGCCAGCCGGCAGGACCTGCTGCAGGCGGTGCGGGCCTCGGCCTTGTCGTCGCTTGCCATTGCCATGGAGGGTGAAATCGGCGGGCTGCGGCCGGGCCGCGGGGCCGCCGCGCATGCGCGTGCCTGCCTGCGTGCGGTCGGCACCGGCTACCTGCGCTTTGCGCTGGCCGAGACCGGACTGTTCCGCACCGCGTTTTCGGTGCCGAATGAAGTGGAAGACGATGCCGACCCGGCCAAGGCGGGCAACAGCGGCCTCAATCCGTTCCAGCTGCTGGGCGCGGCGCTCGACAAGCTGGTGGAAGCCGGCGTGCTGCCGCCCGAGCGCCGGCCGGGCGCGGAGTACCTGGCGTGGTCGGCCGTGCATGGCCTCGCCATCCTGCTGATCGACGGCCCGCTGCGCAGCCGCGCCAGGGAGCAGGCAGAGATCCTCGGGCAGCGCTTGCTCGACATGGTCGAGAAGGGCCTGTAGCGCCTGCAGCAGGAACGCGGCGAAAAAAATGCCACGATGGCGGGGACCAACGTGGCAGTGTAAGGAACCAGGAAGGTGGTCAACCTGACTCAGTCGGGGCACCCGCGGGCCGGGTGCAAGAGGACTGCATTCTGTTGTTTCTCATCTGAATATCGGATATTTCCTAAATAGGGCGTTGAATTGTCCCGATATGCGCACGTCGATGCCCGCACGTCATCAGGACGCGGCTGCATTTCGAGGAATTGTGAGGCTTGCGGCGCGGTCTAACTTGCTGTCAGACAGCCGAATACCGGCGCCACGGTGAGGAGCAGATCATGCGATATGGATTGGGAGCGGCCCTCTGCGTGGCAGTGCTGGCTGGCTGCGTCGCCTATCCCTATGCAGGTGACCCTTACTACCCCGCTTATCCGGCCTATCCGGTGTCGTCTGCCTACTACTACGATGGCTACCCGGTTGCGCCGTACTACCCGTACTACGGTGCCTGGCCCGGCTACGGTGGCTTCTACGGCAGCTTTACCTATATCCATGGCGGCGGTTACGGCGGGCATCACTGGCATGGCGGTGGTGGCCACAGGAATGGCGGCTGGCATGGAGGCGGACGCGGTGGCGGCCACGGTGGCAGGGGCCGATGACCATGCGTCGCCGTGATGGCAAGGCGGCCCGCACGGGATTACCATCCGCTCATGGACGCCAACGGAGCCCCATCGCCATGACCAAGCCCGCAACGCAGAAGCACCAGACGCCGGCCTCCAGTGAACAACAGCGCAAGGATGAACTGATCGAGCGCGAACTGGACGAGGCGCTGAAAGAGACGTTCCCGGCGAGCGACCCCGTGGCTGTCGATACCCATGCGCCGCGCAAACCCGGGCCGGAACCGAAACCGGCGAAGTAGGCGGGCAGGCTATACCGTGGGGCGCGCAACGCGCCCGCGCAATCCGCCGTGCTATGGCAACTGGCGCAGCTGCCCGATCACCGACATCAGCCGTCCGTGCGCCACGATGACGCCGGACTCGTCCTGCAGGGCTTCCTGGTAACGCTTGCGGAAGGCCGGGTCAGAACCGTCGCTGAACAGCCTTTCCGCGGCGCGTCCGACTGCTCGGCAGGTTTCGTCGTGGTGTTCCTTGGCCTCCAGCTCTTCGTCGATCTCGATGATCAGGCGCGACAGCGGGTCGAGCCAGCGGAAGTAGTTGTCTTCAGTCACCAGTTGCACAAACAGGCCAGCCGGAATCGGGCCGTTTAGGCGCTCATACTGGGTCCTGTCATAGCCGATGACTTCCTTGTGAACCTGCAGCAAGGCAGCCCGCAGGGCTTTCAGCCCCGAGCGCCGGGTTTCCTGGGTGGCGAGGAATTGTTCGTTGGGCATCCCCATCTTCTCCGCGTTTCTGCTTGTTCCGGTCCAGGCAGGTGGTGCGCAATGGCATCCCATGGGCCGCCGCTGCACATCGTGCCAGTGGCGATTGCCTGCCGGATTCTCCGGGCGCGGCCGGCCATGCCTGGCACTGTGCGGCGCGCTGCCAGTATAGGCACCCCCCGCAGCCCGAGCCAGCGCTGCCAGCTAGCGAAATACCCGTATTTGCGCCGGCTGCGCGGCATGATTGGCGCCAGTTGCAAGCCGCCGTCAGTCGCCTTCGGCGGATTGCGGCGCTTGCGCCAGCAGGTCGGCCGCACGCGAGCGCCGCGCGTCCGCGGCGCGGAAATACCGCACTACCGTCGACACGCTCGCGTGGCCGGTCATGGCCATGGTCTCGGCCAGCGGCACCTGTTGCGCAGCAGCCTCCGTGACAAAGCCCGAGCGCAGTGAATGCGCCGAGTAGTCGCCCTCCAGTCCCGCCAGTGCGCAGCGCGTCTTGACGATGCGGCTGACTGCCGCATCGGACAAAGCTTCTGCCACATGCCCGCCGCGGCGGATGCGGCGAAACAGCGGCCCGCTGCTGATGCCGGCGGCCGCAAGCCATGCCTCCAGCGCCTGGCCGGCGGCACCGGTGACGGGCTTGGCGGTATCGGCGTGCTCGTTGCCCGACTGGTTGGTCTTGGACCAGCCCAGTGCATAGACGAAGTCACCCGGGCCAAGCCGGGTGAGGTGCTCAAGGGTCGCGCGCGCGACTTCAGAGCGGCGGCGCCCGCCACTGGCCCACGCAAACAGCAGCAGCGCGCGGTCGCGCAGGCCGCGCAGCGAGTCATCGCAGGTATCGAGCAGGCGCAGCAGCGGATCGCGGGTCAGCGCCGCCTTGCGCGCCTGCCGCTGCCCGCGGCGCGCATAGGCACGCCGGATGCCGGCCATCAGTTCGCGCACCGCAGCTTCGGCACAGGGGTTGGGCAGGGCCTGCAGACGGTGGGCCTTGGCCAGTACCGCCAGCCGGTGGGTCAGCGTGGACAGCGCGGGCGGGCCGGGTCGTGCCTTGTATCCGTCAGCGACCAGCGCCTGGTCGATGGCCGTAGGCATCTCGCAGACAGGGCCTTGCGGCGTCTGGCGCGTGGCGTGGTCGACGATGAACTGGATGACGACGGCAGGCGCGAGCGGGAGCCGCACAGGTTGCCGGTAGCGCAGGGCATACCAGGCAGACCAGTAGCGCAATGCGGACCGGTAGCTCGCCACCGTGTTTTGGGATTCGCCTTCGCGGCGCAGGGCATTGGCCGCTTGCTCGGCAAGAGGATCCAGTTCGGACGGGCGAAGCGGCGCCGGTAGTTCGACATCGGATGCGATCGGTGGAAAGTAGGCCTCGTGGGCTTCTCGGGTTTTTACCATATTAAATATGATGTATGCTGTAATATATCATACTGAAAAGACAAATAACAGCCGATAACTCTCCATTATCGAACCTTATTTGTCTTCCTCACAGACTTTTGCCGGATCCCATTATGGAAACCCTCCGCAGCCGTGGCATTACCCGAGACGACGTCTGGCAGGCCGCCGACAGCCTGCTCAAGGCCGGCCAGCGGCCCACCATCGAACGCATCCGCCTGCACCTGGGGCGGGGTTCGCCCAATACGGTCAGCCCGCACCTGGATGCCTGGTTTGCAGCGCTGGGTGGACGTATCCAGGATCCACAGGGCTTTGCGCCCGCACCAGGATGCCCGGAGCCAGTCACGGAGGCAGCGCGCTACCTGTGGGAAGCGGCGCTGCAGGTGGCCAAGGCTTCGGCCGAGGCCGCGCTGGTGCAGCGTGAGGCGGCGCTGGCCGAGGCCCGGGCGGCACTGGAGCAGGAGCGCGAGGCGCTGGCGCAGGAACGCCAGGTCATGCAGGTCCGACTGGAAGGGGCCGAGACGGCCATGGCGGAACTGACACGGGCCCGAGACGACGCCACGGAGCGCGCCGTGCGTGCTGAAACAGCGACCGCCGCCTTGCAGCAACAGGCGGAGACCATGCGCGCAGAATCGGCCGCGGCGCTGTTGGCACACAACGCGATGCAGCAGGATTTCGCCGCGCAGCGGGCGGCGTGGGACCAAGAGCGGGAAACCGTGACCCAGCGCGCCGCTGCCAATGAGCGCCGCATGGCGCTGGAGCTGGATGCCGCGCGCGTGGCGGCCAGGGAAGCCCAGAAGCTGCTGGAAGCCGAGCGCAAGGCGGCCGTTGAGCGGCTGACGCGTGCCGCCGAGGCCGCGTCGCGCCAGGGCAGCGAGATGACACGCCTTGGCCAGACGCTCGCCGTGCTGGAAGAACGGGTGCGGCAGCGGGAAAGCCTGCTGGCCGAGTATCGCGACCAGGCGGATGCCGCATCCACGGCCGCCGCCGGCCCCGCCAGTCCGGCAGTCCGCCGCACACGGCCGGCCCGCGCTGCACTGGCCGCCGGCAAGGGCAGCCGGCGGTACACGCGGGGCTTATAGTGCGCCTGGCAGGGCAACCACCAACGGATGCATGGCGGGTGCGCAGGCGGCTTTTGTCAATTGAGCTATACTGAATGCTCATTTGATGAGGTCTGCCATGCCGCTCACGCTCACTCCCGAAGGCCGCTATCCGCTGGCTCATGAACGCCCGGCACCGCCCGAGCTGAGCGTCAACAACTATGTCGCCGTCTATGAGGCCAGCCTGTCGACGCAAGGTGCCATGTCGGTCATCCGCGCGATTCGTGAAGGCGTGCCGGCTTCAGACCTGACCCGCCTGGCCGAATCCATGGGCACGACCAAGGAGCAGCTGATCAAGACACTGGATTTGCCGCGCGCCACTGTGGACCGCAAGGCACGGGCGCACCAGAACCTGTCGAGCGAGCAGAGCGAGCGTGTGCTGGGCATGGCGCGGCTGGTCGGGCAGGTCCAGGCGCTGGTGGAAAGCTCGGGCGATCCGCGCGGTTTCAGCGCGGCACAGTGGGTGGCGCAGTGGCTGGAGCAGCCGTCGCCGGCGCTGGGCGGGCGCCGCCCCGCTGAGCTGATGGATACGCTCGCCGGCCAGCGCATCGTTTCCGACCTAGTGGCCAGGATGCAGAGCGGGGCGTACGCGTGAGGCCAGCCTGGCGGATCGCGACCGACACCCCAGACTACACCGCGGACGATGCCAGCGGCGCCGGCGCCAAGGCCACCGGCGGGCGCTGGAACCGGCAGGGCACGCCCTTGATCTATGCGGCGTCCAGCATCGCGCTGGCTTGCCTGGAAACGCTGGTCCACCTGGGCGCGGGCGGGCTGCCACTGAACCGCTACCTGGTCCGGATCGACATCCCTGACGAACTATGGGCGGCGGCGCAGCAACTGAGCGCGGACACCGCCCCCGTTGGATGGGATGCCATTCCCGCCGGCAAGACCAGCCTCGACACCGGCGAAGCCTGGACCGCCGCGGGCACCAGCGCCTTGCTGCTGGTGCCCTCTATCGTCATCCCTGAAGAACACAACGTGCTGGTCAACCCGGCACACCCCGACGCGGCGCGGCTGGCCTACGTCAAGCTGCGCCGCTGGCATTATGACGCGCGCCTAGTCTGAGGCTCAGGCCGTGGCGCCGGCGCGCAGCATGTGCTTCTGGATCTTGCCGCTGGTGGTCTTGGGCAATGCGTCCAGGAAGTGATAGCGGCGCGGGCGCTTGTAGGCTGCCAGCCGGTCACCCTGCAGCAGGAAGGCGTCGAGCTGCGCCGCGCTGACCGGTGCGTCGCCGCGCGTCACCACATAGGCGCCGACCACCTGGCCCCAGGTCGGATCGGGTTCGCCCAGCACGGCTACCTCCAGCACGGCTGGGTGTTCGATCAGTGCGTCTTCCACCTCGCGCGGATAGACGTTCTCCGCGCCGGAATTGATCATGTAGTCGATGCGGTCGCGGATCCACAGGTAGCCGTCCGCATCCAGGCTGCCGAGGTCGCCGGTGTGGTACCAGCCGTGCGCGAGCGCGCGCGCATTGGCATCCGGGCGGTTCAGGTAGCCCTGCATCATGCAGGGGCCACGCACCAGCACTTCGCCGACTTCGCCCGGCGCGCACGGCTGCAAGGGGTCGGTCGGCTCGCCGTCGTCGCGCAGCCTGGCCACCACCAGTTCATGGCCGAGCGCGGGCAGGCCTGCCGAGCCAGCGTGGCTCAGCTGCTCATGTGGGTAAAGCACCGACATGCACGGGCCCATCTCCGTGGTGCCGTACACCTGCACCAGCCCGGCGCCGACCTTGCGGTCCCACTCGCGGATCAGGTGCGGCGCCATCGATGCGCCGCCGTATTCGACCAGCCGCAGCGAAGACACGTCGCGTGCGTCGGCATCCGGATGGTTCAGCAGCATGCCCACCATGGTTGGGGCGGCAAAGAAATGCGTGACGCGTTCGCTTTCCACCAGTTGCCAGGCCTCGCCCGCGTCGAAGCGGCGCTGCAGCACCTGCGTCGCGCCGACCTGCAGGCGGGGCAGGAAGCTGGTATGCAGCTCGGCAGTATGGTTCAGCGGCGCGACCGACAGGCCCACGTCCTCGCGCGACAGCGTCATGGCCTGGTGCATCATCGCGTTATGCTGCAGCTTGCTGCGATGGGTGTGCACCACGCCCTTGGGGCGGCCGGTGGTGCCGCTGGTGTACATCAGGATGCAGGGGTCGTCTTCATGGACCGTCACCGCGGGCGGCGTGGCCGGCTGGCCCGCGGCCAGCGTGTCGAGCCGGTGCGTGGCGAAGGCGGGCGCGGCATCGGGGTCGGCATAGATACGCAGCGCGGTGCCTGGCGCCAGTTCGGCGGCCTTCTCCACCACGCCCGCGCCTTCCTGCTCGAACAGCACTGCCTTGGCGCCGCCATCGTTCAGGATGTAGGCCAGTTCCTGCGCAGCCAGGCGGTAGTTGACCGGGTTGTAGACCGCGCCAATGCGCGCCGTGGCCAGCAGCGTGAAGACGAAGGCCGGGGTGTTGTAGAGGAAGGCCGCGACCACGTCGCCCTTGCCGATCCCCAGCGACTGCAGCGCGTGCGCGTGGCGGTTGACCTCGGCATCGAGCTCCGCATACGTCCACGCGCGTCGACTGGCACCGATGCCGCTGACCAGCGCGGTCTTGCGCGGCAGATAGCGCGCGGGCCAGGAGAGGGTGTCGCCAAGGGTGATGCCGCGGGTCAAGGTTGTGCTCCGGTCATGGTCCGCCGCCGGCTTGCCGGCAGGTAGTTGTTGTCTTGTAAGCCAGACAATATAGAGCGGCGGGTGGGGCACATGGAAATAACGTTTTGCTCTTTCCTTATGCCGGAGCGGCCGTCACGCGGTAACGCCCTTGCGTGATACTGTATATTCATACAGTTATTGCCGCGCCCCGTTCCTGTGTCTGCCGTCCCGCCGCCCATTCCAGCCCCGCCTGCCACGCCAGCCGCTCCGGCCTACGTGGTGGCCGTGCGCGCGCTGTGCGAGTTCACTGCCAAGGCGGGTGACCTGGACCTGCGCTTCGTGCCGACGCCATCGTCGCAGGAGGGCGTGGCCGGGCATGCCGTAGTGACCAGCCGGCGCGTGGAGGGCTACCAGGCCGAGGTGGCGCTTGCCGCCGATTTCGGCCCCTTGCATGTGCGCGGCCGCGCCGATGGCTACGATCCCGCCGCCAACCGGCTGGAAGAAATCAAGACCGTGCGCGGCGATGCCGCCGTGCCGGACAACCACCGCCACCTGCACTGGGCGCAGGCCAAGGTCTACGGCTGCCTGTTATGCCGCAAGCTGGGGCTGCCCGGGCTGGAGATCGCGGTGGTCTATTTCGACATCATCAGCCAGCGCGAGCACCCGGTCGCGGAGCACTTCACTGCGCAGGCGCTTGAAGCCTTCTTCGTGCAGACCTGCGAGCAGTTCCTGCACTGGGCGCAGGCGGAACTGGCCCATCGGCAGGCACGCGATGGCGCGCTGGCGCAGCTGGCCTTTCCGCACCAGGGTTTCCGCCCGGGCCAGCGCGAACTGGCGCAGGCGGTCTACAACGCCAACCGCGCGGGCCGCCACCTGCTGGCGCAGGCGCCCACCGGCATCGGCAAGTCGGTCGGCACGCTGTTCCCGGTGCTCAAGGCCATGCCGGGGCAGGGCATCGACAAGGTCTACTTCCTGTCGGCCCGCTCCACCGGGCGCGGCGTGGCGCTGCACGCCGCCAATGCGCTGCGCGGCCATGGCGCGCAGCCGCTGCATGTGCTGGAGCTGGTGGCCCGCGACAAGGCCTGCGAGCATCCGGAGCTGGCCTGCCATGGCGAGTCCTGCCCGCTGGCGCGCGGCTTCTATGACCGCCTGCCGGCAGCACGCGAAGCCGCGCGCGGCGTGCCGGTGCGCGACCGCGCCGCAGTGCGCACGCTGGCGCTGGCACACGGGATCTGCCCTTACTATCTGTCGCAGGAACTGGTGCGCTGGAGCGACGTGGTGGTGGCCGACTACAACTACTACTTCGACCGCAGCGCGTTGCTGTACGCGCTGACCGCGGCCAATGGCTGGCGCGCCAGCGTGCTGGTGGACGAGGCCCACAACCTGGTCGAGCGCGGCCGCGCCATGTACACCGCGGAACTCGACCCCCAATCGCTGCGCGAGGTGCGCCGCAGCGCGCCGGCCGTCGTGCGCAAGCCATTGACGCGGCTGGCCCGACAATGGAGCACGCTGGCGCGCCAGAGTGATGACGCCTACGAAGTCCTGCCCGAAGTGCCCGCCGCCTTGCGCCGCGCGCTGGACGAATGCTGCGCGGCGGCACTGACGCATATGACCGAGCATCCAGGCGCGCAGGATCCGGCGCTGCAGCGCTTCTATTTCGATGCGCTGCATTTTGGCCGCCTGGCCGAGCAGCTCGACGCGCATTCGCTGTTCGATATCCAGCGCGTGCCGCGCAGCGGCCGCGGCCACCATGCGTGGCTGTGCCTGCGCAATGTCATCCCGGCCCCGTTCCTGCGCCCGCGCTTTGCCGCCGCGCATTCGGTCACGCTGTTCTCCGCGACGCTCGATCCTGCCGCCTATTACCTCGATACGCTGGGTTTGCCTGCCGATTGCGCGCGGGTGCAAGTGCCATCGCCGTTCCGCGCCGAGCAACTGTCGGTGCGGATTGCAGCGCGCATCTCCACCCGCTATGCGCGGCGCGAACAATCGCTGCCGGCCATCGTCGCGCTGATGGCCGGCCAGTTCCGCGCGCGGCGCGGCAACTACCTGGCGTTCTTCAGCAGCCATGAATACCTGCAACAAGCCGTGGCCCGCTTCGCTCAGTCTCACCCCGACATCCCGCATTGGGTGCAGTCGCGGGGCATGGACGAAGCCGCGCAGGCGGCGTTCCTGGATACGTTTGCGGAAGGCGGCGAGGGCATCGGCTTTGCGGTGCTGGGCGGCGCCTTTGCCGAAGGCGTGGACCTGCCCGGCGAGCGCCTGATCGGCGCCTTCGTTGCCACGCTGGGGCTGCCACAGTTCAACGCGGTCAACGAGCAGTTCCGCGCGCGCATGCAGCAGGTGTTCGGGCAGGGATATGCCTATGCCTACCTGTATCCCGGGCTGCGCAAGGTGGTGCAGGCGGCAGGCCGGGTCATCCGCACGCAGCAGGACCAGGGCGTGGTCTATCTGATCGACGACCGCTTTGCCGCGGCCGAAGTGCGCGAGCTGCTGCCGGCATGGTGGGAAATCGCCACGGCGGCGTAGAAATTACACAGCCGGGCCGGTCTGGGGCATCCTCTTTGCGCGGTGCCTGCCCGGAGTTGCCGCTGGAACGAATCTGGCAGGCATGCGGATGGCATCAGTGCCAGCTATCGCGAAAGGACCAGATCCATGCCCATGACCCAACAATACGCGGCCACCGAGCCGACCCGCACGGAAGTGGATGCGCTGCCGGGCGCCACCGTGCTGGAATTCGGCGCCCCGTGGTGCGGCTACTGCCAGCGCGCCCAGCCGGCGCTGGCCGAGGCCTTTGCCGTGCATCCGGCGTTGCGCCATCTCAAGATCGAGGACGGCAGCGGGCGCCGGCTTGGCCGGTCGTTTCACATCAAGCTGTGGCCGACGCTGGTGTTCCTGCGCGACGGGCGGGAAGTGGCGCGGCTGGTGCGCCCGACCGAGTCCGACCCGATCCGCGAGGCCATGCGCCGCATTGCATAGCCCGGCCGCGCGCAGCCTTACTTGGCAAACACCTGGCTCAGGTCGCCAAAGGCCTTGAACTCCAGCGCATTGCCCGACGGGTCCAGGAAGAACATGGTGGCCTGCTCGCCAACCTGGCCCTTGAAGCGCACATGCGGCTCGATCACGAACTGCGTGCCCGCCGCGCGCAGCCGCTCGGCCAGGGCCTCCCATTCGGCCATCGGCAGGATCGCGCCGAAGTGCCGCACCGGCACGTCATCGCCATCGACGGCGCTGGTGGCGCGGTGTCCACATTCCTCGGGCGACAGGTGCGCCACCACCTGGTGGCCATAGAAATTGAAGTCCACCCAGGCCTCGGAACTGCGCCCTTCGGGGCAGCCAAGCAAGTCGCCATAGAAGCGCCTTGCCTCGGCCAGGTCGCGCACGGGGAAAGCCAGGTGGAACAGGGGGATAGAGGAAGTCGCGCTCATGCGGGGGGCCTTTGTCGGGGGTCGGTATGCGGGCAGGCGTTGGCCTGCGCGTTGATTGTAGCCAGCACAACCCGTAATATGAAGCGAATCATTTTTGCTCTGAGCATCAGACTTTTCGATAGATGATCCGCTACTTCCAGACCTTCCTAGTGGCCGCCGAGACTGGCTCGTTTTCCGCCGCCGCGGCGCGGCTGGCGCTGACGCAGTCGGCCGTCAGCACGCAGATCCGGCGGCTGGAAGAGGACCTGGACTGCGTACTCTTCGATCGCACCGGCAAGTCGGTCGCGCTCAGCGAAGCCGGGCGCCGGCTGGTGCCGGAGGCGCGGCGCTTTGTCGAGCTCTATGCCGCGATGAAGGACCGCGCCGGCCCGCACGCCGACGCCGCGCCGGTGGAGCTGGGCGCGGTGTCTACGGTCCAGGCCACCTTGCTGGCGGATGCGATGCGGCATTTCCGGGGGCGCTTTCCGGACTCGCACGTCAATGTGGTGCCGGGCATGTCCACCCAGCTGCTGACGCAGGTGGATGCGCGCGAGCTGGACATCGCCGTGCTGATCCGGCCGCGGCTGGGCTTTCCGCCAGACCTCAAGTGGGTGCCGCTGGTGCGCGAGGGCTTTGTTGGCATTGGTCCCGCCGGCGCGCCTGCAGACCTGCGCGCGCTGCTGGAGACGCTTCCGTTCATTCGCTACAACCGCCACAGCACCGGCGGGCAGCTGGTGGACGGCTACCTGAAGCGGCAGCGGCTATGGGTCAGGGAAGGGATGGAGCTGGATGAGCCTGCGGTGATCCTGCAGATGGTGGCAGCGGGCCTGGGTTGCGCCATCATCCCGTCCGAACTGGTGCCATTGCAGCAGTCCGCGGGCGTGGTGCAGGCGCCCTTGGCGGGCGGGCCGCTCTATCGCGACGTAGGCGTGCTGGTGCGCGAATCGGCACTGCGCCGCGAGCCGGTGGCGGCGCTGATCGATGCCTTTGTGGCCGCCAGCGCGCGCTGGCAGCCTGTCGTGGCGTAAGGCCGGACGACTCAGCGGCTGCCGGGCAGGACCAACGTGACCAGCACCGAGGCATCGGAGATGGCGGTCACGTCGTAGCGCACGCTCGGCCCCAGGTAGAGCAGGTCGCCCTGGTGCAGCTGGCGCTCGGCGCCGTCCACCCGCACGCGCACCTCGCCTTCCAGGCATTGCACGGTCATCGGGCCATCCACTGCATGGGGCGGCACATGCTTGCCCGCCTTCAGCACCAGCCGCATCACTTCCAGCGGGCCTTCCTTGAACAGGGCCTGGGTGGCGGTCTGGTCCAGCCGTGTGCCCAGTGGCAGCACGCTGGCGATCTGTCCGGATGCAAGATGGGGAAGGGACATGCGCGGCTCCTCGCTCTTCTGGTGGGGTGGCTTGTCAGGCACGGCCGGCGCCTGGCGGCGGCACGCCTTCTCAATCTAGCACCGGAGCGCGCACCTCAGTAGTACTCAGCGTGATGTAACCGGCGAAGCCGCCGACGCGGCAACGTCCGCCTGTGCGCAAGGCGTGGCATTGCGGGCTTGTGCGGTGCGCTCGGCAGCGGTTCTGGCAGCGGCGCGGCCGCGCTCGATCACAGCCCAGTCAGGACCGGCGGCAGCGGGAAAAGACGCGGCCAGGGCGCCAAGGCCGAGCAGCGCGAACAGGATGGTTTTCATGAGGGTCTTCAGGAGCAACGGAGAAGAGACGGGGCCGTGCGCCCCGTCGACACGCCACGGCGGCTGCCGTGGCGCGAGCAGGCGCCGGTCAGGCGGCAGCCGAAGCGCGCGAGCCGCTATGGGCCGGAGGTGCCGACACGCCGCTGCGGTCCATGCCCGCCACTTCCATGGCGGCGGCAGCGCGGTTGGCGCCGTCGGTGAAGGGGTCGCGCCGGTCGTTGACGCGGGCGCCATCGGTGAACGGGTCACGCTTGCCATTGACGTGCGCGCCGTCGGTGAACGGGTCGCGCTTGCCGTTGTGCAGGTTGTAGCCGTAGCGGTCGGCGGCGACGCCGCGGTCGTTCAGGCCTTGCGCCATGGCAGGGCTGGCCAGTGCGGCGGCACCGAGTGCTGCGATCGAGAGGGTCGTGGCAAGGAGGGCTTTGAGAGCGTTTTTATGCATGTCTGCTGTTTTTGGGTAGGTGGACGGCATGGCCCGCGAGGGGCCGCGCGGGGATGGCGGATCTGCCTCCCGCGCCGTCCGGGTTCGCCTTTTGGGCGGTGCCGTCGCGTGGGAAGCGCGCGGCACAGGACGAAGTTTAGTCAGGCTGATCCATTCCTGTGATGATTTAAACGTCGAAAGATCAGTCGTTTTTTTCATCACCAGTCGCATTGGCGTCAGCCACCTTGCGCGCGGCCTGCCAACCCCCGCCGAGCGCGAGGAACAGGTCAACCTGGCGCGCGGCGACATGGCCTTCAGACGCAGCCAGTGCGGCCTCTGCATCGGCCAGCGTGCGCTCGGCGTCCAGGCGTGCCAGGTACGGGATGCGCCCCGCCTGCTGCAGGCGGCGCTGCAGCCGCGCTGCTTCGGCGGCCTGTTCACGCGCCGCGTGCAGGGCTTCGTGTCGTTCCAGTTCACGCGTGTAGGCCGACAACGCCGTTTCCGTTTCCTGCAGCGCGCGCAGCACCGCGCCGTCAAAGCGCGCCAGGGCGGCGTCGGCCGCGGCTTCATGCCCGTGGATGCGATGGCGCACGCCGTTGGTCGGCAGCGACCAGCTCAGCAGCGGCCCCACGCTCCAGCGCGCCGTCGGGCCGCTGCCAAGGTGGCTCAGCACGCCGGTCAGCCCGGCGCTGGCGCCGATGCGGATCGATGGATACAGGTCCGCCGTGGCCACGCCGATGCGAGCGGTGGCCGCGGCCAGTTCGCGTTCCGCCTGCCGGATATCGGGCCGGCGCCTGAGCAGCGCGGCGCCGTCGCCCACGGGCAGCGGCGCACGCAGCGTGGGTTCCGCATAGCAGTCCACCTCGGCCTCTGGCAGTGCCGCAGGCGGTTTGCCCAGCAGCAGCGCCAGCCGGTGGCGGGCGGCGCTACGCGCGGCTTCCAGCGTTGGCAAGGCAGCGCGCAGCGCTTCGGTGCGGGCGCGCTCGCGCGCTGCGTCGGCGGGCTCGCCGCGGCCGGCGGCGACCAAGCGGCCGGTGGCGTCCAGCGTGCGTTGCTGTACCGCGAGCTGCAGCGTGGCGGCGGCGAGGTCATGCGTGGCGGCGCAGCCCTGCACGTAGGCGCGCACGGTCTGTGCTGCCACGGTGATGCGCACCATGTCGAGCGTGGCCTCGCTGGCTTCGGCGCCGGCCAGCGCGGCCTCGTCGGCGCGGGCGAGCTTGCCGAAGAAGTCGATCAGGTAGGACACGCCGAAACCGAAGTCCCCCAGGTTGAATACCGGTGGCTTGGTGGTCTGCAGGAAGCTCTCGGCCGACAGCTGCGCTCGCGATGCGCTGGCGCTGGCGCCGCCCTGGGGCAGGTTCTCGGACTCCACCTCGTGCAGCAGCGCCACCGCGCGGCGCAGGTTGGCGCTGGCGGCGCGGATGTCGGTGTTGGCGGCCAGCGCCTGTTCGACCAGCTGGTCGAGCCGCGCGTCGTCATAGAGCCGCCACCAGTCGTCGGGCACGGGCGCGATGGCCACACCGTGCGCTTCGGCGCCCTGCAACGGGCCGTTGGCCGCGGGCGTGCGCACCGCCGCATGATCGGGCACGCGATAGTCCGGGCCCACGGTGGTGCAGGCGCACAGGCAGGCCGCGGCGCACGCCAGCCAGAGACGGCGCGGCCTCACGACCGCGGCCCCGCGCGGCGGCTGGCGTCATCGTCGCGCCTAGCTTCGCGAACGGCCACAGTCGCGGTGCGGCCGGAGACCAGGCGCACATCCGTGGGCACGTCCTCCAGCACGATGCGCACCGGCACGCGCTGTGCCAGCCGCACCCAGTTGAAGGTCGGGTTGACGTTGGGCAGCAGGTTTGAGCCCGCGCTGCGGTCGCGGTCCTCGATGCCGGCGGCGATGCTCTGCACGTGCCCGCGCAGGTGCCGGGGCTCGCCCATGATATGCACGTCGACCGGGCTGCCGATGCGGATCCGGTGCAGCTTGGTTTCCTCGAAATAGCCTTCCACGTGGAAGGAACCGGCGTCGACCATCGACAGCACCGGGCGGCCGGTCGAGACATAGTCGCCCAGGCGCGGCAGCCGGTCGTTGAGGTAGCCCGCCACCGGGCTGCGCACGCTGGTGCGCTCCAGGTTCAGCCGGGCCAGCCGCACCGCGGCTTCGGCCTGCGCCAGCGCGGCTTCGCCTTGCTCCACGCGGGCACGCCCCTGTTCCGCGACTTCGGCAGCAACCAGGCCGTCGAGATTGCGGTTGCGCGCGGCTTCGCGTCGCGCCTGCGCCAGCGCGGCGCGCTGCGTCGCTACCGTGGCCAGTGCCTGCTGCAGGGCCAGCGCGTAGCGGTCGCGATCGATCTCGAACAGGACTTCGCCTTGCTGCACGCGCTGGTTGTCGCGCGCCAGCACGCGCGTGACCAGCCCGGACACATCGGGCGCCACCTGGATGATGTCGGCACGTACGTGTCCGTCGCGGGTCCATGGCGCGGCCGTGTAGTAGTCCCACAGGTGGCGCAGCACCAGCAGGGCGGCGATGGCGGCCAGCAGCGTTGGCAGCAAGGGAAGCAGGGGGCGGAGTCGGAAGGTCATGAAGGCAGTCCCGGCACCGCGACAAAGACTGCGGCCACGGCGCCAAGGACGATCACATAAAGGGAAAGATTGAACAGCGAGCGGTGCCAGATATGCCGGTAGCAGCCCAGCGCGGCCAGCACCATGCGGATCGCGGTAGTGACGGCGAAGGCCAGCACCATCAGCACCAGCACGCCTGGCACGAAGACGCCATAGAGATCGATTTCACTGAGCATTCGGCGGCAGCGGAAAGTTGGGGAGATCAGCGGGCAGCCGCCGGGCCAGGCTGCAGCGTGACCTGCAGCACCACCAGCGCGCCAAGCGTGCCGCGGTGGTCAGAGCGGCCACCTGCGGGCAGCGCGGCCACGCCGGCGATGGCGTCGGCCACCCAGCCGGCCAGTCCCGCCGGCGCCGGCACGGCATGGCCCGCGCGCAGCCGTGCCCGGAAATGCCGGGCCACCGCGGCCAGCACGCGGCGCACCGGCTTGCGCGCCGCGGGCGGCAAGGCCGGCAGCGCTTTCTGCAGCGCCAGCGCGCAGTAGCCGACTTGCAGCGCATGAAAGCCATCGGACGACAAGGGATCGCCGGCAGCCCCCAGCCGCGGCACCAGTTGGCCGAGCCGGTCGAGCATGCGCGCGCCCAGCCGCGCATCACCATCGGCCGCGCGCAGCGTGGCGGCCTGGGCCAGGTCCTGCCAGCTGGCGCGCACCAGCCGGTGCGCCGCCGCCCGCGCGCCGAACGGGCGTACCGCCATCGACCACAGCGGCGCGAACAGCATTGCCGCGGCGCTGGCCAGGCAGGTATTGAAGGTGCCGAGGAAATCCGCATCGAATACGGCCTGCACGTTGGCGAACGACGCCGTGTTCACCGACAGCAGCATCGCAATCAACTGGAAGCCCGGGCGCGCGATCAGCAGGCCGATACCGAGGTAGGGCAGCGCCAGCATCGCGGCCAGCGCTTCAAAGGTGTGCGCGTGCGGCACCACCAGGAACAGGTAGCCGGACGACACCAGCAGGCAGATCGTGCTCCAGCGCAGGAAGGCGCCGGCCATGCGGCGCGGCTCGTCGATGGCCGCAAAGAAGCAGCAGGCGATCGATGCCACCGCGACCGCGCCGGCGCCGTCCTCCCAGCCCGAGAAGATCCACAGCAGCCCCGCGCAGAAAACAGCCAGGCCGCTGGACATGGCGCCGAACAGCAGCATGCCGTGGTCGTGGTGATGGCCGGCAGCCTCCGGGGCCGGGTCGCCGCGTCGCATCGGCGCGCCGGCACTGCGGTCGCCGATGCCTTGCTGCAGCGCCCGGCATTCAGAGTACAAGGTGCCCAGGCGCTGCAGCTGGTCCGCCGCCGTGGCAGCGAGGCGGGCTTGCCAGTCGACCTCGCCCGTGCAGCCATTGGCAAGCCAGCCGCCCGTGGCGACCGGAGGCGGCGTGGCAGCATCGGTCGCCAGCCAGGCGGTCGTCGCAGCCAGGGCCTCGCGCAGTGGCAGCGGCATGCCGTCCGGATGGCTGCGCAGCGCCTGCAGCACGCTTTCCAGCGACGACAGCAGCGGCATCAGCATGGTCATGCGCTGGCGCAGCGCGCGGGCATGGCGCAGCGTGTGGCTGCCCTCGGTGTCATAGGCCAGCTGGCTGACCAGCTGGTCCAGCGCCAGGATGTCGGCGGCGAGCCGGTGGCGGCTGTCGTCGGCGCGCGGGCTGCCGGCGAGGATGTCCGATGCCCAGGCCGCCGCGTCGGCGAGCCAGGTGGCGGCGCGGGACCGCAGCGCGGGCGCCACCTTGGCCGGGAAGACGACCGAGCCCACCAGCCCGGCGCAGACGATGCCGATCACGATTTCCTCGATCCGGGCCACGGCAATATCGAAGATCTGCGCCGGTGCGCTGACGGCCGGCAGCGCGACGATCGGCAGGGTGTAGGCCGCCAGCAGGTAAACATAGCTGCGCGGCGTGCGCTGCAGCAGCGACAGGTATACCAGCACGGTGATCCACAGCGCGATTGCACCCATCAGCACGATCGGCATGTTGACCAGCTGCGGCACCGTGGCCACCGCGGCGGTGGCACCCAGCATCGTGCCGGCCACGCGGTAGGCCGCCTTGGAACGGGTGGCGCCGGTCAGGGGATGGGAAACAAAGTACACCGTCGCCATGGCCCAGTACGGCCGCGGCAGGCCCAGCGCCAGCGCGATATATAGCGCCAGCATCGCGGCGGCGAATGCCTTCAGCGAGAACAGCCACTGTCGTGCATTCGGCCAGCTAGCCATGGAGCGGGGTCTTCAGGAGGAGTTGAGGGCACACCGCGGCCTGCCGCTCCACGCTTCATTTGGCGGCGCAGTTGGGCGGGGGCGATGTGTGGAAGCGAAGTGTAGCCAAACCTTTCGCATTCCATTCATGATTTAATATTGGTCTTTCCATTCCCTTTGTTCATGGATGGCGCAAGCGGCCTGCAGGCAGCACGCCCGCCGTCCCTCAGCACCATGCCCATCGATATCCGCGCGCTGCGCTATTTCGTCGAGACTGCCCGGCTGCGCAGCTTTACCCAGGCCGCGACCTCGCTGTTCGTCACCCAGTCGACCATCAGCAAGATGGTCAAGCAGCTGGAGGACGAGGTCGGCCAGCCGCTGCTGATCCGTGAAGGCAAGAGCGTGCGGCTGACCGACGTGGGCCGCGTGGTCTACGAGCGCGGGCAGGAGGCGCTGGGCGTGGTGCACCGGCTGACGCTGGAGGTGTCCGACCTGTCCTCGCTGGGCCGGGGGCAGCTGACGGTGGGGATCCCGCCGATGGTCAACCTGTTCTTTTCACCGGCGGTCAGCGCCTTCCGGCAGCGCTATCCCAACCTGTTGCTGACCCTGGACGAACACGGCGGGCAGGTGGTGGAGCAACTGGTGGCCAGTGGCGAGCTCGAAGTCGGCGCCACGGTGCTGCCGGGCGACAGCGGCCTGGCGCTGGAAACGCGCCAGTTCGGCCGCTACCCGATCTGGGCCGTGGGGCCGCGCAAGGCCGCCTGGGCGCGCGGGCGCACCGTCACGCTGGCGGCGCTGCGCGATGAGCCGCTGGTGATGCTGACCGATGACTTCTCGCTGACGCGCAAGCTGCGGCAGGCATTTCTGGAAGCACGCATCGAGCCGCGCGTGGTGGCGCGCAGCGGGCACTGGGATTTCCTGGCGTCGATGGCGGCGGCGGGGCTGGGCACTACCTTCCTGCCACAGCCGCTGGCTGAGCGCCTGCAGGGCCAGGGCACGCTGGCCATGGCTCGGCTGACCGAGCCGGCAATGGACTGGACCATGGCGCATATCTGGTCGCCGGGACGCTACCTGTCGCATGCGGCGCGGGCGTGGCTGGCGGTTTGCGATGAGGTGCTGGGCGGCGGCAAAGGATCCTGAACCGCCGCGCGTGCGGCGGCCTCACTTCTTCAGGCACTGGTCGGGCTGAATATCCAGCAAGACCAGCGATTTCTGCCCGGCCACGTAGTGGTAGCGCAACCTGACCCCCAGCTTGCCGAGCACCGGCACATCCGGGTTGCGGCAGATGCCGCGCTCCAGGATCGGCTTGGCCGTCGCCATGAACGCGCGGGTATCGTCACGCGCGGCATCCACCCCCGAAACCTTCAGCTGGAACTCGACGATCTTGCCCGGCCGCGTCACGCAGCCGTCGAAGCGGGTGGTGTCGTCCAGGTCGAGCGGGCCGGCGCGCATCAGCTCCTGGCAGGCCATGCGCAGCTCACGGTCGACATCGCCCGCGGTCAGGCGGGTCACGCCGTTCATGCCGGTCGGCTTGCCGCGCACGGTGCCCAGCAGCAGCGTGGCCAGCCCTGACAGTGGCGGGGACGGCGCAGGCGGGGCAGCCACGGTGGCGGAAACGGCAAGTGGCGCAGCCAGCAGGGACAGGCCCAGGCACACAGCGGCATGGCGCAAAGGATGGCGATCGGGGACGGCGGGGGCAGCGGGGGCAGCAGGGGCAGGGCGCATGACACAACGGGGACGGGATTGCCTTGGGGTTCGCGCTGCTACTTTAGCCTTGGCGCGTTGCTGCCGTTGTCAGGCGTTGTCCTACGGCGCAACGGTGGCTTGCCCTGGCGGCCGCGGCATGCGTGCGAACGGGGAGCGTAGAATCCGGGTTCCTAGGACCTGATCGAAGTCCCGAGTCCCGCCATGTCCGTGCAGATCCGCCCAGAGTCGCCGTCCGACGCCGACGCCATCGCGCAGCTGACCACCGCCGCCTTCCTGACGGCGCCGCACACCAGCCACACCGAGGCGTTCGTCGTCAATGCGCTGCGCCGCGCCGGCCAGCTGACGGTGTCGCTGGTCGCACAGGCCGGCGACAGGCTGGTGGGACACGTGGCGATTTCGCCGGTGACGGTCTCATCCGGCGCGACCGGCTGGTACGGACTGGGCCCGATTTCGGTGGCGCCGGACCTGCAGGGGCAGGGCATCGGCTCACAGCTGATGCACGCGGCGCTGGCTGACCTGCGCCGTCTTGGCGCCGCCGGCTGCGTGCTGCTGGGCGATCCCGCCTACTACGGCCGCTTCGGCTTTGCCGCGCGGCCCGGGCTGGTGCTGGACGGCGTGCCGCCCGAGTACTTCCAGGCACTGGCGTTCGACGATGGCTATCCGGCGGGCAGCGTGCAATACCACGACGCCTTCAACGCCACCGCCTGACGGGCGGGCGTTCAGAGCTCCAGCACCAGCCGGCCGCCGCCACAGGCGCGCGAGCAGCACGCCATCATGCGCTGGTTGGCCTCGCGCTCGCTGCGCGTGAGCACCACGTCGCGATGGTCGACCTGGCCGGCCAGCACGCGCACCTCGCAGGACCCGCACAGGCCTTCCTCGCAATCGCTCTGCACGTCGATATTGGCGCCGCGCAGCGCGCTCAGCAGGGTCTGGCCGGCCGGGACTTCCATGACCAGGCCGGAGTCCTTCAGCTCGACGGTAAAGGGCTGCTCCTTCGACGCATCCAGCGTGCCCAGCTTCGATACGAAGTGCTCCACGCGCAGCGCATCTTCCGGCCACGCCGCGCAGCACTCGGCCAGCGCATCCAGCATGCGCTGCGGGCCGCAGGCGTAGATCTGGGTGCGCGGGTCGGGCTGCGCCAGCAGCTTGCCGAAGTCGGCGCGCTGGTCTTCATCGCTGGCATGGACTTGCAGCCGCGCACCGTGCAGGGCCTGCAGTTCATCCAGCATCGCCATCGCCTGGCGCGAACGGCCGCAGTAGTGGAACTCGTAATCGATGCCAAGCGCACGGGCGCGCCGCGCCATCGCGCTGACCGGCGTGATGCCGATGCCGCCGGCGATAAAGATGGCGCGCTTGCAGCCTTCATCGAAACGGAAGTGATTGCGCGGCCCGCGAATGTGCAGGCGGTCGCCGGCCTGGACGCTGCCATGCACCCAGGCCGAGCCGCCGCGGCTGTCGGGGTCGCGCAGCACCGCAATCTCCAGCGCCGCGGCGTCGTCCGGATCGCCGCACAGCGAATACTGGCGCGACAGCCCGGTATCGCCGCATTCCACGTCGATATGCGAGCCCGGCGCCCAACGCGGCAGCGGCTTGCCGTCAGGCGCCGCCAGCCGCAGCCGGACCACGCCGTCGGCGGCGGGCGTGACGCACTCGACCACCACCGTGCGGGCGATGGTGTGGGCGGACGGCTCGCCGATGCGCACCGGCTGGTGCACGCTGAGCAACGCCGGGTCGCGGCGCTCAGGGTTCTGCGCGGGGTCCCATTCCACCAGCAGGTGCTCCGGGCCGCGGAACGAGGTGTTAGGCACGTAGGTGAAGGTCTGCCCGGCCAGGCGCATATGCGGCAGCCGGCGTGTCAGTTCTTCCAGGAAGACCTGCATCTCCATGCGCGCCAGGTTCTTGCCCATGCACTGGTGCGAGCCGTAGCCAAAGGTCAGCTGCTCGCTGGCGTTGTCGCGGCGGATGTCGAACAGATCGGCATCGGCAAAATGGCGCTCGTCATGGTTGGCCGAAGACGTGACGATCAGCAGCTTGCTGCCTGCCGGCAGGCGGATGCCGCCGACTTCGGCGTCGCGCGTCACCAGCCGCCGCCATGCGGCGACGGAGCCGTTGTGGCGCAGGCATTCTTCCACCGCATTGGGGATCAGCGATGGATCGTCGCAGATCTCGCGCCACGCATCCGGATGCTGCAGCAGCAGCTTGATGGCATTGGCCGAGGCATTGGCGGTGGTCTCGTGCGCGGCGACGATGCCGGCCATCATCATTGAATGCAGGTAGGAGTCGGTGACCACCTCGGGCAGGTCCTTCTGCTTGCGCAGGCCGTACTGCATCCAGCCCGGGCCGGACGGATCCTCGCGCATCTTGTCGAGGATGCGGCCCGCCAGCTGCCAGAAGTTGCCCACGGCATGCGCCACAGCCACCTGCTCCTCCGGCTTCGGCCGGCCCCAGGTGTTGACGGTATGGGCGATGGAGTACTGGCGCAGCAGGTCCATGTCCTCTTCGGGCACGCCCAGGAAATGCAGGGCCACGGTCAGCGGCACCTCCCACAGCATCTGGTCGACCAGGTCGGCGCGGCCATCGTCGATAAAGCGGTCGACATACTCGCGCGCCAGGCGGCGCACCAGCGGCTCATGGTGCGCCAGTTCCGCGGGCGTGAACGGTGCCATCAGCGCGCGCCGGCGCGGCATGTGGGCGGGCTCGTCCTCGTTGACCAGCGTGCGGTTCATGGCGTAGCCATAGGAGGCCAGCACGGCATTGGCCTCGTCGCCGGTGGGCGTGATCTTCTCCAGCGCGATCGACGGGCTGAAGGTCAGGTTGTCGCGGAAGATCGCCTTGATGTCCTGGTAGCGCGTGACCACCCAGTAGCCCAGCGGGGGGCTGTAGAACACCGGCTCCTGCTCGCGCGACCAGCGCACGTATTCGGGCGGGTCCTGCTGGTAGCCGTCGCCGAAGGGATCGAATTGCGCCGCGTTGTGGCTGACCGGGCAGCCGTTGGGCGCGGTCAAGGCGCTGTGGTCGATCGGGCAGCCGCTGCGCGCGGCGCTGGGGGAGGGCTTGGCCATACTGCGTACTCCTGGCGAAAAACAGGGCCGTCCGGTCAGGGCCGGACGGCCATTCGGTGTTGCCGCCGGACTCAGTTGTCCAGCGTGATCTTCAGGTCGCGGATCAGTTTGGTCCAGCGGGTGGACTCGCTGCGCAGCAGCTCGCTGAACTGCGCCGGCGAGTTGCCGACCGGCTCTACGCCGAATTCCACCAGCCGCTTGTTGACAGCGGGCTCACGGATTGCCGCGACCACGTCCTTGCTCAGCGTGTTGACCACCTCCGGCGGCGTGCCGGCCGGCACCACCATGCCCACCAGCGCGGCAGCTTCCACGCGCGGGTAGCCCAGCTCGGCAAAGGTCGGCACGTCAGGCAACTGCGGCAGCCGGGTGGCATTGGCCACCGCCAGCGGCCGGACCTTGCCGCCCTTGATAAAGCCGGCGCCGGCGGCGTAGTCCACCATCATCGCCACCACCTGCCCGGCGGCCACGTCCGACAGCGCCGGCGCGGCGCCGCGGTAGGGGGCATGCGTCATCGACAGGCCGGCTTCCACCTTCAGCAGCTCCATCGCCAGGTGGTGCGGGCTGCCCGCGCCTGCCGAGCCGTAGTTGATGCCGCCCTGGGTGGCCTTGGTCTGCGCGATGAACTCCTTGGCGCTCTTGACCGGGCTGGTCGCGCCCACCACCAGGATCATCGGGAAGCGGCCCAGCAGCGTCACCGGAGCCAGGTCCTTGCCAGGGTTGTAGGAGAGCGATTTGTACAGCACGGGGTTGAACACCAGTGTGCCGTTGTCGGCCGACAGCACGGTATAGCCGTCGGCGGCCGAGCGCGCCGTCTCGGCCGCGCCGATGGCGGTATTGCCGCCCGGCTTGTTGTCCACCACCACCGGCTGGCCGACCTTGGCCGACAGCCCCTGGCTGATGGTGCGCGCGAGGAAGTCCGAACCGCCGCCGGCGGCGTAGGGGACGATCCAGCGGATCGGCTTGGCGGGCTAGGCTTCGGCGGCGTGCGCGGGGATGGCGGCCAGCATCGGCAGCGCCAGGGCGCCAATGGCCAGGCGCTTGAAGTGGGGGCGGGGCATGGGGCTTGTCTCCTTGTTGGTCAGCCCGGTGTACAGCACCGGTGTTTCTATTTTGCGTAAATCATATACGCATTGCGTAATGATTAAATGCGGGTTAACCTTGAAATGACCTCCGTTTGCCGGACCTTCCCGCCATGCCCCGACCGAAAGCTGCCCAACCTCCCATCGAACCCGCCGACGCACCCCGCACGCGCGAACGCCGCCAGCGCGTGCAATCGGCCGTCACCGGCATGGCGGTGCTCAAGGGACTGGCCCGGCTGGGCGGACGCGCCAGCCTGACCGCGCTGGCCGCGCATATCGACGAAAGCCCGGCCAAGGTGCACCGCTACTTGGTCAGCCTGGTGGAAGAGGGGCTAGTGGCGCAGGAGGCGGGCACGCAGCAATACCATCTGGGCTTCGAGGCGCTGCAGATCGGCATGGCGGCGATGCGGCAGGCCGACCCGATCCGGCTGGCCGAAGCCTCGCTGGTGCGCCTGCGCGAAACACTGGAAGTGACCTGCTTTGTCGCGGTGATGGGCAACAAGGGGCCGACCATCATGCGCTTTGAGGAACCGGGTTTGCCGGTGACGGTGAACGTGCGCGCGGGTTCGGTGATGCCATTGCTGTGGTCCGCCACCGGGCGCGTGTTCCTGGGGCTGCTCGATGAAAAGCGCGTGCATGCCCAGGCCGAAGAAGAACTGGCCACGGCCAGCGCGGCGCGGCTGGCGTTGCTCGATGCCAGGGACCCCATCGGCGCGCTGCGGCGCGCGGTGCAGGCCGACGACTGCGCCTGGGTGCGCGACACCAACCTGACCGGCATCAGCGCCGTGGCGGCGCCGGTGCGCGACTACACCGGGCGCGTCTGCGCGGTGCTGACGGCGCTGGGCGCCACCGGCGGTTTTGATCCCGCCATCGACGGGCCCATCGGCAGCGCCGTCCGGCGCGAGGCGCGCGCGGTCAGCACGGCGCTGGGGTTCAACCCCGGGGCCTGATCCGGTCCCTCAGCCGGTGAAGCCGCCATCGGCCAGCAGCGAACGGCCAAGCCAGCGCTACAGTGTTGCCGGCCTGACCGGCGCCGGCTCGTCCAAGCGCTGACCGAGGTTGCGCTCGATTTCCTGTTCAAATCAGCAGCCTGGCGGAGGCGCAGCGGAATTTTACGAATCCCGCCAATCCTCCTTATGCCACCTCGCGCAGCGCGGTTTCGCGCGGCATGGCGGCGTCGCCAACGTGCCGCACCGACGGATACCCCGCCGCAAACACCAGCCGCCCGCCGGACCAGGTATGCGTGACCATCGGCTGGCCTGCCACGCCGGACACGGCGATGACGTCCGCGCGCAGCCCCGGCGCCAGGCGCCCGCGGTCGTCCAGCAGGCAGGCCTCGGCGGGATTGGCGGTGACCAGCGCCAGCGCCTGGTTCAGCGGCAGGTCGGCCAGGCGCGCGGCGGCATACGCGGCCGCGATCAGCGTGGACGGCTGGTAGTCCGAACACAGGATGGTGCCGACCCCGGCGTGGATGGCGTCGATGGCGCGCATCGAGCCGCTCTGGCTCTTGCCGCGCAGCACGTTGGGCGCGCCCAGGATGGTCGGCAGCGCCTGGGCGCACGCGGCTTGCGCGGTTTCCAGGTTGATCGGGAACTCGCTCATGCGCACGCCCAGCGCGTGCATTGCGGCGATGCGCCGCGGTGAATCGTCGTCATGGCTGGCGGTAGGGATGCCCAGCGCGTGCGCCCTGGCCACCAGCCGGTTGACGCGCTCATGGGCGCCTTCCAGCGCGGCGGCCTTCTTGTGGGCCGCATCGGCGGCTTCCTCGCGGCTCATGCCGTGGTTGCCCATCATGTAGGCCAGGTAGGCATCCATGGTCTTGAACTGGCCCTGGCCCGGCGAGTGGTCCATTACGGACAGCAGGTCGACCACGCCTTCGGCCATCAGGGCTTCCAGCACCGGCACGGCGCTGGAATCGGTGACTTCGTAGCGGCAATGGATGCGGTTGTCGACCAGGCTGTGGCGGCGATACGCGGCCAGGGTGCGCACCAGCGTGGCCGCGGTATCGACATTGCGCACGCCGAACTGGTTGCCGGCGAACGACAGCGCGTGGTACGGCGTGGTAATGCCGGCCGCGGCATTGCGGCGGTCGACCTGGGCCACGGCAAAGTCCAGCGGGAACAGCACGCTGGCGCGCGGTTCGACTTCCTTCTCGATGGCGTCGCAATGCACGTCGACCAGGCCCGGCATCACCGTGTGGCCATGCAGGTCGATCACGGCGGCGTGGGCGGGCACCGCGGCGGGTGCCGGTTCGATGGCGGCGATGCGGCCATCTTCGATCAGCAGCGCGCTGTCGTGCAGCACGCGGTCCGGCAGCACCAGGGTGGCGTGCGTCAGGTAGGTAGCAGACATGTCCGGCTCCGTTCTGGGATTCCGTTCTGGGATCAAATCAGGCAAGGGCGGTAGCGGGTTGCAGCGGCAGCAGGCGCGTGGCCACGGCATCGCGCACGGCTTCGTCGTGGAAGATGCCGATCAGCGCGCGGCCTTCGGTCAGGGCCTCGCGGATCAGGTCGACCACCACGGTGCGGTTGTCGGCGTCCAGCGAGGCGGTGGGCTCGTCCAGCAGCAGGATCGGGTGGCCGCCGATCAGGCCGCGCGCGATGTTCACGCGCTGCTGCTCGCCACCGGAGAAAGTGGCCGGCGGCAAATCCCACAGCCGGCGCGGCAGGTTCAGCCGTGCCAGCAGCTCTGCCGCGCGGGCACGCGCTTCCTCATGGCTGGCGCCGCGCTGCTGCAGCGGATCGGCCACCACGTCGAGCGCGCCGACGCGGGGAATCGCGCGCAGGAACTGGCTGACATAGCCGATCACGTCGCGGCGCAGCTTCAGCACGCGTTGCTCGGGGGCATGGGTCAGCTCGACCCACGGCTCGCCCTCGGCGCTGGTATCGCGCAGGCGGATGCTGCCTTCGGTGGCCAGGTAGTTGCCGTACAGGCAGCGCAGGAGGGTGCTCTTGCCGGTGCCGGACGGCCCCGACAGCACCAGGCATTCGCCGCGGGCGGCATCGAAATCCATCGCGCGCAGCACCGGCAGGCGGATGCCGCCCTGGTTGTGCAGCGTAAACATCTTGCCGAGGCCGCGAACCTCGACCAGTTTCTGTGGGTATTCTGCGTGCATCGTCGTCAGCCCTGCAGGATGGAAGAGACCAGCAACTGCGTGTACGGGTGCTGCGGGTCGTCGAGGATCTGGTCGGTCAGGCCTTGCTCCACCACGCGGCCGCCCTGCATGACCAGCGTGCGGTGTGCGAGCAGGCGCGCCACGGCCAGGTCGTGCGTGACCAGCACGGCGGCGAGGCCCAGGTCTGCCACCAGGCGGCGCAGCAGATCGAGCAAGCGGGCCTGCACCGACACGTCCAATGACGCCGTGGGCTCGTCCATGAACACCAGGCGCGGGTGCGTGACCAGGTTGCGCGCGATCTGCAAACGCTGCTGCATGCCCCCGGAGAAGGTGCCGGGAACGTCGTCCAAGCGGGCCAGGTCGATTTCCATCTTCTCCAGCCAGTTGCCGGCGAGCTCGCGCAGGTTGCCGTAGTGGCGCTCGCCCACGGCCATCAGGCGCTCGGCGATATTGGCACCGGCGCTGACCTGCATGCGCAGGCCATCGCGCGCATGCTGGCGCACGAAGCCCCAGTCAGTGCGGGCCAGCAGCCGCAAGCGCGCGCTGGACAGCGTGGCCAGGTCGGTCAGGCCTGACTCGCGCATGTCGTAGCTCACGCTGCCGCGCTGCGCCGGCGCCTGCATCGACAAGGCCTGCAGCAGCGTGCTCTTGCCGGAGCCCGATTCGCCCACCACGCACAGCACCTCGCCCGGGTACAGGTCGAAGCTGACGTCATGGCAGCCGTGCAGGCCCTCCCAGGTGCGCGTCAGGTTGCGCACCGACAGCAGCGGAGTGGCGCTCATCGGGCACCTCCGGCAGCGGCCTTGACGGCCTGGGCCGCCTGGCGGTCGGCGCAGTACTCGGTGTCCGAGCACACGAACAGGCGCGTGCCGGCGTCGTCGGTGATGATCTCGTCCAGGTAGCTGTCGGTGGCGCCGCACTGGGCGCAGCAACTGGACCACTTTTCCACCGTGAAGGGATGGTCGGCGAAGTCCAGGCTCCTGACCGCGGTGTACGGCGGCACGGCATAGACGCGCTTCTCGCGCCCGGCGCCGAACAGCATCAGCGCGGGGCTGCGGTCGAGCTTGGGATTGTCGAACTTGGGGATCGGCGACGGCCGCATCATGTAGCGCTGGTTGACGATCACGGGGTAGTCGTAGGTGGTGGCGATATGGCCGTGATGGGCGATGTCCTCATACAGCTTGACGTGCATCGCGCCGTATTCGGCCAGTGCGTGCATGGTGCGAGTCTCGCCCTCGCTCGGTTCCAGCCAGCGCAGCGGCTCGGGGATGGGCACCTGGAACACCATGGTCTGGCCAGCGCGCAGCCGCGTTTCCGGAATCCGGTGACGGGTCTGGATGATGCTGGCCTCGGCAGTGCGCTCGGTGGTCTGCACGCCGGTGACGCGGCCGAAGAAGCGGCGGATATTGATGGCATTGGTGGTGTCGTCCGAGCCCTGGTCGATCACCTTGAGCACGTCATCCTTGCCGATGATGGCGGCCGTCACCTGGATGCCGCCCGTGCCCCAGCCGTAAGGCAGCGGCATCTCGCGGCTGCCGAAGGGCACCTGGTAGCCGGGAATCGCCACGGCCTTGAGCAGCGCGCGGCGCAGCATGCGCTTGGTCGACTCGTCCAGGTAGCCGAAGTTGTAGTGGTCGTCGCGGGCAATGCCCGTTGCCATGGTGGTGTCGGCGGTGGTCATGCCAGGGTCTCCTCTTGCGGCTGCGGTTGCGCCTGGACGGTAGCGGTCACGGCGCCATCCTGTTCCGCGCGCAGCCGGCGCAGCAGTTCCAGGTTGGCCTGGAAGTCCACGTAGTGGGGCAGCTTCAGGTGCTGCACGAACCCGGAGGCCTCGACGTTGTCGCTGTGGTACAGCATGAATTCGATATCGTTGGCCGGGGCGTCGGCGGCTTCGCCGAGCTCTTCGGCGCGCATGGCGCGGTCGGCCAGCGCCATCGACATGGCCTTGCGCTCGTTGTAGCCGAACACCAGCCCGTAGCCGCGCGTGAACCGCGGGGCTTCGTCGGCATTGCCGGCGAACTGGCTCACCATCTGGCATTCTGTCAGCTCGATCTCGCCGATAGTGACCGCGAAGCCCAGTTCTTCCACGAACAGTTCGACCTCGGCCGTGCCGTAGCGGATCTCGGCCGCGAACGGGTGCGAGTTGCCGTAGCCGCGCTGGGTGGAATAGCCCATCGACAGCAGGAAACCCTCATCGGCGCGCGCCAGGTTCTGCAGGCGCGCGGCGCGGTTGGCGGGGAAGGCCAGCGGCTCGCGCGTCAGGTCGGGCGGCGTGGGGTCGCCCGCGGGGATCTGGTCGGCTTCGACCAGTTCATCCGCTTCCAGCAGGCCGGTCACGCGCGGCATGCTGGCGGCGAGGGGTTCGGGCGAGGGCGGCAGCGGCTCGGGGTCGCGGCCTGCTTCGAGCGTGAAATCCAGCAGGCGCTGGGTGTAGTCGTAGGTCGGCCCCAGCACCTGGCCGCCCGGCACATCCTTGAACGTGGACGAGATCCGCCGCTGCAGGCGCATCGAACCCGTATCCACCGGATGGGTGTAGCCGAAGCGTGCCAGCGTGGTGCGATAGGCACGCAGCAGGAAGATTGCCTCGATCTGGTCCCCGGCGGCCTGTTTCAGGGCCAGCGCGGCCAGGTGCGGGTCGTACAGCGAGCCCTCGGCCATGACGCGCGACACCGCCAGCGGCATCTGTTCGCGGATCTGCGCCAGCGTAAGTTCCGGCACCGCGGTATCGCCGCGGCGGTAGGCATCGAGCATCCGGTAGGAATTGAGGATGGCGCGCTCGCCACCTTTGACGGCTACGTACATGTCAGTCCTCCACCAGCGTGGTGCGCGTCAAGGCGCAGAATCGGTCGCCGCTGGCCAGCAGCAGGTCCACGCCGAGCGGGAAGCCGGCGTTGTTGGCGCGCCAGCCGGCGCGGAAGTCCGCGGGCAGGTCGGCCACGCGCAGCACCTGCGTGGTTTCGATGCCGGGGCCGTGCAGCGTGAGGGTGTCGCCATCGGCAAGCGAGGCCACCTCCATCAGCAGCGTGGCCGAGCGGTCGGGGAAGGCCGGGTCGCCTTGCGCGCAGTCCGCCAGTGCCGGCATGGCATATCCGGCGGGCACGCAGACAAAGGCCGCGGCGCCGACATCGTCGGTCAGCGGGCAGCCGCAATGGAAGCGCAGGAACGCGCGCGCCGCGGCCGGCACGCCGGCAGGCAGCCAGACCGGGGTATCGGGATCGGCCAGCGTCAGCAGCAGCGCGGCCAGCGCAGGCGACAGGCCGTCGGGCAGGCCGCTGGCCACGGGCAGCGTTTGCAGCCGGCCCGGATGGGCAAACGCCTGCAGCGCGGCGCGGAAGACCTGCTGGGCGTCGTCGACCGGGTTGTTGAAACCCGGCAGCAGCGAGGCGGCGGGGGTGGACGGGATCGGTTGCATGGCAGTCATCTCAGTCCTCTCCCCGGACCATGGTGAAGAACTCGACGCGGGTCTGGGCGGCAGTGGCCGCTGCGTGTGCGGCGCGCTCCGCCTGCGTGCTTGCCAACGGCGCCAGCACAAGGTCCTGCACGCGCTGGTGCCAGGCCGGGCGCTGCAGCAGCGCGTCCAGCACCGCGGCCTGTTCGGCATGGCGGGCGCTGCGGCCTTGGATATAGGCCACGCCTGCAGCGGCCCCGGCAGCGCCGTCTTCCAGCACGACCGCGCAGCGCGTGACCGTGATTTCCCCCAGGTTGAACTGGGCGCCGGTGCCGCCCGCGCGCGCCCGGACCATGGCCATGCCGGACTCCGGCTTGCGCAGCAGCCTATAGGCCGGCAGGGCTTGCGCCTGGCCAAGCCGCTGGTAAGCGCCGTCGAGCGCGTCGGTGGGCGCCGTCGCCAGGATCCGGAGCCAGGCGGCGCGGGCGGCATGGGCCTGCGCGGTTTCGCTTTGCATCATCACCCCTATACGTCTATACGTTTAGATGTCACTGCTTGAACACGCAGCTACTAGACCACAGGCAGATGAACGTTTCATGACGGGGCGGGGCATTGCTCGGGCACCCGGCCATCGCGGCGCGGTTGAGGCACAATCGCATGGCAATGGTGAACGCTTGATGACAAGAGGGCAGCGCGAGATGTCTGATCGAGAAGTGGAACGGGGTTCCGGCGTGGCGGTATGGCGCCAGATTGGCGAGGCGCTGGCGGACGACATCCGCAAGAAGCTGTACCTGCCCGGCGAACAGCTGCCCCCTGAGCCTGAACTGGCCACGCGCTTCGCGGTCAACCGCCACACCATCCGCCGCGCCATGGGCGAGCTGGAGCTGAGCGGGCTGGTGCGGATCGAGCAGGGCCGCGGCACCTTCGTGCAGGAGCATGCGATCGACTACGCGATCGGGCGCCGCACGCGCTTCTCGCAAAACCTGGCCGCGCAGGGCATGCGCGGGCATACCGAGATCATCGACAGCCAGGTGGTGCGCGCGCCGGAAGTGGCAAAGCAACTGGGCCTGGCGCGCACGGCGGAGATCCTGCACGTGCAGATGATCGGCAAGACCGAAGCGCGCACCATCGACGTTGCCGAGCATTACTTCGACCTCAAGCGCTTCCCGGGTATCGACGAGGTGCTGCGCGCCAGGCAATCCGTGTCGCGCGCGCTGGCGCATTTCGGCATTGCCGACTACACGCGCAAGTGGTCGCGCATCACGGCGGCCATGCCCAGCGCCCCGGTGGCGCGGCTGCTGAACCAGCCGAAGACGCGCCCGGTGCTGCAGGTGGAGGCGCTGAACGTTGATATCGACGGGGCGCCGGTGCAGTACAGCGTGGTGCGCTTTGCCGGGGACTGGGTGCAGCTGACGGTTTCCGACAGTGATTGAGGCGGAGCGCCGTGGCATTGGTCTAGACATCCGGCTGTCATCTGCCTGCGCTAACGTGTCTGCGGTCCAGACCACAAACCAGGGCAGTCGCCGCCGCCGGGCGTTTGGCGCCGCTGGTAACCTTGCCGCATGACCTTGCCAGCGCACCGTTACGCCATCTACCTGGCGCCCTCCGATCCCTTCCGCACATTTGGCAGCCAGTGGCTGGGCCGCGACGCCGATACCGGCACCGCGCTGCCCGCCCCGGCGGGCATGGCGCCGCCGCCCGCGGAATGGGTCCATATCCCGGCTCACTACGGCCTGCATGCCACGCTGAAGCCGCCATTCCGGCTTGCGCAGGGCACCAACGGCCCGATGCTCGACGCCGCTGCACGGGACTTCGTGCGTGGCTGCGAGGCATTCGACGCGCCGCTGGCGCTGCGTGCGCTGCGGGGTTTTGTGGCATGGTGCCTGGCCGATGGCGGATCCCCCCCGATGCAGGCGCTGGCCGATACAAGCGTACTGGCATTCGAGCGCTTCCGCGCTCCGCCCACGGCCGAAGAACTCGGCCGGCGCAAACCGGACCAGTTGAGCGACGAAGAGCGCCGCATGCTCGACGCATGGGGCTACCCGTACGTGTTCGGTACCTTCGTCTTCCATATCACGCTGACTGGCATGCTTGATACTGCCGCCCAGCGCGCCGCCATCGAGCGCCTGGGGGCCGCGAGCGGCAAGTTGCTGCAGGCGCCGCTTCATGTGGACGGAATCAGCGTATTCGTGCAGCCGGCGCCGGGCGACGACTTTATCGTTGCTCGCCACTACGGTTTCAATGGCAACACCATCGATGGCGCCGGCGCGGCGTACCTGGACGCATGAACGCACATGGCGCGGCCGACGGACACGGCCTGTTCTACCTGATGGGGCCGTCCGGCAGCGGCAAGGACTCGCTGCTGCGCGCGTTGCGCGAGCGCCTCGGGCCGGACGACCGCATCGTCATCGCGCATCGCTATATCACCCGCGAGGCCGATGCCAACGAGGCCTCCGTTGCGCTCACCCCCGATGAATTCCGGCGCCGCCAGGCGCTCGGATGCCTGGCGCTGGACTGGCACAGCCACGGGCTGCATTACGGCATCGGCATCGAGATCGAGCAGTGGCTGGCCAGGGGCCTGACCGTGATCGTCAATGGCTCGCGCGAGTACCTGCCGCAAGCCGTGGCGCGCTACCCGAAGCTGTGCGCCGTGCATGTGCGCGTGCGCCCGGAGGTGCTGGCCACCCGGCTGCGCCAGCGTGGCCGCGAGTCGGAAGAAGCGATTGCCCGGCGCCTGGCGCGCGCGGCGCAGGCATTCACCGTGCCGGCTGGGTGCCGCCTGGTCGAGTTCGACAATAGCGGCGCCCTGGAAAGCGCGGCGGATGCGTTCGCGCGGTTGGTTGGGGCTACTTCCGATAGCGCAACATTAAGCTGATAAGCCCGTGCCGAAGCGAAGCCTACGGCACGGCCTTGCCATCAGATTTCGATGCTGAAGCTGATGCCGTGCTCGGTGAACCCGAGCCGGCGATAGAACTGGTGGGCCTGCAGGCGCCGCGCGTTGGACGACAGCGCCAGCTTGGCCGCACCAGCCTCACGGGCCAGGCGCATGGCTTCGCGCATCATCGCCTTGCCGACGCCCATGCCGCGCGCGGACGGCGCCACCACCACTGCCTCAACAATCGCCTCGGGACGCCCGTCGTGGACCATCACGGGGAATACCAGCAGGCTGAAGGTGCCCAGCGGCACCTCGTCCTCGTCCACCATCATGTAGCAGCGGTAGTCCGGATAGCGGCGCATGGTAGCGTAGCGCTCGCGCATGGTGGCCAGCGGCAGCGGCGTTTCGTCGTCCATCGCGGCCAGCAGCGCGGACAGGTGCCGCAGTTCCGAGTCGGAACCGCGCACTTCACGCAGGGTAAGTACAGCTTCAGCCATGGTGTTCATGCGCCAGTCCGCGCGCAACGCGCGGCCATGTCCAGATAGTGCGCCAGCGGCGGCGTGGCCAGGTCGACCACCTTGGCCAGGTCGTCGTAGCGGCGCAGGCGCACCGCGGCGGCGGCGTGGCGGCTCGCGGCGAACGCATCGGCCTGGGCGGCGCTGTACGGGCCGCCTTGCAGCGCCAGGCTTTGCATGGAAGCGGGCGACAGCGTGCCGGAATACGCGGGATCGACGGCGCACAGGTAGCGTTTGGCCGCCACGTGCAGGCGCACGGGTTCGGTCACTTCATCGCCGAACAGCCCGGCCAGCGCATCGGCGGCGGCCTCCTGGTGGCGCATGTCGGTGGTGGTGCTTTCGGCCAGCAGCAGGTGGCCAACGTCATGGAGCAGGGCCGCGACGATTAGTGGCTCGGGCTCGCCGGCCTGCTCGGCCAGTTGCGCGCATTGCAGCGCGTGCTCGGTCTGGCTGATGGCTTCGCCGCCGTACCAGGCATTGCCATGGTCGGCAAACAGCGTTTCGATGTGGGACAGGTTCAGCATGATGTCAGACCAGTACCTTGCGGATTTGTGCGGAGATGATGTCGATGGCCGAGACGAACAGGATGATGATGATCATCACGGCGCAGGTCTGCCCGTACTGGAAGCTGCGGATGATCTCCCACAGCACGGTGCCGATGCCGCCGGCGCCGACGATGCCCACCACCGAGGCCGAGCGCACGTTGGACTCGAAGCGGTACAGCGCGAACGACAGCCACAGCGGCAGCACCTGCGGAATCACGCCATAGACGATCTCCTCGATCGGGCCGGCGCCGGTGGCGCGCACGCCTTCCACCGGGCGCGGGTCGATGGCCTCGACGGCTTCGGCGAACAGCTTGGCCAGCACCCCGGTGGTGTGGATCCAGATCGCCAGCACGCCGGCAAACGGTCCCAGGCCTACGGCCACGATGAACAGCATGGCGAACACCATCTCATTGATGGCGCGGCAGGCGTCCATGATGCGGCGTGCGGGCTGGTAGGCCCACGCCGGGACGATATTGGCCGAGCACAGCAGGCCCAGCGGCACCGCCATCACCACGGCCAGGGCGGTGCCCCACAGCGCGATCTGCACGGTGACGAGCATCTCGTCCAGGTAGTGCCGCCAGTCGCGGAAGTCGGGCGGGAAGAAATCGGCGGCAAATTTTGCCATGTTATCCGAGTCGCGCAGCAGGTCCAGCGGGCGCATGTCGGCGCCTTGCCAGGACAGGGCGAGCATGGCCAGCAGGACTGCCCAGGTCAGCATCACGGCAAGGGAAGTGCGCGGCGGGCGCACGTTACTTCGGGGTGTGGGAGGCAGGCCGGGCCTGGCGGTGACAGTCATGGGGCAATCCGGAATCAAGCGGGGGAACGAAGGCGATGCGAGGCCGGCGGCGGGGTGCCACCGGCCTCGTCGGGGTGGGGCTTATTGCGTGCTGGTGGCGTTGCCGGCGGCCTTGTCCAGCTCAGCCAGGCGGCGGCTCACTTCGGCCAGCCGTTTTTCCTTGTCGGCAGCGGCCAGGGTGGTGTCCGATTCGATCTTCGCCTTCTCGCGGGCCAGCTCGATCTGGCGGATCGGCACCAGTTGCGCATCGCTGGCGGTGCGGAAGCCCTGGTAGGTCAGGGTGGCCAGCACCTGCTTTTCACGCGCGGCCTCGGCACCCTTGCCGTAGTTGACGAAGAAGGCCTGGATCTTCTTCTTCATCTCCGGCGGCAGGTCCTTGCGATAGACCATCGGATCGGCCGGGATCAGCGGCGACTTCCACAGCACCCGCACCTGGTCATAGGCGTTCTTGCCGGTGTTGATGCGATAGCGCTCCATGTTCTCGGTGTTGTTCACCGCCACATCCACCTGCTTGTTCAGCACCGACAGCAGGTTGGTCTCGTGGTTGCCGATGCGCACGGCCTTGAACAGCGTCTTCGGCTCGACCTTGTTGGCAGTCCACAGGTAGAAGCCCGGCACGGCCGTGCCAGAGGTGGAATTGGGGTCGCCGGCGCCGTAGCTGAGATCCTTGCCGCGCTTGATCACGTCTTCGACGCTCTTCAGGTCGCTGTCCTTGTTGACGATCAGCACCGACCAGTAGCCCGGGTTGCCGTCCTTGTCGATCACCGATGCAAAGACTTCGCCGCTGGCACGGTCCACGGCCTCCATGGCCGACTTGTTGCCGAACCAGGCGATCTGCACCTTGTTGAAGCGCATGCCTTCGATGATGCCGGCATAGTCGGACGCAAAGAAGGGCTTGACGGGTACACCCAGCGTCTTGCTGAGATCGTCGATCAGCGGCTGCCAGGCAGACTTCAGGTTCGATGACGATTCAGTCGAGATAAAGCCGATGTTCAGGCTCTTGGCATCCTGCGCAAAGGCGGGCAGGGCGACCACGCCCGAGGCCACGACGGCGAGAAAGGTTCTGCGAAGCATGGACAACTCCGGTGGGAAGCGGTTTGGGTGGAAAGCGGTCTGGACAGGCTGCCGTTCAGGCGGCCGCCAGGTTCATCGTGACCATCGCCGGTGCCGGCATGGCCGTAGTGGATACGTCTTCGTCGGGCACGGAATCGTGCAGCAGCTCGTCGGCTTCGGTACCGTAGAGATCGCGCAGCATGCCGGGCGTGAGCGCGGCAGAGGGTCCGTCATAGACCACCTTGCCGTGGCGCAGCGCCACCACGCGGGGGCAGTAGCGCATCGCCACATCCACCTGGTGCAGCGACACCAGCACCGCGACCTTGCGCGTGCGGTTGATCTGCCTGAGCAGCGACATCACCCGACGCGACGATTCCGGGTCGAGCGAGGCGATCGGCTCGTCGGCCAGGATCACGCTGGCGTTCTGCACCAGCGTGCGGGCGATGGCGGCGCGCTGCTGCTGGCCGCCCGACAGCGTCGAGGCCCGTTGAAACGCATAGTCGTCTATACCAACTTGTGCAAGCACATCGAGCCCGCCCTGGACTTCATCGGCCGTGAAGATGCGCAGCAGGCTGCGCCACTTGGGCACGCGGGCCAGCATGCCGACCAGCACGTTGGTGATGACCGGAAGACGGCCCACCAGGTTGAACTGCTGGAACACAAACCCGATCTCGCCACGCACCTTGCGCACGTTGCGGGCGAGGCGGCCGTTGCGCTGCACATGGCGGCCGTTGACGAGGATTTCGCCGGCGCCGGCATCGCCCGTGATGAATCCGGCAACGTGGCGCAACAGCGTGGACTTGCCCGATCCCGATGCACCCAGCAGGGCGACCATCTCGCCTGGCGCGATGTGCAGCGTGACATCGTCAAGCGCCTTGCGGTCCGCGCGGAACGATTTGGAAAGCCCGCGGACTTCAATTGCGTGCGTCATGTCCACTCCCTGACTTGAATGACCTGCGCATTCTGGCCGGGGCGGATGACAGAACGATGACTTGAGCGGAAGGGGGCTGAAACCAGTCGGCAGCGCCGGCAGCCGTGCTGGCCGCCGGCGCCGGTGGGTCAGGTGCGCGTGATCGAGACGCCGCCATCCACCAGCGACGCCGTGCCGGTGACGAAAGCCGAATCGTCCGATGCCAGGTACAACACCGAGCGCGCCAGTTCTTCCGGCGTTGCCACGCGCTTGAGCGCATGCAGGTTGGTGATGAACGCCTGCGACTCCGCGGTGTCGTTCATGGTGCGATACATGTCCGTGTCCACGGCGCCTGGCAGGATCGCATTGACGCGGATGCCCTGCGGCCCATACTCGGCCGCCAGCGCCTGCGTCAGGCCGATCAGGCCGGACTTGCTTGCCGCATACGCGGCCACGCCGGGAAAGGCGACGGTGTAGCCAACGAAGGTCGATGTGAAGATCACCGAACCGCCGCCATCCTTCAGCATCTGTGCAAGCTGGTGCTTGGCGCCGAGGAACGCGCCGGTGAGATTGATGGCAAGGGTGTCGTTCCAGCCCTCCGCCGAAACCCCGGTGCTGGGCCCGCCCTCGCCGAGCGTGCCGGCGTTGTTGAAGGCGATATCCAGGCGGCCATAGCGCTCGACCGCCAGCGCCACCAGCGCGCTGGCGTATTCCTCGCGCCGCACATCGCCGGCGAGCGCCACCGCGTCGCCGCCGGCGTCACTGATCTGCGCCACCAGGCTGTCCAGTTCGGACTGGCGGCGGGCACCGACTACCACCCTGGCGCCTTCGGCGGCAAACAGCAAGGCAGTGGCGCGGCCAATGCCGGCACTGGCGCCGGTAATGATGGCAACTTTTCCAGACAAACGTCCCATGATCGATCTCCGGTCTGGCGCGCGGGGCAACTTGCTGGTCGACGGCGCCGGTTTTGCGGGTAGGGCAGCAGGAACCGTCCCGCTGCCTCGTGAAACCAGTATGGGTACCGCGCGCGGTTCGCACTAGACTGAAGATCGCGGAACAACTTTCCGGATATGCCGAACAATGTTCAAGCTAGAAGGTGTCGCCAGCTTTGTCGCCGTGGTGGAGGCAGGCTCCATCAGCGAGGCCGCGAGGCGGCTCAACTTGTCCAAGTCCGTGGTCAGCGAACGCCTGGCCGAGCTTGAAAAGGCGATGGGTGCCAACCTGCTGCGCCGGACCACGCGGCGGCTGTCGCTGACCGAGGACGGCGCCGCCTTCCTGGAGCGGGCCGCGCGCATCCTGCATGAAGTGGAGGCGGCGGCAACCGATGTTGCCGAGCGGCGCGGCACTCTGGCCGGGTCGTTGCGGATTTCCGCGCCGGTCACATTTGGCCGGATGCACCTGGGGCCTGCCATCTATCCGTTCCTGGCCCGGCATCCAGAACTGGAGCTGAGCCTGGACCTGGACGACCGGCGCGTGGACGCGGCCACGGACAGTTATGACGCCGTGGTGCGGCACGGCCCGCTGGGGAACTCGCGCCTGGTGGCATGGCAGCTTGCCCCCAGCCACCGCCTCCTGGTCGCATCCCCGGATTACCTCGCGCAGATGGGCACGCCGGCTACGCTGGCGGAGCTGCAGCAGCACCGTGGCATCTTCTACGCCAACCGCGGCGCGGCTGACTGGCGCCTGCAAGGCCCGGACGGCACCGAGATCGCCCGTGCCGCCGTTGCGCTGCGCGTCAACAACGGCGACATGATGCGCGATGCCGCCATCGCGGGAGTCGGCATCGCGTTGTTGCCGACCTTTATTGCCGGCGATGCCATCCGGCAGGGTGCGCTGGCAGTGATCGATGTCGGCCTGCGGGCCGAGCCGGAATCCATCTATATCGCCCACCCGGAAGGCCGGCGGGTGTCGGCGCGGCTGCGCGCGTTTGCGGAGTGCGTGCGCACGGCCATCGGGAGTCCGCCGTACTGGGACGCATGGGCGCAGGCACGCGGGGAGGGCGCGGGAACCTGATGCCGGCTGCTGGCCGGGTCCCATGAGCGCCATGTGGCGACCCCGCAAGCCCGGAAGATTGCCGCCCGCGTGGCGCGGCCTGTATTCTAGTGCTCTGCCCGGCGCCCCGTTTCCGCAAGGAGGCAGGGCGCCATGCGCTTTACATCGAGCCGGCCATACAGGAACCCCATGCAGGAACCCGAACTGGATGAAATCAATATCCGGATCCTCGAGGCGTTGCAGCGCGACGCCAGCCTGACCAACGTCGAGCTGGCCGCGCGCGTCAACCTCTCGCCGTCGCCCTGCCTGGCGCGCGTGCGCGCGCTGGAGCAGCGCGGGATCATCCGGCAGCGCGTGACGCTGCTCGATCCGCAGAAGCTTGGCCTCAACGTCAACGTCTTTATCCACGTGTCGCTGGAGCGGCAGGCGCGTGAGGGGCTCGATGCCTTCGAGCGCGCCGTGCGCGCGCTGCCCAACGTGATGGAGTGCTACCTGATGACGGGCGATGCCGACTACCTGATCCGCGCCGTGGTGGCCGACGTCCAGGCCGTGGAGCGGCTGATCGTCGACGAGATCACGCGCATCCCCGGCGTCGCCAACATCCGCAGCAGCTTCGCACTCAAGCAAGTGATGTACGACACAGCGTTGCCGCTGCGCAATCCGCGCTAACCGGGCAATGCGCCCCCCCGGCGTCCGGCGTGGGATACGCCGCAGCCTCAGCATTCTCGCGTAGCCCGGACGGTGAACGGCAGTGGATTGTGCTGCCATCTGCCGAATGGGCAGTCAACTTCAGCATCTCATGCGGGAGGGCACTCCATAGAATGGGACAAAACCCATTGGAGACTTCCCCATGACCGACCTTGGCTCCCCACACGCCCGGCTGCTCGCCCAAGCCATGCCCGAGGGCGACAACGATCCGCAGGAGACGCGCGAATGGCTGGACGCGCTCGAGGCGGTGGTGGCGCAATGCGGGCAGGAGCGCGCGCGCTTCCTGCTCAGCCGGCTGCTCGATGCCGCGCCCGCGCTGGGTGTGTCGACCACGGCGCAAAGCAACACGCCTTACCTGAACACCATCCCGGTCGAGCGCCAGCCCCCTTATCCGGGCGATCTGGCGATGGAAGCGCGCATCACCGGCATCGTGCGCTGGAATGCCCTTGCCATGGTGGTGCGCGCCAACCAGGCCTACGGTGAGCTGGGTGGGCATATCTCCAGCTATGCCTCGGCGGCGGACCTGTTCGAGGTCGGCTTCAACCACTTCTTCCAGGGCGCCGATGCCGGCAACGGCGGCGACCTGGTCTACTTCCAGCCGCACTCGGCACCGGGCGTGTACGCACGCGCCTTCCTGGAAGGGCGCCTGTCCGAAGCCCAGCTCGACAACTTCCGCCGCGAGGCGGGCGGGCAGGGCCTGTGCTCGTATCCGCACCCCTGGCTGATGCCGGACTTCTGGCAATTCCCGACCGGTTCGATGGGGCTGGGCCCAATCCAGTCGGTCTACCAGGCGCGCTTCATGCGCTACCTGGAGCACCGGGGGCTGCAGGCCACTTCGGGCCGGCACGTGTGGGGCGTGTTCGGCGACGGCGAGATGGACGAGCCCGAATCGATCGCCGCGCTGCCGCTGGCGGCGCGCGAGAAACTCGACAACCTGACCTTTGTCATCAACTGCAACCTGCAGCGCCTGGACGGGCCGGTGCGCGGCAACGGCCAGATCGTGCAGGAGCTGGAAGCGCTGTTCCGCGGCGCCGGCTGGAACGTGATCAAGGTGCTGTGGGGCAGCGCCTGGGACCCGATCTTCGCGCGCGATCACTCCGGCGCGTTGCTGCGCGCCTTCGCCTCGACCATGGACGGCCAGTTCCAGACCTACAAGGCCAAGGACGGCCACTACGGGCGCGAGCATTTCTTCGGCCAGAACGAAGCGCTGAAGGCGCTGGTCGCCCATATGACGCCGGAAGAGGTGGCCGCGCTGAACCGCGGCGGGCACGACCTGCGCAAGCTCCATGCGGCCTTTGCCGCGGCACGCGCGCACAAGGGGCAGCCCACCGTGATCCTGGCCAAGACCATCAAGGGCTATGGCATGGGCAATGCCGGCCAGGCGCAGAACACCACGCACCAGCAGAAGAAGCTGGATCTCGAGGCGCTGAAGGTGTTCCGCAGCCGCTTCGGCCTGGACTTGTCCGACGAGGACCTGGAATCGATGCGCTTCTACCGCCCTGCCGAGGACAGCGCCGAGCTGCGCTACCTGCGCGAGCGCCGCCAGGCCCTGGGCGGCTACCTGCCGGCGCGTCGGCGCCAGGCCGACGCCGTGCCGGTGCCGCCGCTGGCGAAATACGGCCAGTTCGCCGTGGACGCTGGCCAGAAGGAAATGTCGACCACCATGGCGATGGTGCGCATGCTGACTGGTCTGCTCAAGGACAAGACACTCGGCCCGCGCGTGGTGCCCATCGTCGCCGACGAGGCGCGCACCTTTGGCATGGCCAGCCTGTTCCGCCAGGTCGGCATCTATTCGTCGCAGGGCCAGTTGTACGAGCCCGAGGACGCCGGCTCGATGCTGTACTACCGCGAGGACATCCGCGGCCAGATCCTGGAAGAGGGCATCACCGAGGCCGGTGCGATGTCGTCGTGGATTGCCGCGGGCACTGCCTACAGCACCCATGGCACGGCCATGCTGCCGCTCTATATCTACTACTCGATGTTCGGCTTCCAGCGCATCGGCGACCTGATCTGGGCCGCCGGCGACCAGCGTGCGCGCGGCTTCCTGGTGGGCGCCACGGCCGGCCGCACCACGCTGTCGGGCGAAGGGCTGCAGCACCAGGACGGCACCAGCCACATCATTGCCGCCACCATCCCCAACTGCCGTGCCTATGACCCGGCCTATGCCTATGAACTCGCGGTGATCGTCGACGCGGGCATGCGCGCGATGATGGAGCGCCAGGAGGACGTGTTCTATTACCTGACCGTGATGAACGAGAACTACGCCCAGCCGTCGATGCCGGCCGGCGTGGAGCGCGACATCGTGCGCGGCATGTACCGGCTTGCGCAGGTGGCAGGGGGCGGGCGCGCCAGGGTGCGGCTGCTCGGCAGCGGCACCATCCTGCGCGAGGTGGAGGCCGCGGCGCGGATGCTGGCCGAGGACTGGCAGGTCGACAGCGAGGTGTTCAGCGTCACCAGCTTCTCCGAGCTGGAGCGCGAGGCGCGCGAGACCGCGCGCCAACGCCTGCATCATCCGCAGGACAGCATCGCCCCCAGCCATGTGGAAGCGCTGCTGGCCGGCGACGCCCCGGTGGTGGCGGCCACCGACTACGTGCGCGCCTATCCGCAGCTGATTGCGCCCTATGTGCCGGCCCCCTTCACGGTGCTGGGCACCGACGGCTATGGCCGCAGCGACAACCGGCCGTCGCTGCGCCGCTTCTTCGAGGTCGATCGCGCCTATGTCTGCGTGGCGGCGCTGCGCGCGCTTGCGGCGCAGGGCACGGTGCCGGCGTCGGTGGTGGCCGAGGCGATCGCGCGCTACGGCATCGACACGGACAAGCCTGCGCCGTCCTCGCTCTGATATCGTCCGGTTCGCCCTGCAGGCCCGGCGGGGCGAACCGGTGCGGGACTCCACATGCTCCGGCTGCGGCTGTTAAGCTTCATCCCTCTGCAGCCGTTCCAGGTGCGCGCCCGTGCCGCCATGGACCGGCGCCGCGCCCCAGCATGATCGCAAAGCGTCAGATTTGACGTCCTCGTCCTCCCCTGCCTAAAGGCAGGGGATTCCCACACCTGGCGATGCACGTCCGCATCGGAGAATGTTTAACGCAGCATTGGTATCACG
>NZ_JBXAHL010000005.1:0-296305 GCF_058795055.1 Cupriavidus sp. GW823-FHT06D04 | reverse complement strand
ATCAACGAGGATCAATGCACAATCCGCGGGTTCGAGCAACGGTAGTTTGGACATGGGAGTTCTCCTGTTCATTTGAGGCCGCGATCTTGCTTCAAGCCGCGGTCTGAGTCAGTCGGGATTGAAGTAGGCAGTTGGCCCCGTTTCTGAAATGACTGGACGTCCTATGGAACGTCCAGCCCGCGAATGCAGAATTACCGCTCGATCACCTGTGCATGGACCGGAGCCAGCGACTCGTGCTTCGTGGCGGTGCGCTGCTCGGCCTTGTGGACCATGGTGTAGGCGTAGTCCACGCCCATGCCGTAGGCACCCGAGTGTTCCTTGGCCACCTTCATTACCGCGTCGTACGTGTCGCGGTTCTTCCAGTCGCGCTGCCATTCAAGCAGCACCTGCTGCCAGGTCACCGGCACCACGCCGGCCTGCACCATGCGCTGCATCGCGTAGTCGTGCGCTTCCTTGGTGGTGCCGCCCGAGGCGTCGGCCACCATGTAGATCTCGTAGTTGCCTTCCTTGCGCTCTAGAAACGCTCGGGCTTCATCGCGGCCGCTTGCGAATTCAGCACGGTTGCGCCATCGCGTATCCAGGCTGTACGCGAGGGACACTTTGGCAGCGTCGCGGGTGTTCCAGCCATCCTCGGCTAGGCGCACTTTCTCGATGGCGGATTCGCGAGTCCCGCCGCGCGAGGGCGCGATGGCTTGGCCTGACAACACGCCCGGTGCAGCTTGGCGCAATGCGGCCATCGACGCTATCGGAAAGAGCAGTAGGCGAGAATGGAAGCAAGCCTGCGGCTATCACCGGCGCTCGCTGTACCGGCTCAAGACTCTCACCGGCCCCTGCCTGTGGGCGCGTGAGATAGGCTCCCAGGCGACCGAGGTCTCGATCCGCGTAGGCGTGCTGAACCGCATGGCGGCTGTCGCTCGCCCGAAGTCCGTCCGCATCGCCTGAAATCATGATCATAGCGGTGCCTTTGCCTTCAAATTCGATTTATGCAACAAGGCCGCTCAAATCGCATCGATAACTCGCATTGTTGGCGCCTTCTGCCCTCCCTCATTGGAAGGCTTCCCTCCAATACGACTCCACGTGCCGAACCAGACTCTCAGGAAGAGCGACATAGTGTTCGGCCGCCGCGTCGGCCTGTCCCTCGGACAGCGCCCAACGGAAAAATGCGAGTGCGTCTTTGGTCTCGCCAGCGTTACCGCGAGTCTTGGAGATCAGCACGAACACGGCACCGGTAATCGGCCAGGCCTGGGAGCCAGAAGCATTCGTCAGCACCTGATAGAAGTCTGCCTTCGGATTCCACTCTGCCGCAGACACCGCGGCACTGAACGATTCGCGTGACGGCTGCACAAAGATGCCATCGCGATTCATGACGGCGGCATAGGCCAGCTTACGCTGCAATGCATAGGTCAGTTCAACGTAGCCAATGGCTCCGTTGACATTGCGAATATAGGTCGCGACACCATCATTGCCATTTGCTCCTACGCCAACGGGCCATTTCACTGTCGT
The DNA here is from genome assembly GCF_058795055.1 of Cupriavidus sp. GW823-FHT06D04. NCBI lineage: Bacteria > Pseudomonadati > Pseudomonadota > Betaproteobacteria > Burkholderiales > Burkholderiaceae > Cupriavidus > Cupriavidus sp. GW823-FHT06D04. Next base: position 294,802 of record NZ_JBXAHL010000005.1, on the reverse strand, counting down.
GCCGGCCCCAACAGATGCACCCCAATGCGGACTGATCTTTGCAAGATAATCCGTCCAGTTGAAGGTGGTGCCAGAGCTGTCACTACGATGAACGACTACGATCTTCTGGTCGGGTAATTTGATTGCAGGATTTGCGGCGGCAATGGCCGGATCATTCCAGTTAACGATTTTTCCCTGATAAATGTCCGCCAATAGCGAACCGGTCATGCGCAGCTGACCCGCGCCAACGCCGTCCAGGTTCAGAACCGGCACCACCCCACCGATCACAATGGGAAACTGCGCTAACCCTGCCGTTCGCAAGTCCTCCGACTTGAGCGGCATGTCCGTGGCACCGAAGGTCACGCTCGCCGCACGGATCTGCCGGATGCCGTTGCCCGATCCGGTCGGCTGATAGTTGACCTGCTGACCGGTACGGGCGTAATACGTTGCCGCCCATTTGGACATTAGCGGGTAGACGAAGGTTGAACCCGCGCCCGTGATATCTCCGGCTCGTGCCATCGAAACCGCGCCAAGAGATAGCAACACGATTGCCAGTTGGCGAGCCAAAGCGTGGATATAGGAACGTATCCGGAAGTCGTGCGTCCGCTTCATGATTATTCTTCCGTGGTTTGCAGGTTGCGTTGTAACGCCTTGGCAATTCAGCGTAGCAGATCACCGCCGCAATCGCGCGGAAAAAGCGCCATGCTTGTTGCCGAGGAGTATCCGTTCCACAGCGGCCGGACTCGCCAGACGTGTCCCGATCGTGATCGTCATATTTCTGACATGGTGGCGCTTCAGATCAGATAACCAATGGAAGAGCCAAGAGAACTCAGGTCAAAGCCGACAGCAGAAAATCTTGCGCCGAGTCGCCTCCCTGCTGTGAGCGGCGCTCATATTTTCCGTCCGGCGCCATCTGCCAGACGTCACGCCGGTCGGTCAGGTAGGGCTTCAGGCCTTCGGCGATGACGCGTGCCTTCAGGATGGGGTCGAGGATCGGAAAGCAGATCTCGATCCGTCGGGAGAGGCTGCGCTCCATCCATTCGCCGCTGGACAGCATCACCCGCTCTTCCCCGCCATCGTGGAAGTAGAAGATGCGGGCGTGTTCGAGAAACCGGCCCATGACCGATTTCACCTCAATGTTTTCCGACAAGCCGGCGACGCCCGGCCGCAGCGCACAGGCGCCCCTGACGATCAGGTCGATGCGTACACGGTTACGTGAGGCCTCGTAGAGGGCCTGGATCAACTCCGGATCCAGCAAGGCATTCATCTTGGCAATGATCGCCCCCTTGCGGCCCGCCCGGGCCTGCTCGGCCTCGCGGCGAATTGCTGACAACAGCGCCTGCTTCATGGTGAATGGCGATTGCCAGAGATGGGTCATGCCCTCGGTCTGACCGAGGCCCGTCAGCTGGCTGAAGACCTGCGCGACATCCTGCGTCAGCGTTTCATGGCAGGTCAGCAGCCCGAAATCCGTATAGGTTCGGGTCGTCAGGCCGTGATAGTTCCCGGTGCCAAGGTGCACATAGCGCCTGAGCGCCCCGCCTTCGCGGCGCAAGACCATGACCATCTTGGCGTGCGCCTTGAAGCCTACGACGCCATAGACGACATGCGCGCCGACTTCCTCCAGCTGCGCCGCCCAGCCGATGTTGGCTTCCTCATCGAAGCGGGCCAGCAACTCCACCACGACGGTAACTTCCTTGCCATTGCGCGCCGCCTCGAGCAATGCCGTTAGCAGGGCCGAGTCGTGCCCTGCCCGATAGACCGTATGGCGAATGGCCACCACATCCGGGTCGTGTGCCGCTTGCCTGACAAAGTCAACGACGGGTGCGAAAGACTGGAACGGATGATGCAGCAGGATGTCGCCATCGCGCATGGCGCGGAACATGTCCGAATGCTCCCGCAGGGCCTTTGGCAGGCTAGGCCGGAACGGGGGGTACTTCAGCTCCGGTCGATTGACCTGGTCCGGGACCTGCAACAGGCGAACCAGGTTGACCGGGCCATTGACGGAGAACACCTCGCTTGCCGTCAGACCGAACTGTTCCTGCAGGAACGCAGTCATTCCCGACGTGCAGTTGTCGGCCACCTCCAGTCGAACCGCATCGCCAAAGTGGCGATGCGGCAGTTCGCCCTGCAGCGCCTCGCGCAGGTTCTTGACTTCTTCCTCGTCCACGAACAGCTCACTGTTTCGGGTCACGCGGAACTGGTAGCAGCCGCGCACTGTCATGCCGCCAAACAGCTCGCCGACGTGGGCGTGCAGAATCGACGAGAGAAAAACGAAGCCGTACTGGCATCCGGCGATGTCCTCCGGCAGAGCAATCACCCGCGGCAACGCGCGTGGCGCCTGTACGATCGCATGGCTGGCGTTGCGCCCGAACGCGTCTCTGCCCTCGAGCTCGACGGCGAAGTTCAGGCTCTTGTTAAGCAACCGCGGGAACGGATGCGCCGGGTCCAGTCCGATGGGCGTCAGCACCGGCATCAGTTCGGCGAAGAAGAATTCCCGGATCCAGGCTGACTGCGTGGGATTCCACGTGGGACGCCGCAAAAAGCATATTTGTTGCTCGGCCAACGCGGGCACCAGCACGTCATTGAACAGACGGTACTGTCGATCCACCAGTTCACGGACCCGCAAGTTGAGACTTGCGTAGAGCTCCTGCGGCGCCATCCCGTCCGGCCCGACGGCAGCAGACTGAATCAAGCAGCGCTCTCTCAGGCCAGCGACCCGGATCTCGTAGAACTGGTCCAGATTGCTGCTGACCGTACACAGCGCGCGCAGACGCTCCAGCAGTGGCACCGCTGGATCGGCGGCCTGTTGCAGAACGCGGTCGTAAAACTCGAGTTCGCTGAGCTCGCGGTTGATGAAGAGGTCATTGCCATTCTGCACGCCAACGCGTTCTGCCAGGATATCAAGGCTCGCCGCTCCCGGGGGGCTCGACGGGGTCGTCTGCATGCGCTCGGCTGCGTGTTTCATGATGGTCGGGCCCACGGAGGGACACCTGGGCAACGCTGTGGCTCGGTCAGCAAGAGCATCAGCGGAAATCTGCCTTCATTTTTGGATCTGTACCCTGGATTCTAGCTGCGGGCTGAACCTATCCGAGGCGTTTGCACGCTGCCTCTGTCTTCGTCTCTCAGCGCCGAGGTCGTCACTGGTCTGCAGCGCAGCCCACTTTCGTCATCAAACCTTGATACTCCTGTCCTAATCTGCATTGGGCAGGGCGTGGGCCATTTGCCACTGGCGAATGACAGATTTTTGACGAAATCCGCTTGCCCCCTGCCCTTCGACCTCCCCACTCGTCGAGACCGGATGCTTCGACCATGACACTTACCGTTAGCGGCAGACAGTCATTCGGCCGTGGCTCCAAACTTAGCTGGACGTGTTGTCGGATGTGTCGGAGTGATCCCGATGGACGGCTTCTTCGGGTATCGGTAACGGCGTCCGCTTTAGGACTTCGCGGGGCGCCCCGTCTTGACTGCCTCGACTTGCGCAACAACGCCGAGTAGCCTCTCCTGCGAGAGGGCTTCAAGAGCCCGTAGTCCTGCCCTCAGCAACTCGCTCTTCTTCACCGGGACGCCACCTGCGAGGCACTTCCGCTTGAGCTCGGCAAGCTTTTCATAGTCGTGCTCCGGCATCGTGAAACTGTCCCGAACGACCTTTGGCTTCTTGGTTGATTTGTCTGACTGCTGCGCCGCACCATTGCTCGGCGTCTTGGCTTTCGTTACGCTGGCAGACCCCTCGTCGGTCGGAGGCGCCAAGGCAGGCGACATCGTCTGGGTAGAAGTTTTCCGTCCTGCCTTGCCAGCGCGCAGCGTGCCTTCGGATCCCTTCTCGTTCCGTGCGTCCGATGGTAACGTCGTCACCAGCTTCCTCCGGGAATTACCTGGCATCAAGCCCTCTGTCCTATGCATTTACGTTCATACAGTATATATAGTATTGACGATGCGAGGTTCGTGGATCCGCCAGGAGTAGCTTGGCTTTTTGGTACCCACGAAAAGAAGAACGAGGCAGTGGATCTGGTCCACGTTCGCCTCGCAGCCCCGCTCTTTGTTTGCCCTGCCAGAACGCGCTGGCGTTGTGTTGCCCTGCGGCGCGATGCATGGCGACGAGAGGAGCCGAGCATGCGCAGATTTCACGCCCCGGCCGGTGGGCTTTCCGCCCTCACGGCCCCACTGACCTCCCCCTTCTTCCACGCGATTGAGCCGAGTGAATCGTGTGTGCGCCCGGTCAAGGGATCCCCGCCTCAGAATCAGGGTACCAACATGCAAAAGTCCAATCGGGGATTCTCCGACGCCGCCACTCGAACACGCCAAAACCTCTGGTAGCGGGCCTGCACGGGCGCAACCGGGTATTGAGCGGCCGACGCTCATGGCCGCGGCTTGCGCATCATCGGGCTCTTTCGATAGTACCGAACCGGTATTCCCACGGTCTCACTGGTGACCCCAGACGGGGCCGTGCAGCGTCCTGCGCCACAGCAACGGCCCGCGGCCATGAGGCGTTCATACCAGGTACTACTGCGCAGCCTCCTGCAATGAACGTTCGCCTGACGACTGACTCGCATTGGCGACAGCATCGCTGGCTGCTTCAAGGCTACTTTCAGCGGCTTGCGCCATTTGCTTCGCGGCCTTCCGCATGCTTTCGAACAGCAGGTCCGTTGTCTCGATGGCAGCCCGTAGGCCGGCGTCGGAAGTTCCGGCGTCCCATGCCACGACTGCGCTTGCAGCGCCTTTGATGAAGTCCGTCATGTTGTGCTTGCTGGCCTCGTATTGCGCTACGGCTACCTCGCCGAGCCTGGCCTGGGTATCGGTCGCGATCTGGCAAAGATGACGCTGATACGAAAGCATTTTGTCTGGCACCGGACGAAGCCAGTCCGATTCCACCGTAAGCAACTCCTGGGTGTCCTTGGCTGACAGCACTTTCTGCGCCTCCTCGTGTGTCTCCGCCAGCGCCGTCTTCACAGTCTGAAAATTCAGTACAAGCAATTTCTCGAATCCCTCAATGGTGGTGTTGGCCAGCCCCATGAAGGCGTCAACATGCGCGGTTTGCGCTTCCGTAATTTGCTTGGAGGACGATTGATCCATTTGCAACTCCTGACTTGTAGAAGAGCGCCCCACTCTGCCAGCGATGACACGTTTGAGAAGGCACGCAGTGAATCGACCCGTGAGAAAGCGGGGCGGGAGCGGAACTGCCCAATGCGGTCAGGATCGAGCCTGCGCTGGGCATCCCAACCCGTGACCGGGCTTGCACTTGACGTCTGACAATCCGGATACCGTCTACGGTCGGCAGACTCTTAGAAGAATATAGGTTGGGACTGTGACAGCGCGGCGACGGCAACGCGCCGGGATCATGCCCCGCCGCATCTCGTCATCGCCGAAAAATCCTCGATGCTCCAGGAAAGACGCCTCTGCGCTGGAGTCCTAAGTAAGCATCAACCGAAAAGGGCCCACCCCAAGTTATGCAAGACGGTGCCACTATTGCTCGCGAAGTTGACTAGAGTAGTTATCCGTTCCAGCGATAAGCGGCAGGCTCAACGAGCCATCCCAAAACAGCGCAGGTCATAACATCAGGAGGAACGCCGAGGGCATTTATGGACACTTTTTTTCGGCAACCGTTCATGAATGAGAAGGGAAAGGGGGAGCAATGAGAGCAGAGGACTGCGACCATATGGTCGCGAGAATCGCCGTCGACACGGGTTTTCCGCCAGAGATCGTCAGGGAGTCTTACCTCACCGCCATCGCAGAGTTGAGCGTGGACGCCCGCGTTCATGTCTATCTGCCATTGTTTGCTGCAAAGCGCACCATCGCCCGGCTTCGCAGATTGCAATCTGAGTCGGTAGTGCCCCTAGGCTTGGACCCGGATCGGGACGGGATCACGTCCCGCACGCATATAGCCGTCGCAGGCACGATCCCGCATTGCCCACCCTCTACTTCCTTGGCACCGCCTGCCACGGGCGGGTGGATAATTGACCTCGGCGGGGCGCAGTGGTACCAACGGCTCTAAGCGGACTGGTTTGGAGATTGCCGGCAACCGCCAACCCTTGACAACAACAGTAAGCGATGATGCCCATGTCGAAGACCGCAAGGAAGCGATACCTGAAAGCGCTCAACCGGAGCCTGAAGATGGAGGCGGCAGGCCAGTTCGATACGGTTTTTGTTTTCTATCCGCTCGGGTCGAAGCCCAAGAATGCCACGGGTGTCACAGCCGGCGGGCCGGCAAATGCCCAGGTCCTGGCGGTCATGGACGCGGTACAGGCCCGCGTGTTTGCGGAATTCGAGAGTTCCGCCAAGCTGGAATAGATGGAACGCGAACTGAAGCTCGAACTTCTGCACGACGAGGTTGACCGGCTGATCGCGCTGCCCCTGCTGTCGTCCCGGTGCGTGGAGCCGCCCCACGACGAGCAGCTCGTCAGTACGTATTTTGATACGGCTGACCTGTCCTTGCGTCAACACCGTGCATCCCTGCGGGTGCGCCAGGCGGGAAACCACTATGTGCAGACATTGAAAACCCACGGCAGGCGGCAGGGTGGCCTATACGAGCGCGAGGAGTTCGAAACTGCGATTGCCGGGCCCGTGCCCGACTTGAGTGCACTGCAGGAGACCCCCCCCAAGGACACGGCGTTGGGAGACCTGCTTCGTGAAAGCGACCTGGCGGAGCGCCTCGAGCCGGTCTTCGTCGCCGAGGTGCAGCGGACCGTTGCGCTGCTGCGCTTACCGCAAGGCGCAGAGGTGGAGGCGGCCCTGGATCGCGGGGTCATCCGGGCAGGGGAAGCCACGGCTCCCATCCGTGAGCTCGAGTTGGAGATCCAGGCCGGTGCACCGACAGAGCTCTTCGGGTTCGCACTGGAGCTGCTCGATGCGATTCCCATGCGCGTGAGCCGAGCGAGCAAGGGCGACCGCGGCTACGCGCTTGTCGTTTGCGAGCCTTCGGAAGCGGTTCGCGCCGCCCCCCTCACGCTTTCCGACGAGGCTTCGACCGAAGCCGTGTTCCAAAGCATTGTGCAAAACTGCCTGGCGCAGATTTCAGCCAACGAGCACGGCGTCGTGAACAGCGACAACCCGGAGACGGTGCATCAGATGCGGGTCGGACTACGCCGCCTGCGCTCCGCACTGGACATCTTCCAGTCACTGCTTGCCTGCCCGTCCGAGCTTCAGGAAGAAATCAAGTGGATTGCCGGCGAGCTGGGCCCTGCACGGGACTGGGAGGTACTTGCCCACTCAACATTACGCGAGGCCGTCGACGGGGCGCCGAGTGACGTGGGCGCGGACGAGATCCTGGCTGCGGCGAATGAGGTTGCCGCCGAAGCGCGACAACGCGCCGCGCAAGCAGTCGACTCCACGCGCTACACTCGGCTGATCCTTGCACTAAACCATTGGGCAAGCAGCGGCAACTGGCGTCATGCGCACGTCGATACGCAACGCAGTGAGCTGGCTGAGCCGGCCACGAAGTTTGCGCTGGACACCTTGCACCAGCGCCATCGCAAATTGTTGAAACGCGGCCGGCGCATGGCAAGGCTCGACGTACATCGGCGCCACCGCGCTCGCATTGCCGCCAAGAAGCTCCGCTACGCGACGGAATTTTTTGAATCCTTGTTCCCGGCGAAGAAGTTGCAGCGCTTCCGTCGCCAGCTGTCGCGTCTGCAGGATGACTTGGGTTGGCGCAACGACATTGCGGTTGCGGATGACCTGTTGCGCAGCCTCACCGTCAAGGACCCGCAGTTGGCATCTGGCACCGGCTATGCGCGCGGCTACCTTGCAGGCAGGGTGGACGCGGACAAGGAGCAACTGCGTAGCCTGTGGAAGCGCTTCAAGGGAGCGCGCCTCCCCTTCTAGCGGAAAAGCTACGGACTCATGCCGTGGCATCGCGCAAAGAGACGTCCCAGGTGATGTCTGCGCTACCATTGAAAATAGGCATCGAAACCGAAACGCCGCCATCCGATGCCCCTTCGAAGGGGGCAATTTTCCTGTCCGCGCACCACGTTAGTGCGCAAGAGAAATCTGTGTTTGGAAACAGTAGGCCTCTGATAAGCTGTCCATATTTGGTGTCCAGAATGGAATCAAAGATGGCGACGTATCAGCGTGGAGAGGTATCCATTACGACCTCGGTCCTGGAGCTACCGTCCGGACGGTACCAAGGATTGGTGACATTGGAATCTACCGCCGGCATCAGCAGCTTTCACTGCTCGAAGTACCGAAGCGATCCCCTCGAGGCGCGCTTTGACGCGGATGCCGATATTGAGCACGCCTACCGCCGGTACTTGGTGGCCGCAATGCCGCCGTTTGCCATTCCGACGCCATCGCAGTGAAGTTTCCAGCTTGACCACCACTGATAACAGTCCCAACTCTTCCTTTGAGAGTTTTCACCGCGCCGGTTATTACGACTTCCGCGCCTACACTGAGCCGCTGTCCAATGGGGGCTGCCAAGGCTTCGTGTTGGTACGCCATCACACGTTGACCGGCCTGCAGCAGACCATCTTCCGAGCTGGTGGCAAGGCGGCGCAGCAGTCTACCGCTTTCACCAGTGCCGAATTGACGGTTGCGAAACTTAAGGCAATGATTGCCGAAGGTAGGTCGCCGCTGGACGGCCAACGGTAGGTCGCGCGTTTGCCGCCGGCCTGGCGCCCCTTCCTCAGTGACCGCACCAGGACGCTAGCTCTGCATCAAGCCATGCAATACGCCGAAACGCAAGCCGGGCTCGGATGGCAGCATCTCATCGATGCCAAATACTTTGAACACCGCCAGCATCACGGCAAGGCCACCCGGCAGCGCTTCGAGGCGATGGCGCTTCAGGCCGGCAAGCTCCAGGCGACGGAGATGCCCCGCCTCCAGCAGGCGCAGCGCCAGCCGTAGCAGTCCATCATAGGTAATCGTGCTGCTCCCTCGTGTGTTCAGGCCATTACATTGCAACAACCGCGCAAGCAGGCGAGCCGTACCCGACGAGCCGATGGTCAGCTGCCAGGCATGATCCCGATACCGTGTGGCCACCTTCTCGATTTCCTCGCCTGCTATCCGCTCAGCCAGTTGCAAGCTGCGCCCGTCTAGCACGCCGTTGGGAAAGAATCGCTTGCCGAATGTGCCACTGCCGATCGGCACGCTGTCCACCGCCAGAAGCTGCTCGCCACGACCGATGGCCAACTCCGTCGAGCCGCCGCCGATATCGACCACCAGCCGTGTGGTGTTTGCGTCCGGCATGTTATGTGCGATGCCAGCATAGACCAGGCGTGCCTCCTCGTGGCCGGAGATCACATCGATTTGGAAACCAAGGCGTTGCTCGGCTTTGGCGAGGAACACAGTGGCATTGCTCGCCACCCGCACTGTATTGGTGGCCACCGCCCGTACTCGGGTGGGCTCGAATCCCCGCAACCGCTTGCCAAAGCGCTCCAGCGCGCGCCAGCCCCGCTCGAGGGAAGAGTCGTCCAACTCCGAGCCGCGCAGACCGTGGGAAAGACGAACCGGCTCGCGGAAAAATGCCACTTCCCTGATGACACGGCTACCACCGCGCGCGGGTTGGCCGATCATCATGCGAAACGCATTGGAGCCAAGGTCTACTGCGGCATAGTACGGGGTTGTCATACGGAACGCGGAGGCTGCCAAGCGAAGCGCTTGCGCTGGCCCCGATCTGTGAAGGTTCAGGATGATGCCCAGCGAATTACGACAAGTTGATGACAACACGCATGTCCCCCTTTAATCGCCCAGGTCCGCCGGCGGGAGAAACCAGTTGAAAGGCCCACAGAGGCCGTGAAGGCCGCAAAGCCGGCAAAGGCTGAAAAGACCAAGGCCGCAAAGCCCGGGGCGCGCCCGAATGCAAAGCCGGCGAAGAAGCTGATCCGCGGGCGCTTTCTGAACGTCGACGACCCGATCACCGATGCCGAAGGCCGGGGGCAGGGTCATGGCGAGCGCCTGCTGCAAGCGCTTTGCGAGCTTGGACGCACAGAAGGTAAGCAGGCACGGATCTCGGCCTCCGTTTCCGCATGTCTGAGCGTCAGGTTCTTGGTCATGGTGCCGATGCGTGCTGGTTTGTGCAGACTTCAATGTAGTTGAGCGATGACACAGTCAACAGGCACATGTCTATCGTTTTCAACTAGGCCATCGATATAGGACGGTATGACCTAAGAGTGGCTTGTCATGCGATCGACCAGGCGGCGAATGACGGGCGTGGCCGACACGACAACCGGCAGCATGGTCAGCCAGGAAACGCTCCAGGACCTTAGCCAGTGCTGAAAAAACAGGCCCTCTTCTGCAAATGGAATGCTTGCGATGGCAGCAGCGATGGAGCAGGTCAAGCCGGCCTGGATAACGCCATAGGCGAAATAGCTGTAGCGCGAAGGAATCTTGGGCATGTGAGTCGCCTCTATGCATTCTTTGAACCAGACATTGATGCACCCTGCCATTGCCGCGCCAGGCGCTACGCGGCTGCTTCAAACTTTCCTGCCAACCGCTGCACGGTTTCGTTGGTATCCCACAGCGCGTTTGCGATGAAGCGGAAGTTGACCAGTGCCGCGTGATACCCGTCCCCTTCGGGTAGCTTCGGCCCTGCTACGGCGTCGCGTACGACAGCAACTTCGAAACCTTGCTCCAACAGATCACGCAGATGGGATTCGACGCACAGATTGGCGGCCATGCCCGCAAGGATCACCTGGTCGACGCGCTGCTTGCGCAACTGCAGGACAAGATCGTTGGCCTGCGGGCCGTACAGCTTGTGCGTGGAGCAGATGATGGTCTTGCCATCCTCAATATACGGCTTGAGTTCCGGCATGAAGTCCGCGCCCGAGTCACGGAATCCGTCCAGGTTCAGCGCGCCCGGACGGTCGAACATGCCGATGGCATGCTGGAACATCTCGGCGGGGCCCTGCACTTTCCATGTGTGATCATGGGGAAAGTAATAGTGGGGAGAGATGGCGACCGTGATGCCCGCCTGTTTTGCTGCCTCGAACAGACGGACCAGGTTGGCCACGAGGTTCTGCTCCGTCACGCTTTCTCCGACCACGCCCCAGCTGCGGCCTTCGGGGCTCATGAAGTCGATCTGCGGGTCGATCACAACGAGCGCGGTGCGTGGCAGGTCCAGCGTAATGCCGGACTTCGGCAGAGCCGGATCAACGGGATCTGCATAGCGGCCATGGTGGTTGCACATGGGAAGTACCTCTTATGGTGAGCCCACTCTGCCGGCGCCTTCGTGGGGTCCGGCAGATGCGGCGTCGTTTCAACTACGGATGAATGCCAACAAGTCGGCGCTGAACCGGTCCTTGTGGGTGTCGGTGAGCCCATGCGGCGCACCGGGGTAGACAATCAGCTTCGCATTCCTGACGATCTTTGCCGATGCGCGTCCAGCGGCGTCGATCGGCACGATCTGATCGTCGTCGCCGTGGATGATCAGGGTCGGCACATCGATCTTCCTGAGATCCTCGGTGAAATCGGTCTCGGAAAATGCCTTGATCGAGTCGTACGTACTCTTGTGTCCACCCTGCATGCCCTGCGCCCACCATGCGTCGATCAACCCCTGCGACGGCTTTGCGCCTGGACGGTTGAAGCCATAGAACGGCCCCGCCGGGACGTCCTTGTAGAACTGCGACCGATTGACAAGTTGTGCGGCGCGCAGACCGTCGAACACTTCAATTGGCAGTCCGCGCGGATTGGCGGCGGTCTTCACCATCAAAGGCGGCACCGCTGAAACCAGCACCACCTTTGAAACGCGCCGCGTCCCATGCCGGCCGATATACCGGGCCACCTCGCCTCCACCTGTGGAGAAGCCCACCAGGATGGCATCCCGCAGGTCAAGGGTTTCGAACACAGTGGCCAGGTCGTCGGCATAAGTGTTCATCTCATTGCCATTCCATGGCTGGCTTGAACGGCCGTGGCCCCGACGGTCATGTGCAACGGCGCGATACCCTTCCGACGCAACGAGCATCATCTGGGATTCCCAACTGTCCGAGCTCAGCGGCCAGCCATGACTGAATACAACGGGGCGACCGGCGCCCCAGTCCTTGAAATAGAGCTGGGTGCCGTCCTTTGCCGTGATGTAGCCGCCTGACGCCTTGCCGCTTGCCTTTGCGGTGTTCGCCTTTTCTGCCGACGGTGCTGCCGCCGCAGGTCCGGGCAAGCCGGAAGCCACTAGCGCGCTGGCTGCGGCCGCGCTACCCAACAGCAGGTTTCGTCGCGATAGGCCTTGATCGAGGCTGCGATCTGAATACATGGTGAGACTCCTTTATTGGCACATGCGCGCGTTGCCCTGAATAGGTCCGAGCATCAGGTTCTTGCTCATGGTGCGGATGCGTGCTGGTTTGTGCAGGCTTCAATATAGTTGGGCGATAACACAGTCAACAGGCACATGTTTATTGTTTTCGACTGGGCCATCGACATGGGGCGGCAGGACCGATGGTTGGTAGCGCGTCGACCAGAGTGATCCATGGTGCGAGTGCGCATTGCCTGATATGAGCAGTCGTCCTTTTTGAAGCCGCAAAAAAAATCAGTACAACAACCGCTTGGGGGTGACTTGCTGAAATCGTCGGCAGGCGTCGCCATTGCGCTCGACCTTGCTGCGCAGGACCGCCCCTTACCAGGCTTCGATCATGATGGACGCGAGCTGCGCGGAATCAACGGTCAAGCGTCCCATGACGATCGCCTATGCTTTCAGCGCGCGCATCAGTTCGGCAACCAGGCGATCGGCTTCAGTCTGACTGCGCAGATTGGTAAAGCCCATCATCAAGCCACGCCGCCCTGGCGCACCATGCCGCCAGGCGGTCAGCGAATGGACGGCGAATCCTGCCTCGCGCGCACGACGGGCCATCGCCAGATCGTCAAGATCGTCCCTGACGTCGACCAGAAGGTGCATGCCGCCATCCTGCAGGCAAACAGTGAAGCCGTCCGTCTTGTATGGAGCCAGCGCCTCGGCCAGCATTGCGCGTCGTCGCGCGTAAAGCGTGCGCATGCGTTTGATGTGCCGGGCGAAGTGCCCCTGCGCAATAAACTCCGCCGCCACGGCTTGCAAGAGTTCGGGGCAGCCGCCATGCACCGTGCGCCTGCAGGCCAGATCCATGGTCGGCACCAAACTTTGTGGCACGACCACGTAAGCGAGCCGTAGCCCCGGGTACAGCACCTTGCTAAGCGTGCCGCAATAGATCACCCGGTCGCATGTGTCCAGGCTCTTCAAGGCCGGCAACGGGTGGCCGCGGTAGCGAAACTCGCCGTCGTAGTCGTCCTCGATGATCCATGCGCCCCGCTCACCGGCCCAGTCGAGCAGTTCGACGCGACGTTGCAGTGTCAGTGCCACGCCAGTCGGGCTCTGGTGCGATGGCGTCACTACGGCCAGGCGCGCCTCTGGATAATGCTGACGCCCAAATTCGACGTCGAGGCCATGATCATCCACTGGCACATTCCGGACCTGCAGGTTCAGGCGCCTGAGTGACTGGGCTGTCAGTGGGTAGCTGGGATCCTCAACCCAGGCGCTTTCGCCCGTCAGCCTGAGCGCATCCACAATCAGCGCAAGGCTGGCCGTATATGCCGGCACGACGTACACTTGGTGCGGCTGGGCGTCGATGCCCCTTGAGCGCTGCAGGTAAGCGGCCAACGCGTCTCGCAGCGGGCCAAATCCGGCTGACGCCGGCCTGGTCAGCGAGCTGGCGCTGCGCCGTATTTGCCGCGCCATCAACCTCGTCCATAGTTTTCGCGGGAACTCATCCAGCGCGGGAAGCCCCAGTTGCAACGGCCCGGGGATTCCACCCTCCGTTTCGATCGAAAACTCGGTAAGTTCCTGGCCCGGTGGCGTGCGGCTGGATCCAGCCGTTGCGGTCACGCGGTGGAGGCGCGATGGCGCAATTTGCTCGGAAACGAACGTCCCCGCAGGGCCTCTGGCGATCAGGTAACCTTCGCCCAAGAGCCGCTCATAGGCGACCTGAACGGTCCCGCGCGCCACTCCGAGCTCGCCCGCAAACGCACGCAAGGAGGGCACCCGCTGCCCGGGTTTCAGTTGCCCTTGCTGGATCGAGGCACGAATCCGTGCGTAGATCTGCTCATGCAGCGGCGCAGCATTTGATGGATCCCGAGCCGGTGACTTCGTCATAGCCTGGCAGACGTATCCGGGCAGTGCCGCAACGCCGATGCATGGGAATGCGAATCATTGCCGGGGGCGGCAACGGATCGGATGCGTGTGTGATCTAGACCTCCGATCATACCCCAAGGGCGCGCATCCGCCGGGATCCGGCCCGTGACAGCCTGAGAAAGCAAATGGGCGGAGATTCAGAGTCTCCGCCCATTCCTCTCTTGCCACAGGCACCGGCATTGACCGGCGCCATCGGGCTGGAGAACTACACCAGCACCGCCTCCCCGCAGCCGGCAATGACATGCATATAGCGACAGGGCGGCATGGATTCGACCGTGGACTGGACCGCTTCCCTGCACAAGGACGGACGCTTGACCAGCGCATCAACATATCGCTCGACGTTGGGCAGGTTTTCCCACATCGACGCAAGCCCCAGATAGGCCATCCGGACCAGGTTGACACCCCACAGCACATCGCCAAGCGAGAAAGATTCCCCCCTGAGGTACGGTGACGACGGACCAAGCGCATGGTCGAGTTCCGTCAAGAGGCCCGCGACGTGCTGACGTGCGGCGCGCTGAAATGCCGCATCGTGGCAGACCGACTTGCCGCCCCGCTCCTTCGCGATCTTCGCGCGATAGGCTGCAACGAGCTCCGCATCGTCGGCATTGGCGTCAATCATGGCTTCGAGCGCCTTGATCTTGTAGTCGTAGACCGTGTCCATGACCGTCTTGAGTGCTTCAGGGCGCAGGTCGGCATCGGGATGAAAGCCGTAGAGCAAGGTGCCGTTCGGGATCCGATCGACGATGCTCACCTGGTGCATCACCCGGGCACGCGCACCGGCATCATCCGGCACGAGATGAATGGGATCGCGCGACACCGCATCGAGATAGCAGCAGATCCGTCTGGAATCGGCAATGACACGGCCAGCCTTGTAGTCCACAAGCAACGGGACCGCGCAGGGATCAAAGCCTTCGGTCTCCACCGAAGTGCGCCCGCTATAGCCGCTGACAAGTTCCCGCCCCACTTCCCGGCCTGCAAGCAACCGCAGTCGGACGTAGGGCGGATGGTAGTGCTCGGCTGGAACAACGCCATCCGGACCCATCGAACCGAGGATCATCATATTGTTCGAACGGTACGGCAACTGCTTCTCGAACAGTACCGTGCGCACTTTCTGCGAGCAGAGCGAACTGGCCGCGTGGAACAGTTCGAAGCGCGGGTTGGCGTCACTACCCACGAAAGAGATTCGCGCGGGGTCCGCGATGGCGGCACGGGCACCGGCCGCCATATTCATCAATTTTTCATGGCTCATTGCTGGCTTCCTTGCACTCAGGTTTGGCGCTTTCGTTCATCGATGTCTCCTGGTTGTGGGGTTGACGTCTATCAGCTCTTGTGGGCGGTGCCCGTTCGCAGCATCAGTTCCATCTGCTGTGCAATCTGCAGCAGCGCTCCGTCGTCGCCGGGCTTCGCGACGATCTGCAAAGCAGCGGGAAGGCTGCGTTCGCCGGTCGCCAGGGGAATCGAAATGGCAGGAAATCCCGCGACATTGAACGGTGCCGTATAGGTCATCAGCGCCTCGCGGACCGTGCCGGTCCAGGCACCAATGCTGACGGTGCCGGCATCGAGATGCGGTGCGGTGCACGGGCATGTCGGCAGCACGAGATAGTCAACCGTCGACATCACCTCGTGCAGCCTTGCCGTGAAATCTCGCCTGGCCTGCTGGGCCACCGCATAGGCACGCAGGTCCATGGTTTCGGCGCGTTTCAGCCGGTCGACGGTTTCCGGGTTGTAGTGCGTCGAGATACGGTCCCAGTCGTTTCGGCGGAAATGCTCGATGCCGCCTTCGATCAGGACGATGCTCGCGAAGGCACCGAATACCGCATCGAACAGACCGGACGTGCTGATGTTCACGCAGGCAAAGTCTTGCGCCAGCTGCTTCATCGCGCCATCAAATGCCCCCGCAATTTCCGGGCTGAGCGGAACCGGTGCGATGTCACGAATGACGCCCAGCCGTGCGGACAGCCACGCATCGCTCTCGGGAACCTTGATATCAATGGCATCGGCGAGCAACAGCACGTCGTCGACCTGCTCGCCGAGCAGGCCAACGTGGTCGCAAGTGGGCGCCAGGGGGAACACGCCGCGCGTGGATAACGTGCCGAGCGTGGGCTTGTATCCGACGACGCCGCACAGCGCGGCGGGAATCCGGACCGAGCCGCCGGTATCCGTGCCCACGCCCGCCATGATGGCACCGTGCGCAATCGCCGCCGCGGCGCCACCACTGGAACCCCCGGGTATGCGTGCATGGTCCAGCGGATTCAGGGTATCACCAAACTTGGCGCTGGCGGTTGTCACGCCCCACGCGAATTCGTGGGTCGTGGTCTTTCCGATGATGATCGCGCCGCGCTCCACCAGAGTTTTCACGATGTCCGCATCGGCGTCCGGCACATGACCGAGATAGGCTGCGGAACCGTAGCGGGTCTCCATGCCCTTGGTGTCGATCAGATCCTTGACCGCAATGGGCAGTCCTTCCAGCGGCCGCGGCCGGCATTCGCCATAGCGGCGATCGCTTTCCGCGGCCGCCTTCAGGGCACGGTCCCAATCGATCGCCGAGAATGCATTGAGCAGCCGCTTGCTGGCTTCCGCGCGTTCGAGTGCCTGCTCCGTCAATGCCGTCGCGGTGATCTGCCGCGTGGCAAGGGCATCCAGCGCGTTGCGCAAGCCCATGGTATGCGGGGCCGTCGTTCGGGATGGGCGTCGGATGCCGTGCTGGTCGAACGACGCGACAGCCGTCGGAAGTATGTCGTGGCCAGAGAAGATCGCGTCTTGTGGCTGGCAGTTCAACTGGTTCATGTATTCCACTCCGGGGTGACGTTGCGGTTGGCTTATCCCTGGTTGGAAACGATAGTTGATCGGCTCGGCGTTGGAAGCTGGCTGGCACCGAACGCAGCGTCCATGAATATGGAACGCCCGGCGGGACACACGGGGCGTGGGCCGCGTGGCATTGGAGGCAGAGGAGATAGTGCCGGGTCAGCGGCCGTCGAACGCGGTGACCTTGGGCAGCTCTACGGCGAGGAAATCGACCAGCGACCGCACTGCGGGAAGCAGTCCGGTCCGATAGGGCATGAGGGCAGAGATGCGCGCATCCGCGGCGATCCAGCCCGGCAGGACTTGCCGCAGCACGCCAGCCTGCAGCTCGGACCGGCAGATATACCCGGGCAGGGCTGCAACGCCAACGTTGGCGCAGGCTGCCTCCTTCAGGGACATCATGCTGTTGCTCTGGAATCTTGGCTCGATCGGGATGGTGACGAGCCTGTCGTCGGGGCCGCGCAGTTGCCACTGCAGCGGCCCTTTGCGCACCATCGAGACGATGGCATGGGATGCAAGTTGCTCCGGTGCCTCCAGGAGTGGCATCCGTTCGAGGTAGTCGGCACCCGCAAACAGGTACCATGGAGCCCTAACAATGGGCCGTTGCACCAGGTTGGAATCCTGCAGCGCCGAGCTATGTCCGCGCAGCGCCAGGTCGAAGCCCTCGCCGACAACGTCGACGAGCCTGTCCGTCGCGATTTCCACGATGCTGACCTTGGGATTGCTGCTCAGGAACGCCGGCAGGACCTGTCGCAGCGCAAACTGCGCAAGCTCGACCGCTACCGTCACGCGGATGATCCCGCTGGGTTCCGCGAGCCTCTGGCGCATCGCCTGTTCCGCGACGTCGGCGCTCTGCAGCAAGGCGACAGCGTACTGGTAGAACTCGGCGCCTACGTCGGTCAAGGCAAACTGGCGCGAGGTCCGGTTGATCAGGCGAACGCCCAGCGAAGCCTCCAACTCCTTGACCCTGTGACTTAACGTGGACTTGGGCAGCCCCAGGCTGTTGCCGGCAGACGTAAAGCCACCGCGGTCGACCACTTGCACGAAGTGAAAAACGTCTTTCAGGTCCAGCATCTGGCTGCCTTGGTAGCGGTTGGGTTTGGGCCTATGGTGTCTGCTTCCATCGCATGGTACTGCAGGGGTGCGCGCAGCGCCACGGTCAGATGCCCCCAATGACCGCCATTGCCGTGGCCGGAGCCCGCTCGCGCCACGACCGTCGATGCGCCCGAACCCCACCGATCACGGCAAACCTGGCAGCAAACGACACCACGTCGCCGTAGACCACGAGCGCACGCATGCGCAGCGTGCCGGGTTCGGCAAGCCGCGTATTCGCTTCGAACGTCGCCTCATTCCGATCAAAGCGGGAAGCACAGTTCAACCCAGAACTTGTTGCCTTGCGGCCGATTCTGCACGTCGAACTCGCGCTGATACTTGAACACAATGCCGGCCGCCGGCGACCACATGTATCGTAGTTGCGGCCCGACTGCGACAGCTTTTCCGCGAAACCCATCCCCTGGTACGGACGTGCCGTTGACTTTGTCATCGGTGAACTGCTTCAGCAGATATCCCTGAAGTCCGAGCTGGAACTTGCTGTTAAGCGAATAGCCAACAAGATACTCAAGTGCTGCAACCGCGCCAGAGTGATATCGAGTCGCTGAATTCGGTGAACTGATCTCTACGAGCGTAGTGGTAGAGACTTCAACTGCGGGCGTGGGGAACCATGTCGTACTGAGGTGTGGCATCAGGGCATATGTATTCCGGCCAGTGTTCGCCACCCGGTTGGCGGAGTAGGACCCGCTCGGCACCGCAATATCGGTGGCGAGGAAGGCGAAGAATGATCGCGATGGACTTGAATAACCAATCAGCCACGGCTCAAGGATGATGTCTCCAATTCCATTGCGCTTGCCGCTGCCGCCTGGCGTGTCCGCTCGGAGATGAACGATTGGGACGATTACACCACTGGACACAGTAAAGGGGCCGAGTGTGCTGCCCCATGTATGAATGACACGCGGGGCGTCAACAAACGCGTTCAGCTGGAACCCGGGCAGGAGACTTTCTCCATTCGGGCCAGCGAACTTTCTGGCATCGTAGTAGAGCGTGTAATTGTAAAACTGGGTTTCACCAGGCGGTGGCAATATTCCATTCAATACCGTATTGACGCCCATAGGGTAACTGGTCTGTCCATTCTCGGTTGCCTCAACGTTCGAGGCCAGCAAGCATGCGAGCGCAACCACCGCCAAAAATCTCGCGGGCACTTTAATCATGTCTCCTCCGTCTCTTTATTGTCTTTTTCGGCTGAGGGCTCCGGGCATCCGCATCAGCCGGTTAAGCGCGCCTACGTTAAGTATTCGACATCTCCGCAACTTCCCGAGACTCGCTAACGATGGCTATCGCTTGTTCGCGCTTTTCCAGGTCAAGGAGCGACCTGGACGGTTCCGCGTGTCAGCGATCGACGAACGAGACGAACTCGTCCAGTTCCAGCTTGCGAAGCTCCATGTTGTTTTCCGGAAAACTGTTGTCTGCATAGCCGAGTGACATGCCGGCCACGATCATCTCCTCGTCGGGAATGGCGAGGCCTTCACGAAGGACCGGCGATTGCAGCGACCAGATCTGCTGCGGACAGGTGTCCAGCCCCCGGGCGCGCGCGGCCAGCATGATGTTCTGGAGAAAGCAGCCGTAGCAGATGAAGCTGGCCCATTCCAGGCGCCGGTCCATGGTGAAGATCAGTCCCACTGGCGCATCGAAGAACCGGAACTGCCGTTCGACGTCGCGCCGGCGCCCGACGATATCGCTCCTGTGCACGCCCTGCGCATCGCCCAGCATCCCGCGAAACGTATTGAAGCGCGACGAGAATGGCGCCGGCAATTCCTTTGGAAAGAACGGGTAGTCGGGCGCCAGTCCCTCAGGATCGGCGCGATACGCCTCGACCGCGGCTCCCGCAATCTTCTCGCGAGCCTTTCCGGTCAGTACATAGCAGCGCCAGGGCTGCGTGTTGCTCGAACTCGGCGCGTATTTCGCGACCGACAGGATGTCCCTGACAGTCTCGATCGGCACCGGCTGGCCAAGGAAGCCGCGCTTGCTGTGGCGTCCGCGAATCAGCGCTTCTGTAATCTGGATTGCCTCCATCTTCATGTCTCCGTTCTCGTGGTGGGGGTCGCTACGGTGGAAAGATCATAGACACGTCCCCTGCCTTGTGAAGACGGCAAAACTTGAAAGCTTCGTCCGGAAACAACGAACGACAGGCCCCTACTCGCACATGTGCAGCGTCCAAAATCCTGGACGCTCTGTTCTCCAATCCCGCGCGCACACGCGAACCCGATTCGCCTATCTTCCTACTCGGGATCGGAGCCCCGATCGCATAAGAGAACATGGTGGAGACGTGGAATGAACCAGTTGAAATGCTTGCCGCAGGAAGAGATTGTCTGGGGGCACGACGTGCTGAAAACCGTCGCCCCCTGCATGGGGAACTACGGCATCCGCCGTCCGATGACGTTCACGGTGGAATTCCTTGAGGCGTTGAACCGCGAGCACCTGCAGCCAGCCATCGGCGACGGCGTGGGCACCTTCACCGGCCTGCCGCCGCATGTGCCCGATTTCGCCGTACGCGACGGACTGCGTGCATGCATCGAGGCCAATGCGGGATCGATCATCGCCCTCGGCGGCGGCTCTGTACTCGATGCCGCGAAGGCAGTCTCCTACTGGCATTTCCAGCAGACTGGCCGCTACCTGCCCATTGCCGCGATTCCGACGACCCTGTCGGGTTCGGAGTTCTCCCACTACTTCGGCGTGACGGAAACGGACGGTCCCCAGAAGTTCAAGCGCAGTCATGCCGTGCGCGAAACGACCCCCAGGCTGGTGGTGATCGATCCCCGGATGATTGTCGACACGCCACGTATGCTGCTGCTGAGCTCGGCCATCAAGGGGATCGACCATGCGGTGGAAGGCATGCGCCGGGTCGACGTGGATCACCCTCACGCCATCCTGGCCACCAGGGGCGTGGAGCGCTTCCTTGCCGTGCTGGAGAAGTGGCCGCGCAAGCTCGAAACGCGCGAGGCCGTCGCGGGCGGCCACGTGTCGACCGACGACCTGCTGCAGCTTCAGCTCGCCGCGTGGCAGTGTTACTTCTATCCTGCTTCGGTCATCTACGGCCTGAGCCATCGCATCGGGCACATCCTCGGCGGGACGTTCGGGGTACCGCACAGCGTGACATCGTGCATTGCGCTGGCGCCCGTCATCCGCGCCTGCGCCGACGCCTATGGCCGAAAGCTTGAGATTTTCTCCACGGACCGTGGCAGTCGCACGCCCGCCGCATTCCTCGCTGACCGCATTGAGGCAGCCGTGGACGCACTGGAATTGCCGAGCCGGCTCGGCGACCTCGATTTCGATCGGGCGAAGCTTCCCGAGATGGCGGCCCTGCTCAAGCAGAACTATCCATCCGAGGTCGGCGACCTTGGCGAGGATGCCGGCACGAAGCTGGATGCGCTGCTGGAGAGGCTGTGGTAATGACCGGCCAGCCATCCGTCAGCTTCCCGCATCCCGTCGGCCTGCGCCCACGCGCTCAATGCCTTGGCCAGTCGGCAGATCACCGCGACAGGCCTGACGCAGATGGAGTCGATGCTGCGGACCGTCGCCGTTCCACAAAACTTGCCTGACCCCACCACCACGAGGAGACTAAAGTGAACGATACCGTCAAGCCCGCATCCCCGGCGCCGGCCGGAACGCCAGCCGGGCATACGCCATACAGTGACTGGTTACAGACAGACGTGCTCCACTCGCTGCAGCAACCGGTCAGCGATCATCCCGGCGAGCACGCCTGGATCGTATCGGCGCAGGTGTCCGAGCTCTACTGGATGCTGATCATCAAGGAAATACAGGCCGCGCAGGCGCAATTGCGAGCCGATGACCTGACCGGGGCCTGCCGGACGCTGCGGCGCGTCGTCGCCCACCACGAGCCGCTCAATGCCACATGGCGCTCCATCGCGTGGATGACGCCTGTCGACCTGCTGGCCATCCTGTCCTGCGTTGGCCCGAAGTTCGGCAAGGACACTGCCCTCCAGGGCTGGACGTACCGGCAGATGGTCTACCTGCTCGGCATCAAGCAGGGGGAGCACCTGCAGCACTTCCTGCCGCAACCCCGGCGCTGGGAACAACTCAGCAAGGCCCTCGCAGAGCCGAGCCTGTATGACGACGTGCTCGCCCACCTGAGCCGCAAGGGCTTCGCCGTGCCGGCGGTGGTACTCGACCGCGATTTCAGTGTGCCCTACACGCCGGACAAGACGGTCGAGAACGTCTGGCGCGACGTCTACGCCGACCCGGACGAGCACGGGGAATTGCAGCAGCTCGGCGAGACGCTGGCCGATATCGCGGAGGGATTCTCCGCGTGGAAGCACCTGCACCTGATGGCAACGCGCCGGACGTTCGGCGCCCGGCCGGCCTACTTCGGCACCGAGGGCATTGCCTGGCTCCTGCCGACCATGAACGAGATCCCGTTCCCGGAACTCTGGTCGGCGCGCGGCTTCATCGGCGACCCGCCTGCGGTATGTCCGCACGCCCGCGGACCGGGAAACGCCCGGGCTGTGGAGTGACGCGCTCAAGACGGTCATGTAAACGGTCTGCGATCACAAGAACGCGGCGCTCGAGTCCGTGATCGTCAACCATGCCGGGGACGCAAGACTTGTTGCCGCCTGTCGCATCAGGATCGCGAAGGAACGAGGCCGCATTGCGGTCCTCCGCGATACCGCATGCCAGCGCACCGCACGCCATCACGTCGGAGGCGTGTTGAAGGCGCTAGACCGCACGCCGGGTTCCGCACCAGCCCCGTATCTCGCGGGATGCGCGTTCGCCCTTGGCGATGTGCTTTGGGGTGTCAACCTGATGCGGCAGGCGTATCTGGGGCTCACGTCGATGTGGGACGGCCTGCTACCGCCATCGCGCCGCATCGATGCCATGGCAAGCTGCGTGGAGACGGCGCCAGCCTGAGCGGATGCCATCGTGTCATCGGCCTGTGCCGATGCAGGAATTGGGCGGAGACTGCGAGTCTCCGCCCTTTTTTACTATCGGGCTTTTACTTTCAGGCTGCCACGGGCTGCGGCTGGACGTGCAAGGCGCGGGCGACGGTCGTCACCCTGCGGCCCTGGAACCGGGCAACCGCCAGGTGATCGTCGTCGGGCTTCACGGCGTCACGCTGCGAGACGTGAGTCGCGCCGTACGGGGTGCCGGCCTTGAACATCGCCGCGTCGGCATAGCCCAGCGGCACGATGATCAGGCCCAGGTGCGCCATGGGCGCGTAGGTCGCCAGCAGCGTGGCTTCATTGCCGCCGTGGCGCGAGGACGTCGAGCCGAAGACCGAGCCCACCTTGCCATTCAATTTTCCCGCGAACCAGAGGCCGCCGAGCCCGTCGATATACGCCTTGAGTTCGGCCGAGATCGACCCGAACCGCGTCGGCGTGCCGAACACGATGGCGTCAGCCCACTCGGCATCGGCTTCGGTCGGCGCCTCGTACTTCGCGTTCATCTCCGTGGCGTTCTCGAGCCAGCCCGGCGCCTGCCGCATGACGTCGGGGCCGACAACCTCCCGCACACGCCGCATGCGGACTTCTGCGCCAGCCTCGAGGGCCCCCTCGGCGACAGCCTTGGCCAGCATCTCGGTGGAGCTGTTTCGTGAGTAGAAAACAATCAGTACTTTCGGTTTTTGCATGGTGATCCCCGGCAACGTCATACAGAGATGGGCTCGAGCCGGCCCAGCAGCTCGTCCTTGCGATCCGCCAGCCACGGCGGGAGCTGGAACTCCTCGCCAAAATGGCCGGGCTCTTCATCGATCGCGAAGCCGATGTCGGTGGTGGTCGCCTCGAACATCACGCCGCCGGGCATCTTGAAGTACATCGAGCGAAAGTAGTTGCGGTGCACCGATTCGGACGTATCGATGTAGCCCAGAGCAAACATTCTCTCCTTCAAGATCGCCTGCTGCTCCACGTTGTCCACCGCGAAGGCCACATGGTGGACCGTGCCTTCGCCGTAGATCGACGAACCCTGGTGCCGGTCCGGCTCATGCAGGAACTCGACGATCATGCCCGGGCCGCCGTTGTACGTCTCGAAGCGGTAGTAGGATCCCGCCTGGCCTGCGTTGCGGAAACCGATCGCTTCGCTCATGAAGCGGATCGATTCGGCGACTTCCCGCAGCGACAGCGTGATGCTGTGGACGCCGCGGATGGCATGGGCTTCGGGGATATCGATGGCCACGCAAGCCGGACGCGAATCGAGATCCGTTTCGACGAGATCGAACTCGATGCCGCACGGATGCTGGAACCGCTGGCGGCGCTCTCCGAAGCGCTCCACGATCTCGCTGTCATACGGCACGTCCATGGCATCGAAGCGGCTGCGCCAGAATTCGAGCGAGCCCTTGGGAACCGAGTAGTTGATGACCCGCACCTGGCCCGATCCCGGACGCGCCATGACGCCCCGCTGACGGAACGGGAACGACGTCACCAGGGTCCCTGGATCGCCATTCGCGTTGCCATAGTAGAGGTGGTAGATGGGATCCTCGCCGTCGAGAAGCACAGTCTTCTTCACGAGGCTCTGCCCGAGCAGCTTGACGTAGAAGTCCACATCCTCCTGTGCGTGCCTCACGCCGAGGGTCAGATGATGAAATCCCTTGAGCATTAACATTGTCCTCTCCAGTTTGAAATAGACATGTAGAAACAGCGCATAGCCGCTCCTGTGCAACAGCTTATGACGGCAGATACCGATTGGGCAGCCGTCACGGGTTGTACGCAGGGTTCGGCAAACTTGGACAATGCCGTCCTGTGAGGCGCGGTGCGCGCGATGGCGCAGGAGGGGCATTTCCCGAGGCTGTCGGGACGCAGACGCGGCAGGCCGCCAAGGTTTGCCCGGGTGGCAGTGGGGGCCGTTCTGTAGCGTAGCGCGGCCGTTGCCTTATCAAGGTGCAATGGCGGAGAAGGGTCGCTAAGCGACCCACAGCCATCCCACAGACCGGGCACTGAACCGAGAATGAGTCCATACACCGTCTTCGAAACGACCACCCGCCATAAACTTGCTAGATTTTGCAGCCTTCGGAATCACAGATCGCACCGATGTCGGCCAGCCCCTCTGGAGCGTCTATCGCAGCCTGAAGAAGAGCTCTCTCGAACACCGCAACCTCTCGTGCACCTAACAGGTAAGATCTCCCGTTCAACACGAAGAGAGGCACACCGTTGGCAACTCGATTCGCGGCCATCTCGTCGTGCGCGATCTCCGCTACGATACGACTGTCATCGAAATTGATCTGACCTCCGGTCTCTACGTCCTTCGCAATACCGCTAAGGACGCTCCTATCAAAGATGTCAAGCCCTTCCGTGGTGGCTGCAGAGAAGATCCGTTCGATTAGCCGGCGCTGTTCGGCGGGGTCGGCCAACTTCACCAGCATATGAGCGTCGGTCGTATCGCCAAACCGCATAGTGCCGAAGTTGTACACCAAGCTTTCGATGGCGCCCATCTGAGTGACTGCATCCATCATCCCGTCGGCAGCGATTCGGTTACCAAATTTCTTGTAAAGCGCGCTGCTGAAATCCTCGGGGACCAAGCCTCGCGCAAGCCGGTAGGATTTTTGGGAGACCACCACCTCGACCGTACCCGGTAGGGCCTTCGCCGCCTTCTCTAGGCGGCGCTTTTCAATCCAGCACCACGGACACACGAAATCTGACCAAACCTCTACATTGAGTCGCTTAATGAAGTTGCTCCTGGGTTGGAGATGGCAATGCGGCATCCTTCGGCGTCGACGAAACGCCTACCGCAAAGAATTGCCGCCGGAAATGAAGCGCCATGGCGCAGAGCATTCGCGTGGCTGCACTGCACTCTGCGGTGAATGGCGGAGTGAAGGTGGCTTTCGGAAGCCCCTCTGAAGCCGAGACTACGTCAGTATGTCAACCAGCTTTGCAGTAATCTCATCCACGGTCCCTAACGCATTTATCTTCCGATACCTGGTCGACCTGCAGTGGAGCAAACACACGGCCCTCGCTCAACGCCGCCAGCATCTGGCGCTAACGGTCTTCGCGCATCCATCGATGCACCATGTTCGGGTTCAGCCCGTGGCTGAGCGCACCCCCCGCCATCGAAGCTCCCGCCGGGCGAACCTGTTCCGGGACCATCGCCTTGAATTCGGCGCTGTACTCCCGCCGGCGCGGCCGGCGCCTCGCCCAGGAAGGCGCGAAAGTCTGGTTCACCGACATCAACGAAGCCGGCGGCAAATACGCCGAGCAGGACCTGAAGGCGACCAGCCTCGACGTGGCATTCCTGCCGCAGGACGTATCGGCGGAAGCCGACTGGCTGCGCGTGCTCAACCACATCCGCGCCACGGACGGCCGGCTCGACGTGCTGGTAAACAACGCCGGCATCGGCCTCTCGCACAACATCGAGACCTGCACGATCGAGGACTTCGACCGGACCATGAACGTCAACCTGAAGAGCGTCTTTCTCGGCTGCAAGCACGGGCTGGCGCTGATGAAGGAGACAGGCGGCTCGATCATCAACGTGTCGTCGATCACCGCGATCTGCGGCGAGCCGGCGGCGCTAGCCTACAGCGCGTCGAAGGCCGGCGTGCGCTACCTGTCGAAGTCGGTGGCGCTGCACTGTGCCGAGAAGGGCTACGCCATCCGCGTCAACAGCCTGCATCCCGGCTATATCGACACCCCCCTGCTGGCCGGCAGCAATTCCGGCGGCCGCCTGACCGAGGCCGAGATCACGGCCGCGCGCGTGCGCATCGGCGGGGAGATCCCGCTGAAGCGGCGCGGCACGCCCGACGAAGTGGCCGGCGCCGTACTGTACCTGGCGAGCGACGACTCCACCTACGTCACCGGCACCGAACTGCTAGTCGACGGCGGCTACGCCTGCCACTGAACCCCATCCCGACAACAACCAACCCACGGAGACCCCACATGGCCCTTCCCGCCGTCCAGACCGAGCAAGACCGCCTGCTGACCGTCGACACCACCGCCCACCCTTTCCTCAAGTCGCTGAGCGGCCACGCAGGCACCGACATCTTCCCGCTTTTCCTCGACCCTTACAACGGCTTGATGGTGATGCGCGCGCGCTTCGCGCCGGGCGTCACGCTGCCCCTGCACTTCCACACGGGCGCGGTCCACATGTACACGATCTCGGGCTGCTGGTACTACACCGAGTATCCCGACCAGAAGCAGACCGACGGCTGATACTTGTTCGAGCCGGGCGGCTCGATCCACCAGTTCAACACGCCCCCCGACGGGGGCCCGACTGAAGTCATCTTCATGCTTTTCGGCAGCAACGTGAACTACATGCCGGACGGCTCCTACCTCGGGCTGTCCGACGCCGGCCACATCAAGAGCTGGGTCGACCGCGCCATCAAGGAGCAGGACAACGGCCTGCAGTACATCTCGGCCGCCGTGCCGACGTACTCGGCAAAGTGAGCCCCGGAGAGATTGCATGTTGCGCATGATGGGTTTCCCCGGCCAGTATGTGCAGGGGCCCGGCGCCCTGCCGGAACTGGGCGCACTGCTGGCGAAGTCCGGATGGCAGCGGCCGCTGGTGCTGTGCGACGCAATCGTAACCGACAAGATCTGGCCGGTCGTGTCAGACAGCCTGCAATCGGCCGGTCTTGCCGTCCGGCACGCCTTGTTCCCCGGCGAATGCACGCGGGCCGCCATCGACGCCCTGGCTGACAGGGCACGCGGGGACGGCCATGACGTGGTGGTCGGCCTCGGCGGCGGCAAGGCGCTCGACACGGCCAAGGGCGTGTCGCTGGCGCTGGACGTGCCCGTCGTCGTCTGCCCGACCATCGCGTCCAACGACGCCCCCACCAGCCGCGTGATCGTGCTGTACGACAAGGCCCACCGGCTGGCTGGCGCGGAGTTCCTGAAGTCGAATCCAGCAGCGGTGATCGTCGACACGCAGATCATCGCCCAGGCGCCCGCCCGCTTCTTCGCGGCAGGCATCGGCGACGCCGTCAGCAAGAAGTTCGAGGCCCAGCAATGCAAGGCAACCGGGCGCAATAACGTCTTCGGGACGCCGCCGCTCGACACGGCCCTGTTGCTGGCAACCGCCACCTACGACACGCTGGTGAAGCACGGCCCCGCCGCGTACCGCGCCGTGATCGCACGGCAGGCGGACGAGGCCGTGGAGCGCGTGGTCGAAGCAACCGTGCTGCTCAGTGGCGTGGGGTTCGAGGGCGGCGGGCTGTCGCTGGCCCATGGGCTGACGCGAGGCTTCAGCGCCATCCCGGCACTTGCGAACGCGCTGCATGGCGAACAGGTGGCATTCGGTGCGCTGGTGCAACTGGTCGCAGAGGGACGTCCGCAAGCCGAGATCGACGAACTGCTCGACCTGCTCTGCACGGTCGGCCTGCCGGTCACGCTGACGGAACTCGGCCTGCCACCCACCCAAGCCACCGCAGCCGTGGCGCAGATCGCCGATCTCACGCTGAGCGGGCAGGTCAGCCAGATCCTCAGCCCGCCGCTCACCGCCGCCCGGCTCGAAACCGCCATCCGGCTCGCCGACCGGAAGGGAGCCATCGCGCTGAACCGCCGCAAGCCATAACAAGTAGACAACACACCAGGTACTGGAAGAGACATGATCAAACATTGGAAAAACTCGCTCGCTGTCGCGGCCACCAAGTGCACGCTCGGGCCGACCGCGTCGGCCGCCCCGCAGAAGCCGAACATCCTCGTTATCTGGGGCGACGACATCGGCTGGGAAAACGTCAGCGCCTACGGCATGGGCGTGATGGGCTACACCACCCCGAACATCGACAGCATCGGCAAGGAAGGCATCCGCTTTACTGACCAGTACGCGCAGCCGTCTTGCACGGCGGGGCGCGCGGCGTTCATCACTGGCCAGTACCCGATACGCTCGGGGATGACCACCGTCGGCCAGCCGGGAGACAAGCTTGGCTGGCAGGCCGCCTCGCCCAGCCTGGCCGAAGTGATGAAGCAGGCCGGCTACCGCACTGGCCACTTCGGCAAGGCCCACATGGGCGACCTGAACTCCCACCTGCCGACCGCGCACGGCTTCGACGAGTTCTTCGGCAACCTCTATCACCTGAACACCGAGGAACAGCCCGAGTACCACGACTACAAGGCCTACGCCGAGAACTACCCCGGCGGTCCCAAGGCGTTCGCGGCCAGGTTCGGTCCGCGCGGCGTGCTGCATGCCTTCGCCACGGACAAGGATGACCCCACCGAGATGCCGCGCTTCGGGCGCATCGGCAAGCAGACCATCGAGGACGTCGGCCCCCTCACCATGAAGCGGATGGAGGACTTCGACGCCGACGAGGTCATACCGAAGGCGATCGACTTCATGGACCGTTCACAGAAGGCCGACGAGCCCTTCTTCGTCTGGCTCAATACCAGCCGCATGCACCTCTACACCCACCTGAACGACAAGTGGCGCTACGCGGCGGCCAAGTACACACACGAGGACGACCTGCACGGCGGCGGCATGATGCAGCACGACCACGACATCGGCCTCGTGCTCGACTACCTGAAGAAGTCCGGCCTCGACAGCAACACCGTCGTCTGGTACTCCACCGACAACGGCCCCGAGCACTCGTCATGGCCGCACGGTGCCACGACGCCGTTCCGGGGCGAGAAGATGACGACCTACGAGGGCGGCGTGCGCGTGATCTCGATGCTGCGCTGGCCCGACGTCATCAAGCCGGGCCAGGTAATGAACGGCATTCAGGCGCACCAGGACATGTTCACCACTTTCGCCGCCATCGCGGGTGTGCCGGACGTAAACGAGGAGTTGAAACGCGAAAAGAAGCAATACATCGACGGCGTCAACAACCTCGACTACTGGACCGGCAAGTCGCCCGAAAGCGCGCGCAAGGACTTCCTCTACTACTACGAGAGCAAGCTGGCAGCCGTCCGGATGGGACCGTGGAAATTCCACTTCTCGCAGAAGGAGAACTACTACGCCAGCCTGCAACCCCGGACGACCATGATGCTGTTCAACCTGCGCAGCGACCCGTTCGAGAGCTACGACAGCAAGGACTCGTACGGCCATCTCGTGCAGAAGGCCGCGTGGATGTCGGGTCCGCTGGGCGAGACCATCGCCACTCACCTGCGCACGCTGGCCGAGTATCCGCCAGTGCAGCCCGCCAAGTCGTTCGATCGCTCGAACATGGTGCAGGATTTCCTGAACCAGCAGGCGCAGCTCAGGATGCAGCAGCAGGCGCAGCCGGCCCCCTCCAGGGAAGCAAAGGAATAGAGGCGGCAGATCAGGGATCTCCTGCCGTTCGTCGGCGAGGTCATCGGCACCAGTGACTGGGTGACCATCGAGCAGGGCCGCATCAACCAGTTCGCCGACGCCACGGGCGACCACCAATGCATCCACGTCGTCCTCGAGCGGGCCAAGGACGGCCCCTTCGGCGCACCGATCGCCCACGGCTTCCTAACGCTGAGCCTGCCGCCGGAGTTCTCGAACGCGGCCTATCGCGTGAAGGAAAGCCGCACGGGTGTGAACTACGGCCTCGACAAGGTGCGCTTTCCGGCGCCGGTGCCGGTACACAGCAAGCTGCGCTCACACTTCAAGCTGCTGTCGTACGAGGCGCTGGAAGGTGGCGGCGCGCAGACCAAGGTGGAGATGATCGTCGAGCGGGATGGGGGCACCAAGCCGGTGTGTATCGCCGAGTCGATCACGCGCCGGTATCCCTGAGCACCGCGTGGCAGCCTCCAGTACGCAAGAGGGGGCGCCGCGCAACATCGAGATTGCGGGAACCACCCGCGCCGGGCATCGGCGCGGCTTTCCGACTTTGAGGAGACAAGAAATGAAACTTAGCCAACCGATGCGCCGCAGTGTCCTGCTCGCCGTCGCCTGCGGAGCAATGCTGGCCGGCGCCGGACCCGCGCTCGCGGACACGTATCCGAATCGCCCAATCCGCATCGTGTCCGTGGCGGCCCCTGGCACCGGCGCCGACGACTACACCCGCCTGCTGGCGAAGTTCCTGGGCGAGCGGCTCGGCCAGAACGCGGTGGTGGAGAACCGGCCGGGAGCCAACGGGATCCTGGCAAGCGACGCGGTCGCCAAGTCGGCGCCGGACGGATACACGCTGCTGTTCACGTCGTCCAGCGCGATGTCGGCCAATCCGTTCCTGTACCGGAAACTGCCCTACAACCCCAACAAGGACTTCGTGCCGGTGGCGCGCATGTCGACACTGCCTATTGCCCTGGTGGTGTCGGGGCGTTCGTCGTACAAGACTGTGGCCGACCTGGTGGCGGCCGCGCGTACGAAGCCCAGCGCAGTCAACGGCGGGAGCACCGGCAACGGCTACCGCCTGATGGCGGCGGCCTTCACTGAGGCGGCCGGCATCAAAACGACGGACGTTCCTTACAAGGCCGCCTCCGGCTTGCTTCCCGACGTGATCAGTGGCACGGTGGACTACTGTATGCTGGAACTCTCGTCAGCGCTGCCGATGGTGCAGGCGGGGAAGCTGCATGCGCTGGCCGTGCTGAGCCCGAAGCGGGTGCCGCTGCTGCCGGACGTGCCGACGCTGGCCGAAGCTGGTGTCCTGAACCCGGGCCTGATGGAAGCCGTCTCGCGCACGAACTGGACGGGCCTGTTCGCACCAGCCGGCACGCCCGCGCCGATTGTCGATAAGCTCGCCAGGCTGACGCTTGAGTTCGTCAGCTCGCCCGAGGCTTTGAAGCACTACGCGGCGCGTGGCAGCCTGCCCAACCCGGGCACCGGCGCGGATCTGACCAAGGCGGTGCAGGCGGACCAGCAGGTGTGGAAAGGGATGATCGTGGTAGCGGGGATACAGCCGGAGTGAGAACCGGCTGACTGCGCTGCGTGACATGAGCGCCGCTTCCCGGGAGGGAAAGTTACTGGGTCCCCGTGCAGCAGGCGGGCACCCAGTGTCTTTTCACGCCGTGAAGGAAGTCCAAGTCGCCGGGCCCCCGCTTGCGCGGAACGGCGACACAAGATACTTGCCTGCGAAATCCCAAACAGGCTCCTACATCCGGAGCAGCCACTTGGCGATTATGCTGCGCTGGATCTCGCTGGTCCCGCCATGAATGGCGGTCCGGCGGAAGAACATCTCCGTGGCGATATCCTGCATCGTGTCCTGCATTGGCAGCGCGTCATCCCGGCCGGGTTGGCGGTCGTCGCTGGCGGGATAGGCCACGGGCGCATAGTCGCCAACGCTTTCCACCAGGAACTGGCCCATCTGCTGCTGCAGCTCGGTGCCGCCGGATCTTGAGCATTGACCCCATCGCATGGGCCGCCGGGCTCTGGTCTTCCTCCAGCGCGGCCACGCGCTGGCCCCTAACTTAGATGGCCTTCAATTCGGCCTCGCAGCATGCCAGGCGCAGGGCGAACTGGTGGTGGTCGCCCAAGGCGGCTGAGCGAAGCAAGATGAGGCTTGCGACAATCCAGGCCCCTGACCAAGATACAGGCTTATGCTCTGCAGAGCATAAGGGCGTATCTTGGTCGTAGGCTCTGTTCGAGCGGCACCCAGGCGGTCAGCTGCCTGAGATCCTGCTCGAGATAGCGCCACGCACTTTAATTGGCTTTTGCTGGGAAGAGAGCCGCATTCCCACAGCGAATTGCTATTGGCCTACGCAGCGATACTCGCGCACGACACATCGATGTCGGCTGCCGATTTCGTCCGAATGGTGCCGGAGTTGTCGCCTCCCGCGATCCGGCAGATGATGCATCGGGTTACGGATGAACGGAAGCTGCGCCACGCGGCTGAAGCCGTGTTGACCTTCATGCATCAGCACCCGCGATCTCTACCGTCATGACTCTGTGCTGGCGCGTTATATCTCTAACGAATTGGTCGGAGATGCGAGCCATGGCGAAGAAGCAATTATTAATAAGTGCCGGCTACCGGGCTTCGGCTCCTCTTCAGCTGGAATGCAATGGACACTCGATCGGCAGGATAGATGGTGTCAGTGATCTCGAGAATCCTGCCTGAAGCATCCTTGTAATGCCGGATCAGGCGCAGGCCGGCGGACCCTGCATCCACCCCGAGTTGCCCGGCCAGCGGCGCATCGATCAGCGTCGCCGTGACAACCTGCCGGATTTCCGCAATGGCCACCGCGTATTCCCGCTCGATCAGCCCGCTGACCAGGACCTGCGGATGATCGCGGATCGTATCCACCAGCCCTGCCATCGAAGCGTCGATATAGATGTCCGCACGCGCGACCGGCGTGCTGCCCTTGCGCGCATCCACGCGCGTGCCCGAAAGGCGTATCCAGTCGCTGCCGACCGGGGCTTCCAGCCCCCTCGCCAGCGCGCGGTCCAGCGTGACGTTGCGCACGTCCTCGATGGCGCGCACTTCGGTGGCCGCCACGCGCACGAGGTCTTCGGCAGTGCCGAAGGACTGCGTGTAGGCCGCGTTTGGGTTGGTGCTTTCGACAATCGTGCCGACCGCCTTCCTGCGTGAGATGTAGCCGAGGTCCTGCAGCATCCTGAGCGATGCGCGCACCGTATGGCGGCTGACGCCATGCAGCCCGGCGAGTTCATGCTCGGTCGGCAGCAGGCTGCCGACCACCCGGTGGCCTTCCACGATTTCCCTGACCAGCGTGCTCGCCAGTTCGGCGTAGCGCGTCGGCGCGGCGGGCGAACCGGTCCTGCTGTCCTTCTGTATGGCGGCCATGGCGGTTGATGTGGGGATCGGGATGCCCGCGTAATGAATGACCCCCTGGCGCGGGCACTAGCTGCATGGCTCAACCGGCAAAGAAGCGTTTGTCAGCCTCGGCCGGCAACGTCATGCCGGTGACTTTGGCCTTTTCGAGCACTTCCCAGAAGTAGCGGTAGGTCGCCCGGTCGTGGAGTTCGCCCTTGTACTGGATCGGCCCCCATTCGGCGTCCTGCGCGGCGATGAGGATGCCGGCGGCGTCATCCACTTCAGTGAAGTCCGGACGCATGGCGTTGACGATCGGCAGGATCTGCGCCGGGTAGATGCTCCACATGCGCAGGAAGCCGAACTCGTTGCGCGCACGGCTGGCATCGCCCGCAATCACGTCGGCGTCCTTGAGGTTCAGGCAGACGTTGTGCGCCGGGACGATGCCATTGGCCAGCGCTGCGGCCACCATGTCAGCCTTGGCGCGCGCAAGCAGCGCGTGCTCGAACTGGCCGGGGCTGCGCATGGCGGCGGCGGGAATCGCCCCGTGGTGGCCGCTGACGAAGTCCATCAGGCCGAAGTCGAGCACTTCGATATTCGGCAGCGCGGCGATCCGGAAGACATCGCGCAGCGCGCCATGGGTTTCGATCAGCACATGCACGGGCACCGGACGTGCCAGGCCCGCCTTCTGCGCGGCCTGCCCGATGTATTCGATCACCTCGGCCACCTGCTCATGGCTGGTGGCCTTGGGCACGGTGATATAGGCCAGCCGGCTGCCGCCCTGGCCCACGATGATGTCCACGTCCTGGCGCCAGGCCGGGTGCGACGGGTCATGGATGCGCGCCCCGGCGCGGCCATGCTGGTTGCGCTCAGAAGCAATCATGCGCGCCACCATGGCGGCATGCTCGCGTTCCTGGCCGGCCGCGGCGCCATCCTCGCAGTCGCAGGTCACGTCAAAGACCGGGCCGTATTCGACCTGCAGGTCCAAGGCCTTGCCGATCAGCTTTTCGCTGCCGGCAAAGTGTTCGCAGGCAGCCAGCACGGGGAAAGCCCGTTCGCCGGCAAAGAGGGCATCCCTCGGATGTGTCGCAGTTGTCATGTTGTCTCTCTAGGGTTCGGAAGGAAGGATGCGGCCTACTGTTGCCGCTTCGGCATGGCGATGGTGTAGTCGAGGTCGAGCACCACGCTGGACGAGTGCGCTGCCCTGGCCTCGCCCTGCGCCGGGAAGACGATGGACGCGGCGCCGGCGTTCTTCACGCCGATCGTGCGCAGCCGCAGCCCGCCCAAGTGCTCCTGGTCCAGGTCGACCTGGTCGAGCACCATGGTCGCGCAGGCAATGGTGTCGCCGGCATAGCTAGGGTTCACATGGCTGCCGCCGTTGATGGCCAGGACCGACAAGGCGTTTTCCAGCCCGTCGTAGGCCAGCGCGCGGCATACCGAGATCACGTGGCCGCCGTAGACCAGCCGCTGGCCGCCGCCGGCTGCCATGGCATGGCCGTCGAAGTGCGCGCGGGCAGTGTTCTGGTACAGGCG
This sequence comes from Cupriavidus sp. GW823-FHT06D04, assembly GCF_058795055.1. Classification (NCBI taxonomy): domain Bacteria; kingdom Pseudomonadati; phylum Pseudomonadota; class Betaproteobacteria; order Burkholderiales; family Burkholderiaceae; genus Cupriavidus; species Cupriavidus sp. GW823-FHT06D04. The sequence goes on along the minus strand of NZ_JBXAHL010000005.1, from coordinate 259,817 downwards.
CGTGGCGATGCTGTGGTCGCTGTCGTTGATGGTCATCGCGCCCACGTGATCGATACGCTCGCCCGCGGCGTAGTCCTCCCACAGGTCGTCAATGCCCGTCATTGCGGTGATTTCCCGCACGCGCGCGGTGTAGTCGCGGCGGCGCAGGCGCTCAACCGGCACTACCGCCTGCGTGGCGGGGACCACCGCCTCGCCACAGGTGGCGCCGTGGTCGCGCTTGTGCACCATCACCCAGCGCACCCAGCTCAGTACCTCGCCTCCGTGCTGGTTACGGGCGGTGGAGCGAACGTACACCACCCCGCTCTTTCGGTTGGAGTTCTCCTTGAGGCCGATGACCTCCGATTCCACGGCCAGCGTGTCGCCCGGATACACATGGGACACGAAGCGTACTTCCGCGTAGCCCAGGTTGGCCACGGCATTGAGCGAGATATCCGGCACCGTCTTGCCGAAAGCCGTATTGAACACCAGCAGGTCTTCCAGCGGGCGGTGCTCGAAGCCCAGTTGACGGGCGTTGGTCTCGGCCGTGCACAGCGCGGTGCGGCTGCCGGTCAGGCCGATATACAGGCTGCGGTCGCCCTCCGTCAGCGTACGCGGAGTGGCATGCCGGATCTTCATGCCGAGGCGAAAGTCCTCGAAGTAGTTGCCGCTGCGATTCTTGGTCATCTCCTGCCCTTCCTGCTGTTTAGCCTGTGTTCTCACACGGCACATTGTCGTGGTCTAGCCGCTTAGGTACGTACATAGTCCATGTGACGACGCATCCGGTCAACGTTCCCACCCCAAATAACCCCGCTGTTTCAGACAAAATGAGACAAATGCGCCGTGCCATGGGCCTTCTTAGTCTCATCCTATGTTTGTACGTACATATGCCAGCCTGAAACCCACAATAATTCGCTATTTCGTAGGCTTGTACGCCCCCTCGAAAAAATCCTTGCTACGCACTACGATACCTCATACATTAGTACCACATATCGTAATAGCATCCGGTCAATCGGAGATTGGATTTGCCTACCCAGATTCCAGCAGCCAGCCGTGCCATGGCCGTATTCGAGGTGTTCGCCCGCGAAAAGCGGGACCTGTCCAATTCGGACATGGCGAAGCTGTTGTCCGTGGCAGACAGCAGTTGTTCGGACTTGCTGCACACGCTGCATTCGCTCGGGTACCTGATGCGCACCTCGCGCACGCGGCGCTTCTACCCTACCGGGCGGTTGCTGGAGACCGCTCGCAAGATTGCCGAGAATGACCCGTTGACCCGGCTTGCACAGGACGCCGTGGGGCACCTCGCTCAAGCGACGAACGAAAGCGCCTTCTTTGGTTTGCTGGAACCGTTCGCCGTCCGGGTGGCCGCGGCGGCGCAGAGCCGCTTGCCATTGCGCTACATCCTGGATGTGGGCGAGCGCGTGGCCCTGCACGCCTCGGCCCTGGGCAAGGCCATGCTGGGCCTACTGACCGAGGAAGAGGCACGCGCGCGCCTCGACGTCATCAAGCGGCCGGCAGTCACGCCCAACACCGTGGTGGACGTCGAGCAACTGATGGCGCAGCTTGCGCGCGGGCGCGAACAGGGGTGGTACGAAGCGCACGACGAGGGCACGGCGGGCGTGACCGCACTCGCCGTCTCCGCGCGCCTTGGCGACCGTCCGGTGGCCATCTCGCTGGCGGGCCCCACCGACCGCATCGAAAAACATCGCGAACCCTATCTGGCAGCCTTGCGCGAAGTGCGCAACGCCCTGCTGGCTGATCACTGAACCCGCTCAAAGCAACGCAACAGGAGGAGATATGGATCTTGGATTGAAAGGCCGCGTGGCAATCGTCACCGGATCGGCGCGCGGCATCGGCGCCGAGACCGCCCGCATGCTGGCGCAGGAAGGCATGGCCGTGGTCATTACCGACCTGGACCTCGACGCCGCCACTGAAACCGCGCGCGGCATCGAGAGCGCCGGTGGCAAGGCCATCGCCGTGCAGTGCGACGTGCGCAATGAAGAGCAGGTGCGCAACATGGTGGGCGCCGGCAAGGACGCCTTCGGCAGCGTGGATGTGCTGGTGAACAATGCCGGCCTGGTCAAGGACCGCACCATCCTGAAGATGGACGAGGCAGACTGGGACCTGGTGCTGAACGTGACGCTGAAGGGCAGCTTCCACTGCGTGCGCGCAGCCCTGCCGCACATGCATGAGAAAGGCTGGGGCCGCATCATCAATATCAGCTCGCGCGCGCTGTTCGGCAACCCGGGCCAGGCCAACTACTCCGCCGCCAAGGCCGGCATCATCGGTTTCACCCGCGCACTGTCGCTGGAGCAGGCGCGCAAGGGTGTGACCGTCAACGCCATCGCGCCGGGCTATATCGAGACCGAGTACATCAAGAGCCTGCCCAACTACGACACCATCCTCGAGAACGTCATGGCAAAGAACGCCGTGACCTTCCCCGGCCAGACCAGCGACATCGCCGGAGCCGTGGCCTTCATGGCGTCGGAACACGCCCGCTACATCACTGGCACCACCCTGTTCGTCACCGGAGGCCGCTATGGTTGACCCCAACGTGGACGTCGACGGCCTGGATGCCAGCCAGCTGCTGCTGCGCGACAACATCCGCCGCTACCTGAAGGAACATGTCGCCCCGCGCATCGACAAAGCGGAAGCGGACAAACACTTCCCGCACGAAGTGCTGACCGGGCTGGCCGACTTCGGCTACTTCGGCGGCTACCTGCCCGAGGCCGACGGCGGCCTGGGCCTTGACTACCTGACCTGGGCCGTGATGATGGAAGAAGCCGGCTACTGCTGGCTGTCGCTGCGCATCCTGCTCAACGGGCTGAACATCGTCTCGGGCATCGTCAACACCTACGGCACCGAAGAGCAGAGGGCGCGCTTCATGCGCCCGCTGCTGCGCAACGAGCGCAAGGCCTTCGTGTCGATCTCGGAGCCGGACGTTGGCTCCAACGTGGCCGAGATTAAGACCCGCGCCGACAAGCGCGGCGACCGCTACGTGCTCAACGGCAGCAAGCTGTGGATCACCAACGGCATGTTCGCCGACTTCGGCATCGTGGTGGCGCGCACCTTCAGTGAAACCAGCAACGGCGAGCTGTCGCTGTTCCTGGTGGAGCGCGACGTGACGCCGTACAGCGCCACGCCGGTGGAGACCATGTTCACCCGCAGCACCGGCACCGCGGCGTTCACGTTCGAAAACGCCGAGGTGCCCGCAGCCAACCTGCTGGGCCAGGAAGGCCAGGGCCTGCGCCAGATCCTGATCGGCCTGAACTTCGGCCGCCTGAATGTGGCAATGGGCGCGGTGGGCGCGGCGCAGTGCGCGCTGGACCTGTCGGCGGACTATGCGCTGCAGCGCAAGCAGTTCGGCCGCCCGATCGGCTCGTTCCAGCTGGTGCAGAAGCATATCGTGGACATGACCATGCGCACCCAGGCCGCGCGCGCGCTCGGCTACCGCGCGGCGCGCTCGATGCAGAACGGCACCTCGCGCACGGAATGCTCGATCGCCAAGCTTTACGCCACCGAAGCCGCCTTTGAAGTCGCCAACCTGGCGCTGCAGGTACACGGCGGCATGGGCTACGCCACCGGCTACCCGATCGAGCGCATCTTCCGCGACACGCGCGGCGGGATGATTCCGGAGGGAACCACCGAGATCCAGACCCTGATCATTGGGCGCGAAATCCTCGGCATCAGTGCCTTGACCTGAGCCCGGGATGCACCGCAAACCGCTCTCGTGGGCTCCCCTCTCCCGCTCGCGGATGAGGGGAGCAAGCAAGAGACGCTGAAATAACGAATACCGCAGAAACACACCATGACCCAACCCGCCATCCTCGAACAGATCGCCAACACCACGCTCTACTGGGAAGACCTGACGCCTGGCATGACGTACACCACCTCGTCGCGCACCATCACGGAAGCCGACGTGGCCGCCTTTGCCGCGTTGACCGGCGACTTCAACAAGGTCCACGTCGATGCCGAGTACGCCAAGGGCACCATCTTCGGCCAGCGCATTGCGCATGGCATGCTGGTCGCGTCGTTCATGGCCGGCCTGACCTCGCGCTCGATTCCCAACCAGTTCTTCGAAGGCTCGCTGTTCAGCGTGCTTGAGAACCGGCTGAAGTTCCCCAAGCCCACCTTCATCGGCGACACCATCCGCGTTGAGATCGAGGTGGTGGAGCAGAAAACCACCAGTCGCCCGGACCGCGGCATCATCGCATTCCTGCGCAAGGGCATCAACCAGCGCGGCGAAGTGGTGGCCGAGATGGCTGCCACCTGCCTGTTCAAGCGCCGCACGCCCGGAGATGCGCAATGAGCAGCCAAGACACCTGGTTCAGCGACCTGTCGCGGCTGGTGAACCCGCGCTCCATCGTGCTGGTGGGCGCGTCGGAAAAGCCGGACAGCATCGGCGGCCGCACGCTGGAAAACCTGACCACTTTCTCGGAATTCAAGGGCGACCTCTATCTGGTCAATCCCGGTCGCGCCGAAATCCACGGCCGCCCGTGCGTCGCCTCGGTCAATGACCTGAAGCAGGCGCCTGACCTGGCGATCCTGGCCGTGCGCGCGGACATGGTGATCCAGACGCTGAGCGACTGCGGCAACCTCGGCATCAAGTTCGCCATTGTCTTCACCTCTGGCTTCGGCGAGACCGGCGAAGACGGGCGCGCCGTGGAAGCCGAGATGCGCGAGATCGTGGCCCGCACCGGCATGCGCATCTACGGGCCGAACTGCCCGGGCCTGAACAATATGAACGCGCGCCTGGGCCTGACTTTCTCGCCGGCGTGGCGCATCGACCGCCGCCCCGGCCCCATCGGCGTGGCCACGCAGGGCGGCGGCCTGGGACGCTCATTCATCCAGGCAATGGACCGCGGCGTGGGTGTGGGCCTGTGGTGCTCCGGCGGCAACGAGGTGGATCTGGAGGTCAGCGACTACATCCACTACATGGCCGACGCCCCCGACATCGAGGTCATCGTCACGACGCTGGAAGGCGTGCGCAACGGCCCGCGCTTCATGGCGGCGGCGCTGCATGCGGCGCGGCGCGGCAAGCCCATCGTGGCCATCAAGGTGGGCAAGTCGGAATATGGCGCGAAGGCGGCCCAGTCGCATACCGCCGCGATTGCCGGCTCGGCCGAGATCAACAGCGCGGTGTTCCGCCAACTGGGCATCATTGAAGTCGACGATATCGACGAGCTGATCGACGTGGCGTCCCTGCTGGCGCGGCGCAAGCCCACGGGCAAGGAACAGCTGGCCGTCTACAGCTTCTCGGGCGGCACGGCTGCGCTGGCCTCCGACATGGTCGGACTGGCCGGCCTGAAGCTGGCCGAGTTTGCCCCGGCGACCATCGAGGCGCTCAGGCAGGCCCTGCCCGATTTTGCGGCCTTCAGCAATCCCGTGGACGTGACTGCCGAGGTACTGGTGAACACCGAGGTCAGCTACGCCACGCTCAAGGCCACGGCGAGCGACCCCAATACCGACCTGGTGCTGGTCCCGATCCCGGTCGAGTATGGCAAGACCACCGCCATGCTCGCCGACAGCATGGTGCGCGTGCAGTCCGAGGAGGTTTCGACCCCGATCGTCCCGGTGTGGATGAGTGACCGCACGGGCGAAGGCCAGCGCAAGATGATCGACGGTGGCCTGATGCCGATGCGCGCGGTCGGCAACGCCGTGCTGGCCGTCAAGCGCTTCATCGAATACGGCCGCTGGAAGGCGACATTCGACGCCGAATGGCAACCGTTGAACAGCACGGCCGACGGCAGCGCGACTGCCAATCTCTCCGAGGCCAGGACCAAGGTCTTGCTGGAACGCGCCGGCATTCCTACGCCTCAGGGCGTGGTGGCGCGCTCGCCCGCCGACGCGGCCATGGCCTTCCGCAACGTGGCCAATGGCAAGGCCGTGATGAAGATCGTCAGCGCCGCCATCACCCACAAGACGGACATCGGTGGTGTGCGCCTTGGCATCGCTTCCGATGGCGCGGCGATGGCTGCCTATGAGGAAATCCACGCCAACTGCAGCAAGGCCTGTGCGGGGTCGGAGATCGAAGGCGTGCTGGTGGAATCGATGCTGCCTTCGCCCTTCATCGAAGCCGTAGTGGGCATCCATCGCGACCCGGTGTTCGGCCATGTCTGCACCTTTGGCCTCGGCGGCGTCAGCATCGAGCTGTTCAAGGATGTCAGCCGCCGCCTGCTGCCGCTCACGCCGGCATCTGCGCGCCAGATGATCAGCGAGACGCGTTGCCACGAGCTGCTGAAGGGATACCGGGGCCAGCCGCCCTTCGATATCGACGCGCTGGTCGACGTGCTGGTCAGGCTGTCCGATTTTGTCAGACAGCACGCCGGCAACATCGATGAACTGGAAATCAATCCCCTTGCGGTGCGTCCGCAAGGCCAGGGAGTGACCGCGCTGGACGCCGTCCTCTCCTATCAAGGCAAGGAGCCTGCCACATGGTAAAGACTGAAATTGGCTACACCACCACTGACACGATCATGGTGCGTGGCCTAAACCTCGCCACCGAGATCATCGGCAAGTTCGACTTTGTCGACATGATCTTCTTCACCACGCTGTCGCGCCTGCCCAGCCCGCAGGAAAAGACCATGGTCAACGCGCTGCTGGTCACCACCGCCGACCACGGCATCACGCCCAGCTCGCTGGCTGCCCGCCTGACCTACATCGGCGCGCCGGAAGCGCTGCAGGGTGCCGTGGCTGCCGGCCTGCTTGGCGCAGGCAGCGTCTTCCTCGGCACCATGCAGAACGCCGCGGAGATGCTGATCGAAGGCGCCCGCGAACTGGTGCCCGACGCCAGCGACGAGGCGGTGCGCGAAGCCGCGCGCGCCACCATCCGCAGCTACAAGGAGCAGCGCCGGGCTATCTATGGCGTGGGGCACCCGATCCACGTCAACGGCGACCCGCGCGTGCCGACCCTGCGCGAACTGTCGCGTGCCAACGGCTACTACAACGTGCATTGGCGGCTGATGGACGCGATTGGTGACGTGCTGACCAAGGAGCAGGGCAAGAACCTGCCGCTCAACGCCGTGGGCGCCATTGCCGCCGCAGTGGCGGCCATGGGCCTTGACCCCCTCATCGCGCGTGGCCTCTCCCTGGTCGGCCGCTCGGCCGGCCTGCTGGCTCATGTCATGGAAGAGAAGAGCGCGCCGATGGCGCGCGAGGCATGGCAGCTCGTGCTGAAGGACGACCCGCGCAACGTCCTGCCCTGAGGCCACAACCCTGCCGTGACAGGACTGCGGCAAGGCTGCGCGCCAGCGGGCGCGCAGCCAGCATACACAGAACACCGAGGAGTACAGGATGCAGAAACTGACCGAAGAGCGCCGCATGATCCAGGAGGCCGCCCGTCAATTCACGATGGAGCGCGTGCTGCCGATCGCCAACAAGCTGGACCCGGAAAAGGGCCAGATCCCGCGCGAGCTGATCGACGAAATGGCCGAGCTGGGCTACTTCGGCATCCTGATTCCCGAGGAATACGGCGGCCTGGGCCTGGGCGCCTATGAGTACTGCCTGGTCGCCGAGCAACTGTCGCGCGGCTGGATGAGCGTGGGCAGCCTGATCGCGCGCGGCAACGGCCTGATTGGCGCGCTCAAGGGCCTGCCGCCCGAGAAGAAGGCCGAGTACCTGCCACGCATGGCCCGGGGCGAGTTCCTCGGCGCGTTCTCGCTGTCGGAACCCAATGCCGGGTCCGACGTTGCCAATATCTCGTGCCGCGCGGTGCGCGATGGTGACGACTGGCTCATCACCGGCAATAAGTACTGGTGCACCTTCGCCGACGAAGCCGATTTCATCGTGGTGATCTGCCGCACCGACCCGGTCATCGACCCCAAGGCGCGCCACAAGGGCCTGACCGCCTTCATGGTGGAAAAGCCGCGCGGCGAACTGCCCGAGGGCGTCAAGGGCAGCATCATCCCCAAGATCGGCTATCACGGCTGGACCACCTGGGAGCTGGCCTTCGACGGCTGCCGCGTGCCGGCCTCGAAAGTGGTGGGTGAGGAAGGCAAGGCCTTCTACCTGACCACGGCCGGGCTCGAAACCGCGCGCGCCCATACCGCCGCGCGTTCCATCGGCCTGGCGCAGGGCAGCCTGGAGGATTCGATCCAGTACGCGAAAGACCGTGCGCAGTTCGGCTCGCCGATTGGCAACTTCCAGGCGATCCGTTTCAAGCTGGCCGATATGGCCACCCAGATCGAAGCGGCCCGCGCCCTGCTGTACACCGTGTGCGAGAAGATCGACGACGGCACGCGCGCCGATACCGAGGCCTCGATGGTCAAGCTCTTTGCCAGCGAGATGTCCGAGCGCGTCACCAGCGAAGGCCTGCAGATCCACGGCGGTGCGGGCTATACCACGCACTTTGCCGCCGAACGCTACTGGCGCGATGCGCGCCTGACCAAGATCTTCGAAGGCACCTCGGAAATCCAGATGCGCATCATCTCTGATGCGATGCTGGGCAAGATTGCCGCCTGACCAGGAGTGCCTGTGCAAACCCAAGCCAAACCAACGGGCGCCCTTGCCGGCCTGCGCGTGATCGATCTCACGCAGATGCTGGCGGGCCCGTTCTGCACCCAGATCCTGGCCGATCACGGGGCCGACGTTATCAAGGTGGAAGCCATGACCGGCGACGGCACGCGCGTCACTGGCCCCTTCTGTGCCGATGACAAGCTGCGCGACTTCGGCGGCTATTTCCAGAGCGTCAACCGCAACAAGCGCTCCATCGCCGTCGACCTGAAGACCGAGGAAGGCCGCAGCATCGTCCGCAGCCTGATCGACAATGCCGACATCGTCGTCGAGAACTTCCGCGCCGGCGTGATGGAGCGGCTCGGGCTGTCATTCGAAACGCTGCGCCAGACCAACCCGCGCCTGGTCTATGGCACCGTGCGCGGCTTCGGCGACCCGCGCAGCGGCGAGAGCCCCTATGCGCAATGGCCGGCCTACGACGTGGTGTCCCAGGCCATGGGCGGCATGATGGGCATCACCGGCCCGGACCGCGACACCCCCACCAAGATCGGCCCGGGCGTCGGCGACACGGTGCCGGCACTGATGCTGTGCATCGGCATCCTCGCGGCGGTACACCGCGCGAAGGAGACCGGCCAGGGTCAGTTTGTCGATGTGGCGATGACCGACGCGGTGCTGGCCATGTGCGAGCGCATTGTCTACCAGACCTCCTACACCGGCGATGTGCCGGCACCAGAGGGCAACCGGCACCCGTTGCTGTGCCCGTTCGGGCTGTTCCGCGCACGCGACGGCCATGTCTCCATCGCCTGCGCCACCGACGCCTTCTGGGCCAAGCTCGCCATCGCGATCGGGCGCCCCGAGATGGCCACCGACGCATCGTTCGCCACCAATGCCGCACGCGTGCAGCACCAGCAGCAGGTGATCGATGCGATCGAAGCGTTCACGTCCGTGCGCACCAAGGAGGAAATCGCCGTGGTGCTGGGCGGCAAGGTGCCTTTCGGCCCGGTCTATACCTCGGCTGAGATCTTTGCCGACAAGCACTACGCCGTGCGCGAGATGCTGGTGGCAGTGGAGCAGCCCGGGTCGGCCACGCCGGTCAGGATCGCCGGCGTGCCGGTCAAGCTCAGCGAAACACCAGGCGCGGTGTACCGGCGGGCGCCGCTGCTGGGCGAGCATACCGACGAGGTCCTGCTGGCAGCGGGTTACACCGACAGCGATATCCGGCGCCTGAGGCAAGGGAGTGTGGTGCGATAGGCAGGGCAGGCTTCCGGTGTTCTACGAAATTTCGTATAGTACTGCCGTTCACCGAAAATGCCTGCCCACCGATGCCTACCCTGATCCCTGCCGCCAGCCGCGCCATGGCGGTGTTCGAAGTCTTTGCCCGCGAGAAACGCGAGCTGTCGAATTCCGATATGGCGCGCCTGCTGTCGCTGCCTGAAAGCAGCACCTCCGACCTGCTGCACACCCTGCATTCGCTCGGCTACCTGGTGCGCACCACGCGCACCCGGCGCTTCTACCCAACCGGGCGCCTGGTCGAGATCGCCCGCCAGATTGCCCAGAACGACCCGCTTGGCAGCATCGCCCAGGAGGCCGTGGAGCAGATCGGGGCAAAGACCAACGAGAGTGTCTTCTTCGGCGTGCTCGACACCAACGCCGTCAAGGTGGTTGCGGTCCAGGCCAGCCGCCTGCCGCTGCGCTACATCATCGAGGTCGGCTACCGCGCATCGCTGCACGCTTCCGCGCTGGGCAAGGGCCTGCTGGGCCTGCTGCCCCCGGACGAGGCACGCGCCACATTGGCCAGCAGCAAGCTGCACCGCGTGACCGAACACACCATCGTCGACATCGACACGCTGATGGCGCAGATTGCCCGGAGCCAGGAGCGCGGCTGGTACGAAGCCGAGGAGGAAGGCAGCGAAGGCGTCTATGGGCTGGCGGTGACGGGCTGGCTCGGCGGGCAGGCAGCCGGCATCTCCCTGGCGGGCCCTGCCGACCGCATGAAGAAGAACCACGATGCCTACCTGGCGGCACTGTTCGAGGTGCGTGACGCGCTGATGGAAAAAGCCTGACAGCCGGGGCAGCGCTCGCCGTCCCGGCCGGGCGCGCGCATCGCGATACAGGCGAAGTATCGCGCGACATACCGAAAGTATTTTCCCCGGCGCCCGCGCATCCGTAGCATCGAATGGAAGTCCACCGCCCGCCCTCTTGCGCGCGTTCCCAGCCAATCCATTCGACCTCAAGATGAGCAGCTTCCTCGATATCCGGCGCGACGGCGCCGTCGCCATTGTCACCATGAACCGGCCCGAAACGCGCAACGCGATTTCGGACGACGACGCCATCGAGGCAATGGTGCAGATGTGCGAGACCATCAACCGCGACCTGTCCGTGCGCGCCGTCATCCTGACCGGCGCGGGGTCAACCTTCTCTTCCGGCGGCAACCTCAAGACCCTGCGCGACAAGCTCGGCAGCGGGCTCAGCCAGCCCGTCATGAGCCGCTACGGCTACCGGGACGGCATCCAGCGCGTGCCCCTTGCCATGTGCAACCTCGAGGTGCCAACCATTGCCGCGGTCAACGGCCCTGCCCTGGGCGCGGGCAATGACCTGGCCTGCACCTGCGATATCCGCATCGCCTCCGAGCAGGCGAAGTTTGCCGCCACCTTCGTCAAGCTTGGGCTGATCCCGGGCGATGGTGGCGCCTGGCTGCTGCCCCAGGCAGTCGGCATGTCGCGCGCCTGCGAACTGGCCTTTACCGGCGACACCATCAGCGCCGGCCAGGCGCTGGAATGGGGGCTGGTGTCCAAGGTGGTGCCGGCCGACGCGCTGCTGCCCACCGCCATGGAACTGGCGCAGCGCATTGCGTGCAACTCCGGCCATGCGCTGCGCATGACCAAGCGCCTGCTGCGCGAGTCCATCCACGCGCGGCTGGACACCATCATGGAGATGTCGGCGGGCTTCCAGGCCCTGGCCCACAACACCCCCGAGCACAACGCCGCACTGGACAGCGTCCTTGGGCAGCGCGCCTGAACGCCTCGCGCGGCTGCTCAAAAACAAAGCAAGGAGACGACATGGCATTCCATCACCTGAAGCGTTGCCTGATCGTGGCATCGCTCACGCTGGCCGCATTACCGGCAAGCGCGCAGCCCGACTATCCCAGCCGCCCGGTCAAGGTCATTGTCTCGTTGCCGCCGGGCAGCGGCGCGGACACCACGGCGCGCTTTATCTCGCAGCAACTGAGCGAGAAATTCAGGCAGCCGTTCGTGGTGGAGAACCGCCCTGGCGCCAACAGCTTCATCGCCGCGCGCGCCGTGGCGGAAGCCGCGCCTGACGGGTACACGCTGTTCGTCGGCAGCAACTCGTCGATGGTGACGAATGTAGCGGTGTTCAGGACGCTGCCCTACGACCCGGTCAAGGATTTTGTGCCAGTGGAGCGTATCGCCCGCTTTGCTATGGTCGTGGTGGTGCCGGCCAGCTCGCCCTACAAAACGCTCGACAACCTGCTGGATGCCGCCCGCAAGGCGCCAGGCAAGCTAAACTACGCCAGTGGCAGCGCGGGCTACCAGGTGGCGATGGAGCTCTTCCATGAACGCTTCCACGTCAAGGGCAACCCGATCGCCTACAAGGGCACGGCGCCGGCGATCACCGACGTGGCCGCCGGCAACGTGGACTACTCCATCGGCGAAATCAGTTCGGTGCTCCCGCTGATCCGCGCTGGCCGCATCCGCGCGCTGGCCGTCACCGACACGCAGCGGCTGAAGGAACTGCCGCAGGTGCCCACGGTTGCGGAAAGCGGTGCGCCGGGCTTCGAGGTATTTGCCTGGACCGGCATGTTCGCGCCGGCCAAAGTGCCCGAGAAGATCGTCAAGGCGCTCGCCGACGCCGTGCGCGACGCCATGCAGCAACGCGAAAGCGCGAAGTTCATCGAAAACCTCGGCGGCAGCGTGTTCTCCGGCGGGCCCCAGCAGCTCAGGCAGTTCCAGCTGGCTGAAATCGAGCGCACCCGCGATATCGTCAAGACCGCCGGGATTCCCGTCGAGTGATGGCATCGCGGTCACCATCCGGCCGTTTATGAGGACCTTCGGCACCATGCGTGCCATCGCCGCCAGGACGCCGGGCTGAGCGCTTTCAGGGTCAGTGCCGGTTGCGCATTGCGCCGGCTTCGCGCATAGTCGGTCGCGCGGCAACGATGCCGCGCGACCGACGCCTTCCTTCCGCATGGATCTCCGCCAAATCAAGCAGGCCCTGGTGCTGAGCGAAACGCTCAATTTCCACCGCGCGGCCGAACGGCTGCACATGGCGCAGCCCCCGCTCTCCACCGCCATCCGCAAGCTGGAAGAAGAACTCGGCGTGACCCTGTTCGAGCGCCTGACCTCGGGCCTGCGCCTGACCCCGGTGGGCGAGACCGTGCTGCGCCAGATGCGCAACACCCTGTTCTTCGCCGACGAGATCCGCCGGGCCGCCAGTGAAGGCGAACGCGGCGAGCAGGGCAAGCTGCGCGTTGGCTTTGTCGGTTCTGCGGTGTACTCGCTGATGCCGCGGCTGATCCGCATCTTCCGCCAGCAGTACCCGCGCGTGGACCTGGTGATCGAGGAATCCACCACGGTAGAGCTGCTGCGCCGGCTGGAGGAGCACTCGCTGGACGTAGCCCTGGTGCGCTATCCCATTCTGGAACGCACCAGTGCCGATGTGCTGCTGCTGCAGCCCGACCCGATGGTGCTGGCGGTCAGCGCCGATTCGCCGCTGTCCGCGCGCCACTCCGTGGACCTGCCGGAACTCGGTGCGACGCCCTTTATCGTGTACTCACGCACGCTGGTGCCGGCCATGCATGCGATGACAATGCTGGCGTTCCACGAAGCCGGCATCCAGCCGCCGGTGGTCCAGGAAGCGGTGCAGGTGCCGTCCATCCTGGCGCTGGTGGAAAGTGGCCTCGGCGTGGCGCTGGTGCCGGCCACCGCTGCCAGGCAGGCCGGTGAAGGCGTCAGGCTGATTCCGCTCACCGGCATGCCGTCACGGATGGATCTCGGCATTGCCCTGGTGGCGCTGCCGGAAACGGTCAACGCCACCACGCGAAACTTCGTCGCCATTGCCCGCGAAATCATGCCCGAGCCGCCCGCCGCGCCCGCGTCGGCCGGGGCCTGACCAGCGCCGCGTTCAGCCGGCCGGCGCCGGCTTTCTGGTGATCAGCGCATCCACGGCCACGACGCGGTCGGCCGAGCAGATCAGCGGGTTGACGTCGAATCCGCCATCACGTCGCGCTGGTCGGCAGCGAATTCCGACAGCGAAGCGATGACCCCGGCCAGACGGTCAATGTCCACGCCGGCCGCACCGCGAAAGCCTGTCAGCAGGGACTTGCCGCGCAGCTGTCCGAGCAGGTGGCGCGCCTGCGCCTGCGTGCAGGGCGCCATGGTCGCCACCGTGTCCTGCATCAGTTCCACCATCACCCCGCCGAGCCCCACCACCAGCAGCGGCCCCAGGTGCGCATCGACGCGCGCGCCCACCAGGATTTCCACGCCCGCGGGCACCTGGCTTTGCACCAGCACGCCGTTGATGTGCGCGTCGGTGGTCACCCGGCGCGCATTGGCCAGGATCTCCCGGTAAGCCGTGGCCAGTTCATCGGCGTTCTTCACACCGATGCGGATGACGCCCGCCTCTGACTTGTGGGGAATCTGCGGGCTTTCCACCTTGAGCACGACCGGGTAGCCACACTCGGCCGCCGCGCCACAGGCCTCTGCTTCGCTGCGGGCCAGGCGCTCCTGCACGACCGGCACGCCGTACATGGCCAGCACCTCCTTGGCCTGGCGTTCCGTGAGCACATCGGTGGGCGACGCGAGGATCTGGTCGCGGCAACGACCGGCGGCAGATTCCGGCGTCAGCCGCCGTGCACGCGACATGGCCGCCTGCTCCCGCCCGCGCAGCCACTCGGCATGCGCATGCCAGGCCGACAGTGCGGCGAAGCAGTGCGACACCGAGCGGAACAGCGCCAGCCGCGGCAGCGCCTCGGCCTCTTTTGCGTCGGGCCCTTCCAGCCACTCCGACATCCACAGCCCGCAGGCCATCTTGCCTTGCTTGCGCGCCAGTTCGTCGAACACTTCGAAGCGCCGCCCGTTGCCTTCGCCGGTCACCACCAGCGGCACCACCGCCGCGCCGTAAGCCGGATCCGCAAAAACCGCATCACCGCACTGGACGAAGGATTCGAAATTATTGGCCGCCTGCGCAGTCAGGTCGCAAGGGTTGCGAGCCGCGCCGAAATCCGGAATGTGCGATTCCAGCACCGCGCGGGTCTTGTCGTCAGGCTGCGGCAGCGGCACGCCATGGCGCTCCGCTTCATCCGCCGCCACGATGCCCGCGCCGCCGAGCCGGACACAATGACCACACCGGTCACCGTCGGCGGCGGCGCCTTGGCGAAGAACACCGTGGTCGGCACCAGTTGCTCGATGGTGTCCACCTGGATGACGCCAGCCTCCCGGAGCGCGGTGGCATATGCCCGGTCCGAGCCGGCCATCGACCCGGTGTGCGACATGGCCGCGGCGGCACCCAGCGCGCCGCGCGCCATCTTGTACACGACCAGCGGCTTGCCGGCATTTGCGCAGAGCTCCGCGGCGCGGATGATGCGGCTGGCGTCCGACAGCCCCTCGAACACGCAGGCCACGGCGGCGCACGCCGGGTCACCGGCCAGGAAGGCGATCTGGTCAGTCACGTCGATGTCGCAGGCGTTGCCGCAGGACAGCACATGACTGAAAGCGGTGCCGTGGTTGGCCGACTGCTGCAGGGCGAAGGCCAGCGCGCCGGACTGGCTCACCAGCCCGATCGCATGGCGCGGCAGCGCCGACGTCCGCGGGGGCAGCGGTGTAAAGGAAACCAGGGCGTTGGTGAGGTAGTTGGCGTAGCCAATGCTGTTGGGGCCGAGCAGCCGCAACCCGCCTTCGCGCGCGATGCTGGCCAGGCGTGACTGGTCGGCCGCCTTGTCGGCCTTGCCGGTCTCTGCGTAGCCGGAAGCAAACAGCACCACACCGCCGACGCCGATCTGCGCGCATTCGCGCACGATGGGCTCGACCGTATCGCGCGCGGTGGCGATCAGCACGCAGTCCGGCACCTCGGGCAACGCCGACAGCGAAGGGTAGCAGGCCTGGTCGCCGACGGCGTCATAGCGCGGATTGACCAGATCGATCCGCCCGCGGAAATGGCGCAGGTTGGCCATCGAGCGGCCGGCGAAGGCCTTTTCGTTGGGCGTGGCGCCGACGATCGCGATGGAGCGCGGGTTCAGCGTCCGCGAGAGGTCTTCGTGGGTGTACAGGGTGCGGGAAAGCATATGAAGGTCTTCAGCTTGCGGGCTCGCCATGCCTTCAGGCAGGCAGTACGCTGTCGATGTGAAGCCAGGCCCGGGTACGGCCTAAAGACTGCGGGCGCCGGGGACTGCACTATGGCGCCCCGCTTATGGTCGTCAGCTCGACAGGTGATAGCCGCCGTTCACGCCGATATGCTGGCCGAGGATGTACGAAGCCGCGTCTGACAGCAGGAAGCAGATCGGCGGCGCCACTTCTTCGGCTTGCGCCCAGCGGCCCATCGGGATCATCGACAGGATGCCGTCGCGGAAGCGCTCGCCACGGATGGTCTCGGTCATCGGCGTTTCCACCACGCCCAGGCAGACGGAGTTGGTGCGTACCCCATACTTGCCCCACTCGCGCGCGGCGCTCATGGTCATGCCGAGCAAGCCGGCCTTGGCGCTCGCATAGTTGATCTGGCCGATCGAGCCGCGGCGGCCGGCCTCGGACGAGATATTGACAATGGATCCACTGACCTTCTCGCCCTTCCTGGCGCGTTCCACCAGATGCGCGCCGACTGCCTGCAGCCACAGGAAGGAGCCGGTCAGGTGGCAATTGACGACCTCGTTCCAGGTCTGCAGCGTCATGTTCTCGATCATCGCGGCGCGCACGATGCCGGCACAGTTGACCAGGCCGTCCACCTTGCCGAAATGCGACAGCGCATGCTCCATCGACGAGGCCACGAAGTCGGCATCGGAAACACTGCCCGTGTAGGCAATGGTATGGTCCGGATGGCGCGCGGTGATCTCCTGCAGCGCCTCGCCCTTCATGTCGACCAGGCCGACCCTGGCGCCCAGCTTCAGCGCCAGCTCCGCCGTGGCCTTGCCCACGCCCTGTGCGGCGCCGGTGATGATGATGACTTTCCCCTGCAGGGACATCAGATCCGTCATGGTGTATTCCTCGCTCTGTTTCCGGTTCATTGGCATGGGCGGCCTTCCAGGCAGCCCAGGTGGTATTGGGTGTCGCCGTGCAGCTGGTCCAGCACCAGCACGCGGCGCAGGTAGTGCCCGACGGCGTATTCCTCGGTCATGCCGATGGCGCCGTGCATCTGGATGGCTTCCTGCGTGACCTGGCGCGCGGCCTGGCCGATATAGGCCTTGGCCGCATGCACCTGCGCGGCGCCGCCGGCCAGGTCATTGCGCCCGGCGAGCGCCAGGGCCAGCGAGAGCGACAGGCTGCGGCTCTGCTCCAGCGACGCCAGCATGTCCACCGCGCGGTGCTGCAAGGCCTGGTTGGCGCCGATCAGCTTGCCGAACTGCTTGCGGGTCTTGAGGTATTCGACCGTAAGGCTGCAGGCGGCTTGCATGGCGCCCACCATCTCGGCGCAGGCGGCGCTGATGCCGGCGGCAAGGATGCGCCGGAGCACGGCGCTGGCATCGGAGGCCTCCAGCAGCTCCGCCTGCGCGCCGTCGAGCCGCACATCGGCGGCCGGCGTGCCGTCGATCAGCCGATAGCCGTCGCGTTGCACGCCGACACCGCGGCTGTCGACCAGGAAGAGCTGCACCCCCCTCTGCGCAACCTGCGCAGTGACGAGCAGATAGTCGCTGCCTGCCCCATGCAGCACGCACGGCTTGGTGCCGAACACGCACCAGCCGTCCACGCCGGCGGCAGCCTGCACCGACACGCGCCCGGGGACGGCTTCGCCATGCGCCCAGGCCAGCTTCAGTTCTCCCTGCGCGATGCGCGGCAGCAGCCTGGCCTTCCGTGCCGCAGACCACTCCGCCGCGGCAATCGCTGCCGATGCCATGACCGCGGTGCCGTGGTAAGGCTCCAGCGCCAGGCAGCCGCCCAGTGCCTCAGAGATCAGCATCTGGTCGACGGCATCGCCGCCGAAGCCGCCATGCTCTTCAGGAATTGCCCCGCCGAGCACGCCAAGTTCGGCCAGCGCCTGCCACACCTGCTCGCTGTGGCCGCTGTCGTGGGCCGCATACTGCTGGCGCTTGTCAAAGCCGTACTCGCGGCCCAGCAGCCGCGACAGGCTGTCCAGCAGCTGCTGCTGGACATCGTTGAGTTGCAGGTTCATCGCAGATCCAGGACCGTGGCTGAAAGAATGTTCTTCTGTACCTCAGTGCTGCCGCCAAAGATCGAAACAGCGCGTGAATACAGGTAAGACTTGGCGAGCGTGCCGGTATCCGCCCGCAGCGCGCCGGTGCCGTTCATGCGGCAGATCACGTCGGTGATGGCCTGGAAGATTTCACTGCCGCGCGCCTTGAGCATGGGCGAGAGCTTCATGTCCGCATGCCCGCCATGCATGCGCAGCTGCGTGACCTCCAGCGCGTGCAGGTCAGCCTCGATCATGGCGATGCGCCCGCGCCAGGGCGCGATGGCATCGGCAGGCCACCCTTCGGACTCCAGCCGGCCCAGCAATGCCCTGGCATACGCCACGCGCTCCTTGCTGCGGCCGATGCCGGCAACATAGGCGCGCTCATGCCCAAGCAGGAACTTGGCGTAATCCCAGCCACGGTTCTCCTGGCCGACAAGGTTCTCCACCGGCACCAGCACGTTGTCGAAGAACACCTCGTTCAGGCTATGGCGGCCGTCGATGCTGACGATCGGGCGCACCGTGATGCCCGGCGACTTCAGGTCGATCAGGAGAAACGAGATGCCGGCCTGCGGCTTGGCGGCATCGGGGTCCGTGCGCACCAGGCAGAAGATCCAGTCCGAGTAGTGCGCCTGGCTGGTCCATATCTTCTGGCCGTTGACCACGTAGCCGGCCGCCGTGCGCTCGGCACGGGTTTTCAGCGAGGCCAGGTCCGAGCCGGAACCGGGTTCCGAGAATCCCTGGCAGACCTGGATATCGGCGTTGAGCAGCTTCGGCAGGAAGGTCTCGTGCTGCGCGTTGCTGCCGAAGTGGATCAGCACCGGCCCCAGCATGGTGATATTGAAGATGTGCGGTGGCAGCGCCGGCGCGCAGGCGCATTCGTCAGCAAAGATCTGCTGTTCGGCGGCATCCCAGCCGGCGCCACCAAAGGCCCTGGGCCAGGCCGGGGCACCCCAGCCGCGCGCATTCAGCCGGCGCTGCCAGAGTTCGGTGTCCGCCTTGCTGGCAAAACCCCCGGCGCGCAGGCGCTGGCGCATGTCGTCGGGCAGGTTTGCGGCGATGAAGTCGCGGATCTCCTGACGGAACGCCTTGTGTTGCTCGGAGTAGAGCAGGTCCATGGTTGTCCTTCCGGTTGATGGGCGGGGTCAGTACCCCTTGAAGCCGGGGGCGCGTTTCTCCGCGAAGGCGCGCAGCCCCTCCTGCATGTCGTAGGAACGCTGGTGCGTGCGGAACGCCAGCAGTTCGTGGCGCAGCGCGTCGGCAACCGGTTTGTCGGCGGCCTCGGCCGCCACCTGCTTCATGCGGGCGAGCACCAGCGGGCTGCGGGTGGCCAGTTCCTCGGCCAGCGCCTGGGCGTGGGCGGCCAGTTCGCTGTCGGGCACCACCTCGTTGACCAGGCCGTGCCGCTCCATCTGCGCGGCCGTGAAGGTGCGGCCGGTGAACAGCAGGAAGCGAGCCACGTTGACCGGCAGCTTGCGCGGCAGCACCGCCGCGCCGCCCGCACCGGGAAACACGCCAAAATTGGCGTGCGCGTCGCCCAGGCGCGCCGACTCGGCCGCCACCACCAGGTCGCAGGCCAGCACCAGCTCCAGGCCGCCCGCCACGGCCAGGCCGTTGACCGCCGCGATCACCGGCTTGGGAAAGGCCCGCAGCGTGGCGAAGAACCCGGTCGCCACGTCAATGAAATCCGCTTCGCCGGCCGCCGCCGGCGCGGACACCTCCTTCAGGTCGGCACCGGCGCAGAACGCGCGCCCGCTGCCGGTCAGCACCACGACGCGCACCGCGGGGTCGTCGCGCCACTGCCGCAGTTGCGCATCGAGTCCGCGCATCAGTTCGCAGCTCAGGCTGTTCATGGCGGCGGGCCGGTCCAGGGTCAGCCAGCCCACCGTGCCGCGCAGTTCATGCAGATGACTCATCGCCGTTCCCCGCTCAGCACAGTTCGACCGCCACGGCGGTGGCCTCGCCCCCGCCCAGGCACAGGCTGGCCATGCCGCGACGCAGGCCACGCTGCCTGAGCGCGTGGATCAGCGTCACCAGCAGCCGCGCGCCGGTGGCGCCGACCGGGTGGCCGAGCGCGCAGGCGCCACCATTGACGTTGAGGCGGCCGTGCGAGATACCCAGCTCCTGCAGTGCGACCATGGCCACCAGTGCAAAGGCCTCATTGACCTCGTACAGGTCCACGTCCTGCGCGCTCCAGCCGGTCTTGGCCAGCACGCGGCGGATCGCGGCGACCGGCGCATCCACGAACTGCTGCGGGGCCTGCGCATGCGTGGCATGGGCAGCGATGCGCGCCAGCGGGGTCAGCCCCTGGCGCAGTGCATCGCTTTCGCGCATCAGCACCAGCGCGGCGGCGCCGTCCGAGATCGAAGAGGCATTGCCTGCCGTGACCGTGCCACCGTCGCGGAACACGGCCTTGAGCGCCGGCAGCCTGGCGGCGTCGCACTGACCCGGTGTTTCGTCGCGCGCAAGCAGGGCTTCCTCCTGCTTGCGCTTGAGCCTGACTGGCGCAATCTCTTCATCAAACGCGCCCTCCTGCACGGCCCGCTGCGCGCGCAGCAGGCTTTCGCGGGCATAAGCATCCTGGGCCTCGCGGCCGACGCCGCGTTCCTGCGCGGACAGGTCGGCGTAGTGGCCCATCAGGTGGCCTTCATAGGCGTCCTCCAGGCCGTCGCGGTACATGTGGTCCAGGAACTGGCCGTGGCCCAGCCGGTAGCCGTGGCGGCCGCGCGGCACGATGTAGGGCGCATTGGTCATCGACTCCATGCCACCGGCCACGGCCACCGTGCAGGTTCCGGCCAGCAGCAGGTCGTGCGCCAGCATCACGGCCTTCATGCCCGAGCCGCACATCTTGCTCAGCGTGGTGGCCGGCGTAGACACCGGCAGGCCCGCGCCCAGCACGGCCTGGCGCGCCGGCGCCTGGCCCAGGCCGGCGAACAGGCAGCAGCCCATGATGGCTTCGTCGACGCTGGCCGGGTCGACCTCGGCCTGGGCGACAGCGGCACGGATGGCGACGGCCGCAAGTTCCGGTGCCGTATGCTGCGCCAGCGCGCCATTGAAGGCGCCGATCGGGGTGCGCCTGGCGCCGACGACAACGATGGAATCAGTCTTCTGCATGGTGTGTGTCAAGGGTTCTGGTGTCAGGCTGCGGCAGGCGACAGCTGCTGCCGCGCGAAGTCCAGGATTTCCTGTCCGCCGCCGGTGTGCCGGGCGAACAGCGCGTCGCCCAGCAGCGTGGCGCAGGCGGTTTCCGTTCCCGCGCAGGCTCGCCATTCGTGCAGGCGGCGCGTGAACAGGCCCAGTGCCAGCGCTTCGGTGATACCGATGGCGCCGTGCACGGCGTGGGCAATCGCGGCAACACGGCTGGCTGCCTCGCAGCAACGCAGCTTGGCGGTGGCCGCCAGCAGCGGCGCGGGCAGGACACCATCCGCGGCACAGCCCAGGCGCGCGCCGAAGGTGGCCGAACTGGCATGCTCGGCTAGCACGCTCAGTTCCTGCTGCATGGCCTGGAACTGCGAAATGGCGCGGCCAAACTGCTGGCGGTCGTTGACATACCCGACACTCATGGCCTGGATACGTGTCATGGCGCCGGCCATGCCAGCCGCATGGGCGGCGTTGCAAACGGCTGCCACGTCGGCGCTGCCGGCCGGCATGCGCAGGATGGCCTGGCTGGCCGAGGCCCAACGCAGCGTGGCGGAAGCTTGCGGCCGATAGGTGCCAGGCGTGGCCTGGGCGAGACTGCGCGGCATCAGCAGCCATTCGCCGCGCCACCCCACCAGCACCTGGTGGGCCAGCGCGCCGCCCGGCACGTCGCGGCACACGATGGCATCGCCGGACACGGGCACCGCGGGGGCGACTGCGATGCACTCGCCCTGGTGCGCATGGCCGGTGCTGGCCAGGATGGCCCGGGCGAAAACAGTCTCGGCAAAAGGATGGCTCAGGCCGGCTCGGCCGGCGGCCAGGAACAGCGGGAAGGCATCGGTCAGCGACAGGCCGGCGCCACCCTGCTCCACCGGGACCAGGGCGTCGGTGAAGCCCAGCGCATCGATGGCGTTCCATTGCGCATCGGCATCCTGGCCGGACTCGCTGCGCCGTACATGCTCATCGGTGCACAAGCCGGCCAGCGCGCGCTCGAAGGCCTCCATCAGGGAATCAGTCATCGTGTCTTTCATCTCAGCGAAGTCCGAGGGAGCGGGCGATGATGCCGCGCAGGATCTGGCGGGTGCCGCCGCGCAGCGAGAAGCTGGGCGACAGCTGCGTGATATAGGCTTGCGCCCGCAGCAAGTCGTCGGATGGGGCAAAGCCGGGCATCTGCTCCATCGCCTCGCTGATCCAGCCGGGCACGGCCTGCTCGAACTCCGTGCCCAGGTCCTTGACATAGGAAGCATCGATCTCCGGGTTCTCGCCGCGGTCCAGGCGCGCTGCCACGGCCAGCGACATGGCGCGCAGCACCGCCATGCGGCCCGCGATGCGCCCGGCGATGGCCTTGACCGAATCCGGTACCGGCAGCCCGCAGGCCCTGACCTCGGCCAGCCAGGTCTCGGCCAGCATCAGGCTGGTCAGGATGCGTTCCGGCCCGCTGCGCTCGAAGGCCAGCTCCGCGGTGACCTGCTTCCAGCCAGAGCCTTCTTCCCCGATCAGCGCGCCGGCCGGCAGGTCCACGTCCTCGAACACCACCTCGCAGAAGTGGCTGTCGCCGGCCAGGTCGCGGATCGGGCGCGCGGTGATGCCGGGCAGGCTGAGGTCGATCAGGATCTGCGACAGGCCCTTGTGGCGGTCGCCATGCTGGCCGGAGGTCCGCACCAGCGCGCACATGTACTGCGCGCGGTGGGCATTGGTCGTCCAGATCTTGCGGCCGTTCAGGCGCCAGCCGGTTTCGGTGCGTACTGCGCGGGTGCGTACCGATGACAGGTCCGAGCCGGTATCCGGCTCGCTCATGCCGATGCAGATGAAGATCTCGCCGCGAATGAGTTTCGGCAGGAAGAACTGCTTCTGTGCTTCGCTGCCATAGCGCAGGATCAGCGGTGCGGTCTGGCGGTCGGCAAACCAGTGCGCCGACACCGGCGCGCCGGCGGCGATCAGTTCCTCCACCAGCACAAAGCGGGCAAAGGCGCTGCGGCCCGCGCCGCCATATTCGGGCGGCAGCGCCAGGCCGATCCAGCCCTGGCGGCCCAGCGCGCGGCTGAAATCGGCGTCAAAGCCCATCCAGGTGCGCGCGCGCACCGGCACCGGCACCTTGCTCAGTGCGGATTGCAGGAACTGGCGGATCGTGCCGCGCAATGCCTCATCTTCCGGCGGGATGGTGACGAGCGGCATGGTGTCGAAGGTCGAATTCAAAGTGGCTCCCGGTATCTGGTTCTGGATTCAGGCGGCAGGTTCATCGGCCAGGCGCGTTGCGCCCACTCTGGCCAGCTCGCCGATCTGTTCCTGGCTGTAGCCGGCTTGCCCGAGCACCTGTGCGCTGTGCTCGCCCAGGCGTGGCGCCTGCCGCGTGACCTGCGGCGGTGACTTCGACCACTTAGACGGAACCGCCATCGAGCGGATCGCGCCCTCGCTCGGGTGCTCGACCACATCGAAGAAGCCCACCGCATTGAGGTGCGGGTCGGCCAGCAGCGAGTCCACGGTATGCAGCTGCATCACCGGCATGTCAGCCGCTTCCAGGATGGCAGTCCATTCCGCGGTGGTGCGTGTGGGCATGATCTCGGCCACCATCCTGTACAGCTCGTGGATATGCTTGTTGCGCTCGACAATCGAGCTGAAGCGCGGATCGCTGTCCATCAGGTCCGGCTGGCCGATCAGCGCCAGGAACTTGCGCCATTGCTTGTCGTTGTAGAGCAGCACGCACAGATAGCCGTCCTTCGTCATATAAGGGCGGCGGTGCTCGTTGAGGATGCGCGAGTAGCCGCTGGGGCCGATGGGCGGCTCGAAAGTCAGCCCGCCCATGTGATCGCCGAGGATGAACTGCGCCATGGTCTCGAACATCGGCACCTCGACCGACTGGCCCTCGCCGGTGCGCTCGCGGTGGTACAGCCCCGCCGTCACGGCGTTGACCGCGGCCAGGCCGACGATGCGGTCGGCGATCGCGCTGGGCGCGTAGCGCGGCACATCGCTGCCCGCCAGCTTGGCCAGCGTGGGAATCGCCACCGCACCCTGAATCAGGTCGTCATAGGCCGACTTGGCCGCATACGGGCCGTCCTGCCCATAGCCGTACAGGCCCACATACAGGATGCGGGGATTGACCTTCGCCACCTCCTCATAGCTGAGGTTCAGGCGCGCCATCGCCTGCGGGCGCACGTTGTAGATCAGCACGTCGGCATTGGCCGCGATCCGCAGCAGCGCTTCACGCCCCGCGGGCTCCTTCAGGTCCAGCACGATGCTGCGCTTGCTGCGGTTCGCATGCAGGAAGATGCCGGACATGCCGGCATGGCGGCGCGGACCCACTTCGCGCACGGTGTCGCCATCGGGCGGCTCTACCTTGATCACGTCGGCACCGAGGTCGCCCAGGATCTGCGTGGCATAGGGCCCCATCAGGACCGTCGTCATATCGACGATGCGCACGCCATGCAGGGGGCCGCTCATGCGGGGCTCCCGGCCTGCGTCACAGGCATCGGACTGTGGGCGTTGCTTGTCATCTTGTCTTCTCCAAACGTACTGGCATGGATGCTACGTGGGGCGATGACGTGTGAAAAATACTTTGTGTGTGTCGATCAATACATGGGCTGTATCGGCGCGCCATATGGAATGGCTCATCGCGATGCGGCCGGCGCCACAGGCTGCAGGCTGCGGCGAGCCACAAAAAAAAACTCCGGCACAAGTGCCGGAGCGAAAGCCCGTGCCACCGACTGGTAACGGGCGTGGAGACAACCTGCATGGACCCGGAGCAGCCGGCGCGGCAGCGCATGGGTACTGAAGCGCCCACCGCACGCGACCTGCGCCCGGTTATGCTTCTGTTTGCCGGTCCCAGTCAAAGCGCGCCGGTTTGCCGTTGAGGAATCCGTCGACGGCCTCCGCGTAGTACGGCACTGCCGACGCCAGCGCCTGCGCCTGGCATTCCAGGTCCAGCAGCGTGTCATAGGGGCTTTCAAAGCTCCGGTTCAGCGCGCGCTTTGTCAGCGCCAGCGCCTCCTGGGGTGCTGCCGCGAAGCGCCGCGCGAAGCGCCTGGCTTGCTCGGGCAAGGTGTCGGTCGGGTGAATCGCGTGCACGATGCCGCAACGCCGGGCATCCGCCACCTCCAGGCGGCGCCCGGTAAACATCAGTTCCTTCGCCAGCGTCATGCCCACCACGCGCGGCAACGCATACAGCGAGCCCATATCCGGCAGCAGGCCGACCTTGGCGAACGACATGCAGAACCAGGCGCGCTCCGAGGCCAGCACGAAGTCCGCAGCCAGCGCCAGCGAAAACCCCGCGCCCGCCGCCGCACCGTCCACTGCGGCGATGACCGGGATCTCCAGGTCGCGCAGGCGCCGCAGCCACTTGTGGATGTCCTGCAAGCGGCGGCGCATCATTTCCGGCCTGCGCGCCGAGGGGTCCGGGCCGGAGAAAATGTCCTGGATGGCCTTCAGGTCACCGCCAGCGCAGAAGCTCCCGCCGGAGCCGGTCAGGATCAGCGCGCGGATGCTGCGGTCCGCTTCCACGCGGTCCAGCATGTCGTGGTAGTCCTGGCGCATCTCCGGCGACAGTGCATTGCGTGACGCCGGGCGCTGGTGCGTGAATTCGGCGACGCCGTCCGCGATGCTGAGGTGGCTATGCCGCAAGGGAAGCTGCTGGGCCTGCATCATCTTGTTTCCTTTGCCGAGTGGAGGTACGCAAGTGCGCCTGCGGCCGCCTGGAAGGCGGGCTGGCGAGCCGGCGGATCCAAGTGTGGCGCCGCGGCTTCCTTGCCGCCCCCCTCATCTCAAGGGGGCACTGTCGCGTTCACTATGAATCGGCACCTAATTGCAGCACCCCGCCCCCAATGGTGGGGGGCGTTGCCGCTGCAGCGCCCGCATAAGGTGTAGGCATCAACAAGGCCCGCAGGCCGACATCTGAGAGACTTCCCATGAACTTCCAACCCGACTCGAACCTGGATAGCTTCCGTCAGGAAGTCCGTCTGTTCCTTGGCCGCAATCTGCCCGCGGACATGCCGCGCCGCAAGGACGGCATGCGCTCGCCACGTGCCGAGCTGGTGCGCTGGCAGCGCATCCTGAACGCCAACGGCTGGGGCGCGCCCTACTGGACCAAAGAGCACGGAGGCACCGGCTGGAGCGTGGCGCAGCGGCTGGTGTTCGACGAGGAATGCGCCGCGGCCGGAACGCCCTCGCTGGATGCCTTCGCGCACAAGCTGGTGGGACCGGTGATCAACTACTTCGCCACGCCGGAGCAAAAGGCCGAGCACCTGGCGCCGATCTTCAACGGCGACCGCCTCTGGTGCCAGGGCTTCTCCGAGCCCGGCTCCGGTTCCGACCTGGCCTCGCTGCGCACGCGTGCCGAGCGCGATGGCGACCACTACGTCGTCAACGGCCAGAAGATCTGGACCAGCTACGCCCACCAGGCCGACTGGATCTTCCTGCTGGTGCGCACCGGCAACGAGACCAAGAAGCAGGCCGGCATCAGCTTCCTGCTGGTGGACATGAAAACGCCGGGCATCACCGTGCGCCCGATCATCAGCATCGACGGCTGCCACCACCTGAACGAGACCTTCTTTGACAATGTTCGCGTTCCCGTCGGGAACCTGGTCGGCACCGAGGGCGAAGGCTGGAAGCTGACCAAGTTCCTGCTTAACAACGAGCATGCCACCACCGCCGACCTGCCCACGCTGCGGCGCTTCCACCGCCAGTTGCAGGCGCTGGCAGGCACGGCCCGCGCCTGCGGCGTAACGCTGGCCGAGCGCCACGAGTTCCTGCTGCGGCTGGCGCGCTATGAGGCGGAACTGAAGGCAATCACCGTGATGGTCCAGCGCGTGGCGGAGATGGAGCAGGACCACAGTCCGGCGGCGCATGCGATGGGCTCCATGCTCAAAATCCGCGGCACCGAGCTGCAGCAGAAGATGAGTGAATTCCTGGTTGAGTCGCTCGGAGACCATGGCGCGGTGTCGTACCCTGACCCGCACGCGCAGCAAGCGCCCGCCGGCGCGACGCTGCCGCTGCAGGAAACCGCGCAGGGCGTGGCCACGGAGATGTTCTTCCGTCGCGCTACCACCATCTACGGTGGCACCAGCGAAATCCAGCGCTCGATCATCGCCAGGACGCTGTTCCATTTCTGAGGCTGCAAACAAGCACGCCCGCAGGCAATAAAGCCTGCGGGCGTGGCGGAGTTCTCGCCGCCGGCCCTGGCAGCCGGCCGGGTAGCGCTATGGGAAGCGCCTGACAATCGACTCCGCGATACACACCGGCTTGCTGCCCCCCTGCCGCTCAACGGTCATCTCGACCTTCATCTGGGCACCGCCCTTCTCCAGCGCCTCGAAAGACAGCAGCTTGAAATGCGCACGCAGCAGGCTGCCCACCGGCACCGGCGCGGGAAAGCGCACCTTGTCCAGGCCGTAGTTCACGCCCGTGCTGCTGTTCTGAATCTTGTAGGCGGTATGGGAAAACGCCGGCAGCAGGCTGAGCGTAAGGAAGCCGTGCGCGATCGGCACGCCGAACGGGCCATTCCTGGCGCGCTCAGGGTCAACGTGGATCCACTGGTGGTCACCGGTGGCGTCCGCGAACAGGTTGACGCGGTCCTGCTCCAGCGCCAGCCAGTCGCTGGTGCCGATGACTTCGCCGACCAGCGGCTGCAGGTCACTGATGTTCTCGTAGGTCTTCATGCTTGCACTTCCTTTCCGTTCAGGGTTGCCTGCAGTGCCCGGGCATTGGCCGCCTCGTGCAAGTCTGCGTTGCCAAACAGCACGTCCGCCACCACGGCGCGCTTGAAGTAGTGGCCGACGGTGTATTCCTCGGTCATGCCAATGCCGCCGTGCAGCTGGATGCCTTGCCCGCAGACATAGCGCGCGGCACGGCCGATTAGGGTCTTGGCCTGCGACACGGTGCGCGCCAGCGCCTGGGCGCTGTCGTTCTCGATCGACCCCAGCAGCGCATACAGCATGGAGCGGGCCACTTCCAGTTCGGCCGCCATGTCGGCCATGCGGTGCTGCAGCGCCTGGAAACTGCCGATGGGAACGCCGAACTGCTTGCGCACCTTGAGGTATTCGGCGGTGATCTCGATGGTCTTTTCCATACCGCCGACCAGCTCGGCGCACAGTGCCGTGATCGCATGCGTGAGCCCGTGGCCAAGCGCGGCCTGCGCCGTGCCGGGTTCGCCCAGCAGCGCGTCGGCCGGCACCAGGGCGCCGTCGAACGCCACTTCGGCGGCCCAGCTGCCGTCATGCAGCGGCAGCGGCGTGCGCCTGACCCCTTGGGTGTCCGCCGGGACCAGGAACAGGCTGCACAGGGCGGCCTCCCCGGCCTTGCCCGGCAGGACGGCAGAGACAATGAAGGCGTCGGCATCGCAGCCGCCGAGCACCAGGGTCTTGGTGCCGTGCAGACGGTAGCCGCCCGGCGCCGGCTCGGCGCGGGTCGCGACCGGCTCAGGCAGGCCGCGCGACTGCGCCTCGCTGTAGGCCAGCGCGAAGCGGCGCGAACCATCCGCCAGCGCGGGCAGCAAGGTCTCGAGCTGCTGCGGCGTGGCACCTGCCACCAGCGTCTGCGCAGCCAGCACCGCACAGCCCAGGTAGGGTTCGACCACCAGGCCACGGCCCAGCTCCGCGGCAATCAGCATGGTGTCGATGATGGTGCCGTCCAGGCCACCGGCCGCCTCCGGCAATGCCGCCGCCAGCCAGCCGTTCTCGGCAAACATCGCCCAGTGCCGGGCGTTGCACGGCTCGCCTGACTTCAGCCGTGCCGTGCGGGCTTCGAAGTCGTAGTCTTTCTCGACAAAGCGGCGAACGCTGTCCTGCAGCAGGCGCTGTTCGTCAGTCAGGTTGAAGTTCATGATCAGTTTCAGAGTTGGAACATCGACTTGGCGATGATGGAGCGCTGCACCTCGCTGGTGCCGCCGTAGATGGTCGAGGCGCGGCGAAAGAACATTTCGTTGGCGATGCCACGTGCCTCATCCTGCTCCGGCAGCGCCGGCGCCACGGCGCCGGCCTGCGGGATCGGGTAGGCCACGGCGCCGTAGTCGCCCAGCGCATCGACCAGAAAGCTGCTCATCTTCTGCAGCAGCTCGGTGCCGCGGATCTTCAGGATGGAACCCATCGCGTGCGCCGCGGGGCTGTGGTCCTGCTCCATCGCCGCCACGCGTTGCACCAGTGTGGCAATGGCGGCAAGCTCGGCCTCGAAACGCGCCAGCTGCAACGCGAACTCGTGCCGGTCCAGCAGCACGCTGCCTGCAGGGCAGTCGCGCGTGGCCAAGGCCCGGATCCGGGCCAGGTAACGCCGCAGCATGGGCAGGTCAGCGGCCGTGGCATGCTCGTTGTTGAGCAGGAACTTGGTGAGCTTCCAGCCCTCGCCCTCCGCGCCGACCAGGTTCCCGACGGGAACGCGGACATTGTCAAAGAAGGTCTCGTTCAGGTGGTGGCAGCCGTCGATGGTGACGATCGGGCGCACGGTAATGCCGGGCGTCTTCATGTCCACCAGCAGGAAACTGATGCCCGCCTGCTTTTTCACTTCCGTGTCGGTGCGCACCAGCAGGAAAATCCAGTCGGCACGATGCGCGTAGCTGGTCCAGAGCTTCTGGCCATTGACGATGTAGTGGTCGCCGGCGCGCTCGGCGCGCGTGCGCAGCGAGGCCAGGTCGGAGCCGGAGCCGGGCTCCGAGAAGCCCTGGCACCACTGGCGCTCGCCGCTGAAGATATGGGGCAGGTGCTCAGCCTTCTGTTCTGGCGTGCCGAAGGCATTGAGCACCGGGCCGAGCAGCTTCTGCGCGCCGGTGTCCTGCGAGGGCGCGCCCACGGCAGTGCACTCCTCGTCAAAGACCAGGCGCTGCATCACGCTCCAGCCAGTGCCGCCATGCTCAGTCGCCCAGTACGGCGCGCCCCACCCCTTGGCGTCAAGGATGCGCTGCCAGCGCGTCAGTTCGGCACGCGGCGAGCGCGTGCCGATGCGAATGCGCCCGGCCAGATCCTCAGGCAGGTTATCGCGCAGAAACGCGCGCACCTCCTCGCGGAAGGCTTCGAGCCCCAGGTCACGTTGAAAATCCATGGCTAGTCTCCTCGGAAACCGGCGGCGGGCGGCCAGGCGCCCACCGCCACGGCAAGGCTCAGACCGGGTCCCAGGGGAAGACGTCGCGCGAAAGGTGCATCGGGATGAAGCTGCCCTGCAGCATCGGGATGGCGCGTTCGACGCACGACTCAACGGTCCAGCCGTCGCTGTTGTGCGCGGTGCGGATCGG
This sequence comes from Cupriavidus sp. GW823-FHT06D04, assembly GCF_058795055.1. Classification (NCBI taxonomy): domain Bacteria; kingdom Pseudomonadati; phylum Pseudomonadota; class Betaproteobacteria; order Burkholderiales; family Burkholderiaceae; genus Cupriavidus; species Cupriavidus sp. GW823-FHT06D04. The sequence continues at coordinate 229,693 of NZ_JBXAHL010000005.1, read as the reverse complement.
GCGCGGCTGCGAGAACAGGTAGATCTCGTTGTTGCGCACGCCGAAGATCTGGGCGTTGACATGGCTGGCCTGGTCGCTGAGCAGCGCAAGCGTAAGCGGCGCGATCTTGCCCGCCTCCAGCCGCATGTTGATCTTCATGCGCTCTGCAGCCTCGGGGGTGTTGGTCGGGATGCTGCCCACCATGCGCGTAAACGCGAACGGTGCGATGCAGTTCGAGCGCACGTTGAACTTCTGCATGTCCACCGCGATGGACTTGGACAGGCCCACGATGCCCATCTTGGCCGCCGCATAGTTGGCCTGGCCGAAGTTGCCGATCAGGCCCGAGGTGGAGGTCATGTGCACGAAGGCGCCGCTTTCCTGCGCCTTGAAGTGCGGCGCGGCCGCGCGGGCCATGTTCCAGCTGCCCTTCAGGTGCACGCGGATGACGGCGTCGAAATCGTCCTCGGTCATCTTGTGGAAGATGACGTCGCGCAGGTTGCCAGCGTTATTGACCACGCCGTCGATGCGGCCGTAGGTATCCAGCGCCTGCTGCACGATCTTCTGCGCGGCGCCCCAGTCGGCCACGCTGTCGGTGTTGGCGACAGCCTGGCCACCGGCGGCCAGGATCTCCTCCACAGCTTGCTGTGCCGGTCCGGCGCTGCCGCCCGAGCCGTCCATGTTCACGCCCAGGTCATTGACGACCACGCGCGCGCCCTGGCGCGCTGCTTCCAGCGCGATGCCCTTGCCGACGCCGGCGCCGGCTCCCGTGACGATGATGACTTTTCCTTCCAGCAAGCTCATGGTTGGTACTCCATTGATGATCGGTTGAACAAACTTCGGTCTGGGCAAGCAACTGCCGATGTAGCCATGATTGCGTGCCCGGCGGCGGGGGGCACTACCCGTCGCGGGTGGCAGTTGTGGAACGGAGCTTATGGAGCCATGCCGTTTGGTCAAGGCATCAGGAACCACTGTCATTCCCTGCGCAGGCGGGAACGACGAGCGACTGGCCGCGCGGCGCAGGCGCTGAGGGAGGGGCCTGGGGTGCGGGCCAGCGCTGCCTGGCCGGAATGACAAGCCGGGACCGGAGCGTGCCGGATCCCCTGGGCCGCTCAGGCGGGCCCGTCGCCCGCCACCGGCGCTTCCAGGTCGCGCAAGCGCGCCGCCGCCCCGCCGCGGCCGCAGACGCCGAGCTTGGCGTAGATGTTCTTCAGATGCCACTTCACCGTTTCGGCCGAAACGTTGAGCACCTTGGCGATCTTTTTGTTCGACATCGCCTGGGCCAGCAGGTGCAGGATCTCGCGCTCGCGCTCACTGAGCGCAGCGATCGCACCGGCTGCCGCCATCGGCCGCGCCGGGCGCGGTGCCGGCGCAGCGCGGCTGGCCTCTGTCAGCAGGCGCCGGATGTAGAAGCGCAGCACGGGATCTCCCACCTCCTGGTCCGCGAGGTTCGCGAGCGCCTCCGGCATGCCGGCGGCGGCATCCAGCAAGGTGCGTGTCAGCCCCAGCCTGTGCCCCTGGCGCATGGCCTCGACAAAATCCTGGTGTGCGGACTGAACCTCGCCCAGGCCCTGGCGGGCGATGGCCAGTTGCAGGCGCAGGCCGGCCGCGCCCAGTAGCTCCTCGGCCTGTCCACAGGAGGCCAGCCGCCGGGCACAGGCCAACGCGCCGGCGTAATCCTTGGTGTGCAGCGCCATCTCGATGCGGGCGCGTGCGGCCGCCGCGGCTGTGACAGCGGCCTTCTGCGGTCCGCCACCGGCGGCGCGCGCGGCAATCGCCTGCACCCGTTCCAGCGCCACGTTGGCACGCTCAGTTTCCCCCAGCTGCAGGTGCCAACGCAGGCGCAGTACCTGCGACTCGGCCTGCAGGCGGTCTAGCCCATAGCGGTCGGCATAGGCATCCAGCCGGTCCAGGCTGGCCAGGGCCTGCGCGCTGCGGCCGTTGACCCAATGCGCACTGGCCAACACCGTGGAGGCGCGCAGCACCACCTCAGGCAGCGACACGCGCTCAAGCACGCCTATGCGCGGCTCAAGCAACTCGCAGGCGGCCTCGGTCTCGTTGAGTTCGTAGAGGGCATCGGCAAGCAAGCCGGCTGCCATGCCGGCCAGGCCCGCATAGGCTGCGCCAAAGCGCTCGGCCTCTTCCATCACCTCGCGCACGATCTTGCAGGCCTGCCTGATGCGACCCTGGCGCGCCAGGCTGATGGCATGGATGCAGCGGCCCAGCTGTCCGCTGCGCGGGGCTTCGGTGCGCTGGTCGGCTTCGTCCAGCACCTGGCGCGCCAGGTCGTACTGGCCGCGCCGGGTCAGCAGCCACGAGACCACGTTGGCGCGCGCATGCCACGCAAAGTCGTCGGCATCCGGCGGCGGCTCCCATAGCTGCGGCAGCATGACAGCCGCCTCGTCGTTGTCGTCCAGCTGATGCGCCAGGCCGGCACGCAACAGCAGCAGGGTATACCGCTCGCACGGCTGCAGCCCGGGCTGCCGCGCAGCCATCTCATCCAGGCTGCGCCGCAGCGCATCGAAGTCACGGCTGTACAACTGCACGTAGGCAAGCACCACGTGCAGGCCGAAGCGCCTGCGCACCTCTTCGGCCGGCAACTGGCGCAACAGGCCTGCCAGCTGGACCAGTTCGCCGCGCTCCAGCAACTGGCGGGCACAGGCCTGCACCATCCCGGCCGCAGCCTCCGCATCGCCGGCCCTGACCGCATGGAAGACCGCATCGTCGATCTCACCGCGGGCCTCGAACCAGCGCCACGCCGTGCCATGCAGCGCGCCCTGCGCGGCTTCTCCCTGCGCTGCCAGCCGGGTCAGCAGGGTTTCACGCAACAGCGGATGGAGGCGGTACCAGGTCTCGCAGTCGTGACCGCCGATGGCGCTGATAAACAGGTTGTCGGCCACCAGCTGGCACAGACGCCCCTTGATCTGCACGACGGCCCCCGGCTCGCCCAGGATGGCGGCGCACAGCGGTGCGCAGATGCGCTGACAGACCGCCACGCGGGTCAGCAGCTCGAGATCAGCCGGCGCCAGCCGCGCCAGGACTTCGCGCTCGAAATAGCTGGCAAAGGCGCCTGCATCGCGCACCTGGACCGGCGCACAATCGCCGCCAGGCCGCGCGCGCAGGTCGATAGCGAACAGCTGCAGCCCGGCCACCCACCCGTCGGTCAGCGCATGCAGTGCGCCAGCCACGCCGCTGTCGACGCCACCAAGCTGCTCGCGCAGAAACCGCTCCGACTCCGATGGCGTGAAGCGCAGGTCGCGCATGTCGAACTCGGACAGCGTGCCCTGCATGCGCTGGTGCTCGAGCGACAGCACCAGTGCGCTGCGCGAGCTGAACACCAGATGCACCTGCGGCGGCAGGTAGTCCAGCAGCCATTGCAGAGCCTGCAGGATGCGCGCGTCGGCAATCTCATGCAGGTCGTCGATCATCAGCACCAGCTCGCGCTGCCGGCGCGCCAGGGCCTGCACCAGGGTGATGACCCACAGTTCGATGGCAGCTTCGTCGATTTCGCTGCCCGTCAACTGCTCGGCCTCGCGCGCCGCGGCCGGGTCGGCTTCGGCGATGCTGGCCAGCAGGCAATCGAAGAAGCGCGCCGGCTCGTTGTCTTCCACCGACAGCGTCAGCCAGCAGACGTCATAGCCAAGCGAGATGATGGCCTTGCGCCATGCCATCAGCGTGCTGGTCTTGCCGCTGCCCGCCTGGCCCTGGATCACCACGCAGCGTTGCTGGCGCGCGTCCACCAGACGCGACAGCAACGCCTCGCGCGGCATCAGCTGGCGCGCGCCCCGCGGCGGCTGTATCTTGGCATCGGCGATCGGCCGCGCCATGCGCGCGGATGCTGCCGGCAGCGGCCCGGCGCCGGGAACGGGCGCGACGCCGAAGCGCGAGGCCTCGGCATCGCGCATGTCCTGGCTCGAATCCGGCCCCACGGCGGGGAGCGGCTGCGGCGCCCCGCGCAGCCAGCGGTACGAGGTCCCGGGACCGGCCTGCGCCGCGGCTTCAATGGCAGCCAGAAGCTCAGGAATGCCTGACGGGAATGCGAGGGATGGCCGTCCTGCCTGCGCCTCGCGCAACAGGCGCTGGATGGCACGCAGCCAGCCAGGCCAGGTGGGCGCCAGCTGCAGCCGGATGCGAGGATGCTGCTGCAGCCACTGCTGCACTCCGGCATGGTGATGTCCGGCCGGGTTGTCCGTGATCACGCACACGGCCTTGCTGGCCGGTATCGCGAAATCGAGTTTGCGCAGGAATGCCAGCCAGTCGGCATGCCGCTCGTTTGCGCAGACGGCCGCGGCGGTGGGCAGCGCGGCTTCCAGCATCTGCAGCGCCGTCAGCAGGGAGGTGGCAAGGCTGCGCTGGTGTGCGGGCAGTGCGCGTCCGGCTTGCCTGGTACTACCGTGTCCGGGCAGCGGCGCAATATCCCCCTGCTCGTCCGAGCACAGCGCCAGGGCGTGGACGGACGAGGCCATGTACAGCCCGACGATTTCCGATGCGCAGGCATCGGCGTCCGGCGTGCCTGCAGTGCGAGGCATCCCGGTGGCGGCCAGGCCAGCCGCACGCCAGTGGCGTGAAATGCTTGCGGGGCTCACGCCGAGTTCTCCGGCCAGACGCCTGGTACTCCATGGCCGGGAGGTGCCGTCCTGATGCTCGCTGGCCAGTGCCACCAGGCGGGCCACGTCCACCTTGACCGGCGGCGCGCCGCGCGGCAGGTCCTGGACGATGCCCGGCAGACCCGAAAGTGCGTAGCGCTCGCGCCAACGTGCCACCTGGGCCCGGCCGATGCCGAGCTGGGGCGCGATCGACTTGTTCTGCTCGCCGCATGCCGCCAGCAGGACGATGCGGGCGCGCTGCGCCAGCCTGGACGTTTCTTCTGCCGCTGTGGCCAGCGATTCCAGTTCGGTGCGTTCCTGTTCCGACAGGACAATTGGCGGGGCAACACGCATTGACAGCCTCTGCGAATTGACGGGAAAAAAATGCGGCGGCGGCGGCGCGTTGCGCATCCTGCCGCCAGGACTTCTGTCCGGCGCGGGCCGGGGCAAACCAGGCGTCAGTCGATGGTGGCGCCGGCACGCTCAATGGTGGCCTTCCACTTGGTACGCTCTGCGCGCACAAACCCGGCAAACGCCTCCCCGCCGAGCGGCAGCGGCACGCCGCCCATCCGGTGGATGGCTTCCACCACAGCGGGATCCTTGAGCAGGCGGGTCACGTCCGCCTGCCATTTCGCCACCACGGCTGCCTGAGTCCGCGCCGGGAAGAACAGGCCTATCCACGAGGTGGATTCCGCGCCGGGATAGCCCGCCTCGGCAATGGTCGGCACCTGCGGCAATGCCGGCAGACGGGTTGCGCCGGTCACTGCCAGCGCGCGCAGCTTGCCGGCCTGGATCTGCGCCAGCGTGGAGGTGGGGTAGTCAAAGGTCAGGTCGACCTGACCGCTCAGCAGGTCATTGATGGAAGGCGCGCTGCCCTTGTACGGGATATGCACGAACTTCACGCCGGCCAGCGTCTGGAACAGCTCGGCCGCCAAGTGGCTGCCAGTGCCATTGCCGGCCGAGGACACCGACAGCTTGCCCGGGTGCCCCTTGGCATACGTGACCAGGTCCCTGACCGTCTGGTAAGGCAGCTTGCCGTTCACCACCAGCACGTTCGGCACAGCAATCAGTCCGTGTGCCGCGACAAAGTCCCTGGCCGGATCGAAGCGCAATGACCGGTACAGGAACTGGTTGCTGGCCATGGTGCCCTGCGTGCCGAGCAGGACCGTGTAGCCGTCCGGCTCGGCACGTGCCACGACTTCCGAGGCAAGGTTGCCGCCGGCACCGGGACGGTTGTCGACGATCACCCGTATGCCGTAGTCGCTTGTCATCCTGGCCGCAACCAGGCGCCCGAGCTGGTCGGTGATACCGCCCGGCGGGCCCGGCACGACCAAGGTCACCGGCTTGGCCGGATAGGCCGTTTGCGCGAACGCCGCGGGCGCAGTGGCGGCCAGCGCGCCGCAGGCCAGCAGCACTGCCTGGCCCAAGGATGCCCAGCGGGCAAGCCGGGTTCTGAAAGAGGGGGTGAGCGATGTCATGGGCTGTGTCTCCTGTGTGCCGGATATGCCGGCCTTGCCCTCTGAGGGGACTTATCGTACTCATGCTCTACTGAATGTCGTATATATATACGATCTATCGTAGTTAGATGATAGTCTACGTCATTTCGTACTCGTGTACCAGGTTTCGTACTTTTAGGGCGGATGGATAGTGGACGGCGCTGGTGCCCGATGCCCGGTGTTTCACGGAAAGCGAGCCATATCCCTCCCAAAACAGCGGTCCCGTGCCGATGCCCCCCTTGGTGGAGTGGGGTCACGCCTGCGTTCGCGCAGGAAACTGGTTCCCGACGCCGCGCCTGCGGATGTTGCCGCCGCGCGGCAACCCCTTTCGAGACAAGACGATGCAGTTTCAACAGATCCCGCCAGATACACGTACGACCGGCCCGCGCCAGCGCCACGTGTCCAGAACCGCGCCGCAGGCCGTTGCGCCGATGGAGCGGCTGATGGACTTGCTGCAGGAAGTCCGCCAGTTCAGCCTGCAGCTGCAGCGCTGTGCGCGGGAATCGGCCGGCACGCCCGGCCAGCTGTCATACGCCGACACGCTGCACGCACTGCTGGACAGCCGCATGCAAGGCGGCGACGCGCGCATGCGCATCGTCTGCTACGCCTCGGCAGCCGAGCTCGGCGTGCCGGTGGAACTGGAGGCCGAACACTGCAGGCAGGCAATGAGCGGCGTGGCCGGGTTTGCGCTGCGCGTGCTGTTCTGGGCGGCGCACCGCCGCATGCAAGGCGCGCGGCGAGGCCGCCACGGCGCCTGGCTGCAGCCGCAGAGCTAACGACACCGATGAAGAGCCCGGGTGCGCAACCCGCCCGGTCCGGCACAGAGGCCAACATGAACCCGACTACCCCCACCCGCCAGCCCATTCACGTGCGCCGCATCACCTGCACGGGCTATGAACGCAGCGATGGCTTGTTCGACATCGAGGGCGAAATGCAGGACATCTCGCCCACCGGCACGGACCTGCTGTTCAAGCTGGTGCCCCCGGGGGCCGCGATTCACCACATGCGTATCGTGCTGACGGTGGACCGCGACCTGTTGATCCACGACGTCAGCGCCAGCATCGAAGCCGGCCCGACGGTGCACTGCCCGGACATCTCGCCGGCCTATGCGGGCTTAAAAGGCCTGCAAATTCGCGGCGGGTTCCGGCAGAAGGTCAAGGCGATCGTGGGCGGCGTGAACGGCTGCACCCATCTCACCGAACTGCTCGGCCCCATGGCCACTACCGCCATGCAGACCACCATGGCGGTGATGCGCCGGGAGCGCAACGGCAACAAGCCCACGCCGGACGGCAAGCCGATTCCGCGGCCGATGCTGATCAACAGCTGCCACACCTACCGTGAGGACGGCGAGACGGCAAAGCTGTTGTGGCCCGAGGGCCGGCGCGCCGCCCAGGCCGCTCACGGCGAATGAAGCGCCCCGGCAACCAGTTTCAACAACCAGAACGGAGGAGACCTATGCATGGATTTGCGACACAGGCAAGCCGGCCACTGAAGGCATTGCTGGCCTTGCTGGCAGTGCCGGCGCTGATGCAGGCGGCTGCAGCACAGACCTATCCGGAGCGCCCGGTGCGGATCGTATCGGTCACCAGCGCCGGCACCGGACTGGACGACTACACCCGGCTGCTGGCCAAATACCTTGGCCAGAAGCTGGGCCAGAGCTTTATCGTGGAAAACAAGCCCGGCGCCAACATGATCCTCGCCAGCGACTATGTCGCCAAGGCCGCGCCAGATGGCTACACGCTGCTGCTGTCCGGCTCGGGGGCCATGGCCGCCAACCCTTTCCTGTTCAAGCGCCTGCCTTACGATCCGCAGAAGGATTTCGTGCCCGTCGCGCGCATGTCGGCGCTGCCGGTAGCCGTGGTGGTAGCGGGATCCTCGCCCTACCGCACCCTGGCCGACCTGGTTGCGGCGGCCAGGGCCAGGCCGGGCAGTCTCAACTACGGCACCTCCAGTACGGGTTACCGCACCATCCTCGCCGCCGTCAACGACGCCGCCAAGATCCAGGCCGTCAGCGTGCCCTACAAGGCCATGAGCACGCTGCTGCCCGACCTGATGACGGGCGTGGTGGACTATGGCGCCGTGGAGGTTTCCGCGGTGATCCCGCACGTGCAGACCGGCAAGCTGCGCGCGCTGGCCGTGGCCGCGCCGGCCCGGGTGCCGCAGCTCAAGGATGTGCCAACGGTCGCCGAGGCCGGCGTGCCGAATGCATCGTTCAACACCTGGACCGGCCTGTTCGCGCCGGCCGGCACGCCCCCGGCCATCGTGGACAAACTGGCGCAGCTCACGCTGGAGTTCGTCAGATCGCCGGAAGCCGCGGCGCACTATGCGGCCCGTGGCGCCGTGCCCTACCCCGCCAGCGGCCCGGAACTGCGCAAGACCATTGTCGAGGACCAGCAGAACTGGAAGCGGATGATCGCCACGGCCGGCATCGAGCCGGAATGATCCGCGCGGCTGCCCCACAGAACGGGATGCCCGGCATCCTGACACTCCTCTCTGACCCAACAGGAAAGCAAGCATGAGCATCAAAGGCAAGGCATACATCGTCGGCGCCTACGAGCACCCGACCCGCAAGGCCCCGGACAAGACCGTGGCGCAGCTGCACGCGGAAAGCGCCAAGGGCGCGCTGGAAGACGCGGGGCTGTCGCTGCAGGACGTGGACGGCTACTTCTGCGCCGGCGACGCGCCCGGACTGGGCGTGCTGAACATGGTCGACTACCTCGGCCTCAAGGTGCGCCACGTGGACTCCACTGAAACCGGCGGGTCGTCCTACCTCGCGCACGTCTCGCACGCGGCGCAGGCGATCGCCATGGGCAAGTGCAATGTCGCGCTGATCACGCTGGCAGGCCGTCCGCGCTCGGAAGGCTCCAGCGGCACCAAGGCGCGCAACTGGGGCAGCGACCTGCCCGACCTGCCGTTCGAGGCGCCCTTCAGCCCGCTCACCGTCAACATGTACGCCATGGTGGCGATGCGCCACATGCATGAGTACGGCACCACGCCCGAGCAACTCGCGTGGATCAAGGTGGCCGCGTCGCACCACGCGCAGCACAACCCCCTCGCCATGCTGCGCGATGTCGTGACCGTGGAAGACGTTCTGAACTCGCCGATGATTTCCGACCCGCTGCACAAGCTCGACTGCTGCGTGGTGTCCGACGGCGGCGGCGCGCTGATCGTCGCCCGTCCGGAGATTGCCGCGAAGCTGAACCGCCCGAGGATCAAGGTGCTGGGCGCCGGAGAGCACGTCAAGGGCCAGCTCGGCGGAGCCGTCGATCTCACCTGGTCGGCAGCGAAGGTGTCCGGGGCCGCGGCGTTCGCCGAGGCCGGCGTCACGCCCGCGGACATCCAGTACGCGTCGATCTACGACAGCTTCACCATCACCGTGCTGATGCAGCTGGAAGACCTCGGCTTCTGCAAGAAGGGCGAGGGCGGCAAGTTCGTCGCCGACGGCAACCTGATCTCGGGCGTTGGCAAGCTGCCCTTCAACACCGACGGCGGCGGCCTGTGCAACAACCACCCGGCCAACCGCGGCGGCATCACCAAGGTGATCGAGGCCGTGCGCCAGCTGCGCGGCGAGGCCCATCCCGCCGTGCAGGTGAAGCAATGCAACCTGGCACTGGCGCAGGGCACCGGCGGCCTCCTCGGCTCACGCCACGGCAGTGCCACCCTGATCCTGGAACGCGAGTAATCGCTGTAGCCGTCCACGCAAGGCATCGAGCAAGATCATGACGACACCCTACACCCCCACTACCTTCAAGGCTCCGTCGGAGCAGCCCGACAACGCCGAGTTCTGGCAGGCCGCGCGCGAAGGCCGCCTGCTGGTGCGCCACTGCGACAGCTGCGGCAAGCCGCACTGGTACCCGCGCACGCTGTGCCCGTTCTGCATGGGCACCACCCACTGGAAGCAGGCCGGCGGCCACGGCACCGTCTATTCGTACAGCGTCACGCGCCGCGCCGGCCCCACGCCGTTCTGCATGGCCTATGTGACGCTTGACGAAGGCGTGACGATGATGACCAACATCGTCGATTGCGACCTTGACGCCGTGCATATCGGCCAGCGCGTGCAGGTCACGTTCTCGCCCTCCGACAACGGCCCGCCGGTACCGACCTTCAAGCCGCTCTGATAGCTGCCGGGGAGCGGCCATGTCGCCCTCCCCGGTCCAAGTGCCCCTGCCATGCCGCCGCCCTCTGCGTCCAGTCCGAGAGAGGGAACCGATTGCACACCCAACCCCAGCACGCCGACCATGCCTACCCACTCCACACCAGACTGCCTGCTGAATCCGCGCTCCGTCGCCGTCATCGGCGCCTCTGACGACCCCGGCCGCATCGGTGGCCGCCCGATCGCCTCGATGCGCAAGCAGGGCTTTGCCGGCCGCATCCTGCCGGTCAATCCGAACCGCACCGAGGTGCAGGGCCTGCCCGCCTATGCCTCGATTGCGGACTTGCCCGAAGTTCCCGACGTCGCCATCGTCGCGGTGCCCGCGTCGCAGGTACAGGGCGTAGTGGAAGCGCTTGCCGGGCGCGGCGTGCGCGCCGCCATCCTCTTCAGCGCGGGCTTTGCCGAAGTCGGCGGCGAAGGCCCGGCCATGCAGGCCGCCATGGTCGCGGCGGCGCGGCGTGGCGGCATGCGCCTGCTGGGACCGAATTCGCTGGGCCTGGCCAACCTGCATAACGGTTTCATCGGCACCTTCTCAACCTTCACCGGGGTCGCCGAGGTGCGCGCCGGCCGGGTCGGCATCGTCAGCCAGTCTGGTGCCTACGGCAGCCACCTGGTGGTGTCGGCCATGGAAGCGGGCGTCTATCCGTCCAGCGTCGTCATGACGGGCAACGAGGCCGACCTGACGGTCGGCGACATCGTCCGCCTGCTGGTGGATGACCCCAATACCGATGTCATCGCCCTGTACTCCGAGGGCATCAACGACGGCGACGGGCTGGTCGAGGCACTGCAGGCAGCGCGTGCGGCGCGCAAGCCCGTGGTGATGATGAAGGTCGGCCGCAGCGAGGTGGGCGGCGCGGCGGCGCGCTCGCACACCGCTTCCATCGCCGGTGACGACGCCGTGTTCAGCGCCGTGCTCGACGAGCTTGGGGTGGTGCGCGCGCGCACCACCGAAGAAATGCTCGACATCGTGCGCCTGGCCATGCGCGGCGTCTTCCCGGCCGACAACACGCTGGGCGTGATCACCGTGAGCGGTGGCGCGGGCGTGATCGTATCGGACGTCGCCGAGGAACTCGGCCTGCCGATGCCCGAGATGCCCGCGGCCGCGCAGGCGCGCATGCTGGAGATGCTGCCGATCTGCTCTCCACGCAATCCGGTGGATACGACCGCCCAGTTCATCAACGATCCGTCGCTCATCACCCCCTTCACCGAGGCCATGGTCAGCGAGGGCGGCTACCGTTCCGTGCTCGGCTTCTTCAGCTACGCCGCCGCCTCGCCCGCTGTGACCGAAACTCTGCTCGCGCAGTTGGGCAAGGTGCGCGAGCGCTACCCGGACCGTCTCTACGTGCTGGTCGCCCGCGGCCCGGCCGAAATGATGGCGCGCTATGAGGAGGCGGGCTTCACCGTGTTCGGTGACCCGACCCGCGCCGTCACGGCCATCGCCGCCATGGGACGCTTCGGGCGCGTCTTTGCCGCCACGGCACCGGCGGCAGCGCCGCAATTGCCGCCAGTGACCCTGCCGGCCGAAACCCCCACCGAGGCGCAGGCCAAGCAGTTGCTGGCCCAGGCCGGCATTGCCAGCGCCCCCGAACGCGAATGCCGCACTGCCGAGACCGCGGTGCTGGCCGCCCGCGAGATCGGCTACCCGGTGGTGATGAAGATCCTGTCGCCGGACATCCTGCACAAATCCGAGATCGGCGGCGTGCTGCTGGATGTGCGCGACGAAGCCGCCGTGCTCAGCGGCTTCGAGACCCTGATGGAACGCGCCCGCCAGGCCGCGCCCGATGCGCGCATCGAAGGCGTGCTGGTGGCCAGGCAGCTGTCGGGCGGCGTGGAATGCATCATGGGCATCAACCGCGACCCGACGTTCGGCCCCGTCGCCATGTTCGGCCTGGGCGGCGTCTTCGTCGAAGTGCTCAAGGACGTGGTATTCCACCGCTGCCCGTTCGGCGAAGACGTGGCCGAAACGATGATCCGCTCGATCAAGGGGGCGCCGCTGCTGCTGGGCGCACGCGGCCGGCCGGTGGCGGATATTGCGGCGCTGGCACGCACGCTGTCGCGCCTCTCCGCGTTCGCTGCCGCAGCCGGCCCGCGCCTGCAATCGGTGGACCTCAACCCCGTCTTTGCGATGCCGAAGGGCGAAGGCGCGTACGCCGCGGACGCCGTCATCGAAATCAACTCGTGCGCTGATTAAGCGTCAATGACAGGCATCGATTGCGGCAAGCGCTGATCCGGCCCAGCGCTTGCCGGGATTCGGGGAACACCGGCACGCTCCGCGGCCGGTGTTCCCACCCCGGTCAGTCCTGCGGGATATCGGCCGTCTTCACGATCTTCCTGGCGCGCTCGAGCTCGCTTGCCTGGAATGCCCTCAGCTGCGCCGGGCCCGCTGGGTACACCACGCCACTGAGCGCCTCGATGGAGCGGACCGTGGCCGGCTTGCGCAGAATCCCGTCCACCGCTTCATGCAGGGCTTCCACCAGGTTCGGCGGCATCCTGGCCGGGCCATAGAGCGCGATCCAGCCGTCCACCTCGAAGCCTTGCGCGCCGCCCTCGGCAACCGTTGGCACGTCAGGCAGCTCCTTCAGGCGCTGCGCGCCGGTGACTGCCAGCACCCGCAACTTGCCCGCGCGCGCCAGCGGCATGACCGCGTTGATCTCGCCGATCGAGTAGTCCACGTGGCCTGCGGCGAGGTCGGTCATCGCGGGTGCGGTGCCCTTGTACGGTACGGCGTTGGCTTTCACATGGTTGCGTTCGTGAAGCAGCTCCATGACCACATGGTAGGTGGCCGAGCCGCTGGCATAGTTCAGCTTGCCGGGCGACGCCCGGCCCGCCGCCATCAGGCCGTCCAGCGTCTGATAGGGCGAGCCGGCCGGCACGACGATCACCAGCGGCAGGCGCACCAGCCGCGCGATCGGCGTGAAATCGTTGACGGGGTTATACGGCAGGTTCCGGAACACGGCCGCGTTGGTGACCATCGGTGAATTACTGCTCATCCATAGCGTGTAGCCGTCGGGCGCTGCGCCGGCCACCGATCTGGCGGCGATGAAGCCGTTGGCCCCGGGGCGATTCTCGACAACGAAGGGCTGCCTGAACTGCTCGGAAAGTTCCTTGGCAAGATAGCGTGCCGTGGTGTCGAGCCCGCCGCCTGGCGGCATGGCAACGATGAGCTTGACCGGCCGGGCCGGATAGTCCGGTACTGCCTGCGCAGCGTGCGCACTCATGGACGCCGCCGCGGCCGCAAGCAGCAGGCATGCTTTCCGTCGCCTGATATTCATGCATCTCCTCTCATGATCTGTTCTGTCGTGGGACGCGACCGCTGTCCGTTGCGTGTCAACAGCGCCGTCGACATTGGCCGCGAGTCTCATGCTACGAACTGGCGGGAGATGGCGGAAATACATTCGCTGTCTCGCGCGATACAGGCCGGGTATTGCCGGCGCCGCGAGCCACGGCAAGGAAGGCCTCGTTGCGCATCTAATGGCGTTTATGCCGTTCGGGGCCGCAGGCAGCGGCACATGCCGCAACCGTGCCGCGGCATGCAAAGTGCCCGGCTGACCACCAGCAGCGCCATGTCAGCCGTTTGCTGCCTCGGGGCGTGCCGGCGCAGCGTGGGGTCTGCGTTACGTCCGCCATGCCTGTTACACCCGCACGGCCTCACCCGGCATGGGGGGCCACACGGTGGCACCGCCCTGTCTATCATCGCGTTAATCGCGATTCGCTGAGGCAAGACCATGACGTCAGGAAAGCAGGGCCCGCTCGCCGGCCTAAGGGTGCTGGAAATGGCCGGGATCGGCCCCGGCCCGTTCTGCGGCATGCTGCTGGCCGACCTGGGCGCCGACGTCGTGGTGGTCGACCGCCTCCAGGCCGGCGCGCAAAGCATCGACCTGGGCCGCCATGCCATTGCCCGGCGCGGCAAGCGCTCGGTGGCGGTCGACCTGAAAACGCCGGGCGGCGTGGAAACCGTGCTCCGGCTGGCGCAACACTGCGACGCGCTGATCGAAGGCATGCGCCCGGGGGTAATGGATCGCCTCGGGCTGGGCCCCGATGTGTGCCTGGCGCGCAACCCGCGCCTGGTGTTCGGACGGATGACGGGCTGGGGGCAGGACGGTCCCCTGTCCCAGGCCGCTGGCCACGACATCAACTACATCGCACTATCCGGAGCGCTGTGGTACGCGGGGCAGCCCGGCGAAGCGCCGATGGCCCCGCCCAGCCTGGTGGGCGACATCGGTGGCGGCGCCATGTACCTGGCCGTCGGGCTGCTGGCGGGCGTCATGAACGCGCGCGCCACCGGCAGGGGCCAGGTGGTGGATGCTGCCATCGTCGATGGCAGCGCACACATGATGTCGATGCTGCTCGGTCTGCAGGCGTCTGGCAGGATGCAAGCCGAGCGCGGCAAGAGCCTGCTGGACGGCCCGCACTGGTACAACACCTATCGCTGCGCTGACGGCGGCCATATCTCCGTGGGCGCGATGGAACCCAGGTTCTACCGCGAGTTGCGCGAGAGGCTGGGCCTGGCCGAGGATCCCGCCTACGATGAAGCATATGACCCGGCCAACTGGCCCGCCCTGCGCGAGCGCCTGGCCGCGCTGTTCGCGACGCGCAACCGGGACGCCTGGTGCGCGTTGCTGGAGGGCACCGACGCCTGCTTTGCACCGGTGCTGAGCCCCGACGAAGCGGCGGCCCACCCCCACATGCGGGCACGCGGCGTCTATCTCGATACGGACGGTGTCCTGCAGGCGAGCCCGGCGCCGAGGTTTTCCGCTACGCCGGCCGGAGCGCCCGGGCCCATCCCCGCGCGCGGCGAGCATTCCGCCACGGTCCTGGACGAGTGGATCAGGAATTGAAGCAACACGGAGACAGTAGATGAAAACAAATTTTGCCCACCTGACCGGGCAGATTGCGATGCACCATGGCCACCGCGAGGCACTGGTCAATACCGAGCGCGACCGCCGCTTCACGCACGACCAGCTGCACCGGTTCACCAACCGCGTCGCCAACATGTTGCGCGATCGCCTGGCACTGCGCCGCGGCGATACCTACCTGTGCATCCTCGAAAACGACAACCTGTCGCTGCTGCATGCATGGACCGCTCTGAAGGGCGAGGCGGCGGCATGCTGGACCAACTTCCGCGATGGCATTGACGAGCACCGCTGGCAGATCGAATTCATCCGTCCCAAGGTCGTGTTCATCGAGAACGCGCTGATCGACGCGTACTTCGGCATGCTGCACGAGCGCGGCATCACGGTGGTCTGCATGGACCCGCCCGCCACCCCGAGGCCCGGGCTGCTGTACTTTGATGACCTGCTCCACGGCGTACCCGATACCAATCCCGGCGTGGAAAGCGATGTGACGCAGGACGTGCTGGTCTATCGCTTCACCGGCGGCACCACCGGCAAGAGCAAGTGCGCGCAGTACACCATGGACAACTGGCTGGCCAACCGGGATTCCTTCTATGCCAGCCCCGAGAACTGGCTCAACGCCGACACCCGCTACCTGCACATGGCGCCGGTCAGCCACGGCTCCGGGCTGGGCCTGCTGCCCACGTTGTTCCGCGGCGGCTGCACGGTCACGCAGAACGCGCCCGACCTGCGCCAGTGGTGCCGCAACGTGCAGGAGCACCGGATCACCATTGCCATGATGGTGCCCACGCTGCTCTACCGCCTGCTGGAGCTGCCCGAGGCCAGCAGCTATGACCTGTCCAGCCTGGACACCTGCTTCTACGGCGCCGCGCCGATGAGCCCCGACAAGCTGCGCCTGCTGCAGAACCGCTTTGGCAATATCTTCGTGCAGGCCTACGGCTCCACGGAATGCATGCAGCGCGTGGCGGTGCTGACCAAGGCTGACCATGCCACCGTCTCGGACGAACGTCTCGGCTCCGCGGGCCGCGTCACCGGCCAGGCCGAAGTCGTGGTGGTCGACGAAGCCGGCAAGCCGGTGGCGCCGGGCGTCACCGGCGAGATCTGGCTGCGCTCGCGCGCGGTGATCTCGGGCTACTACAACAATCCGGAAGGCACGGCGGCGGAGTTCGAGAACGGCTTCTGGAAGTCAGGCGACCTGGGCTATGTCGATGAAGAAGGCTTCCTCTTCATCGTGGACCGCAAGAAAGACATGATCATCACCGGCGGCTTCAACGTCTACGCCATCGAGGTCGAGGGCGCGCTCAGCTCGCACCCGGCGGTCGCCATCTCGGCGGTGGTGGGCGTGCCCGACGAGCAGTGGGGCGAGATCGTGCACGCGGAGGTGGTGCTCAAGCCCGGCTGCGAGGTCAGCACGCAAGCGCTGATCGATCACGTCAAGGCACGCATCGGCAGGTTCAAGGCACCCAAGTCCATCGTGTTCGTGGACGACGTCCCGGTCAGCGTGGTTGGCAAAGTGCAGCGCCGGCAGGTACGGGAGAAATACTGGAAGAATCACTCGCGCAGGGTGGCCTGATTCTTCGCCCCGCCCATTCTGAAGGGCGCCCGCTTTGCACCGGGCGCCCTTCTTCATTGGGGCTGCTTTGCATCTCGTGAGGCGACGGCCCCGAACCTGACAAGAGGAGAGACAGATGAAGGCAGCCATCGACATCGAAGCTACGTTCGGCGATATCAGGCAATGGACGATGTCGTCAGTCATCGCGCAGCGCGCCCGGCTGTCGGGCGCGCATACGTTCCTGCGCTACCTGCCGGACGGGCGGCACTACACCTATGCCGACCTTGAACGCGAGACCAACGGCATCGCCCGCGCCTTCGCGGACCTCGACATCGGATACCGGGATCACGTGGCCGTCATGTTCGATAACTGCCCCGAGCAGGTCCTCAGCCATTTCGCGCTGGGCAAGCTCGGCGCCGTGGCGGTGCCGATCAATACCGCGGCAAAAGGCCAGTTGCTGCGCTATTACCTCGACCATGCCGACTGTGCGGCGATCATCGTCTCCGATGGCCTCGCCGGGGAAGTGCTGCGGATCGCCGCAGACCTGCCCGCGTTGAAGCGCGTGATCGTGCTTGGCGATGTCTCCACCGCACAGGCACGGCTGGACGGATCGCCGGTCAGCGTCCACCCGTTTCCGGCAAACTGCGCGACGGACACGCCGGTAGACAGCCCGGCAAAGTTCAGCGACCTCGCCTACCTGCTCTACACGTCCGGCACCACCGGCCCATCCAAGGCCATCATGCTCACGCACGCCTGCACCCACTTCTGGGCCGAGCAGGCGATCCGCTACCGGCAATTCCGGCCGGACGATGTCGACTATGTCTTCCTGCCGCTCTTCCACGCGAACGCCCTGCTGCTCGGCGTGACAACCGCGTTGATGGCAGGGTCCACCGTCGCACTGGCCCAGCGGTTCTCGGCCAGCCGCTTCTGGGATGACGTGCGCGCCGCGGGCGCCACGCGGTTCGCCTCGATCGGCGCGGTGGGCAGCTTCCTGTACGGCCGGCCGCCCGACCCGCAGGACCGCGACCATAAGGTCCGCGTCTGCACGCTGGCGCCCCCGCCGCCCTTTGTCCACGACTTCGAGAAACGCTTCGGCATCAAGGTGCTGACCGGCTACGCCCTGAGCGACTACTGCGCCGCCACGTGGTGCCCGCCCGGCGCGCCGCCCGACAAGGTGTTCAGCGCGGGCATCCCGCGCGACAGCGTGCGCGTGCGCGTGGTTGACGACGACGACTTCGATGTGCCCGCCGGCACCGCCGGCGAGATCCTGCTACGCGTGGAACAGCCCTGGGCGACGCCGCTCGGCTACTACAAGATGCCCGAGGCCACCATTGCCTCGCACCTCAATGGCTGGTTCCACACCGGCGACCGCGGCTACTTCGACGACGACGGCTACCTGCATTTCACCGACCGGAAGAAGGACGCCATCCGGCGCCGGGGCGAGAACATTTCCGCCTTCGAAGTCGAGAACATCATCCTTGGAATCCCGCAGGTGAAGCAGGTTGCCGTGTATCCGGTACGCTCGGCATTCACCGAGGACGAGGTAGCTGCCTCGATCATCCTGCACGATGGCGAGCACCTCTCGCATGAAGCCCTGATCCTGCACTGTGCGGCCAATATGAGCCGCTTCATGGTGCCGCGCTTTGTCGAGTTCGTCGACGAACTGCCGGTGACGCTGACCAACAAGGTCCAGAAGTTCAAGCTCAAGGAGCGGGCCGAGGTCGAACCTGGACGCTTGTGGGACCGCGACCAGACACCGTTGCGCGACCAAAGCCGCCGCCGATAGCCACCGTCGTACGCCGGCTGATGACAAACATGGGGCCGGATTCGCTTCACGCCTCTTGTCCGTGACCTGCTCATCCGGCCCCGTGAGCGCCATCATCACCAGCCGCAGGCCGGAGTGCGACGTGCAGTGGTACGGTTCGGCCCCGCGCCGCGCGCCGGACCGTCATGCTCCTCATCTCCCGCCGTGCTATTCGCGCGCCTGGGCTTTCGCCGCCGCCTGTTGCCGCTTTTGCTGTTGCAGGAAATCCTGGACGATATTCGAGCGGTCAAAGGATTTGGCCGGTTGCACGGGCGGGTATTCGGCCAGAGACTTCAGGTGATTCGCCATCAGCTCGTTCAGCGGGCCGGACAGCCACTGGGCCTGCTGTATCAGGTGACCGTACGAGTCCTTGCTGTCATAGCTTTCAAAGGGGTCGCTGCGCAGGTTGAACAGCATGGGGAAGGTTTGCGGCCGCAGTTCGGCATAGTAGTTCTCCTTCAGCGAGAAATGCAGCTTCCACGGGCCCATGCGAACGGCCGTCAGCTTGTTCTCGTAGTAGTACAGGAAATCCTTGCGCGCGCTCTCCTGCGCCTTTCCGGTCCAGTAGTCGACATTGTTCACGCCGTCGATGTACTGCGTCTTCTCCTGCTTCATCCGTTCAGCGACGTCCGGAACGCCGCCGATGGCGGCAAGGCTGCTGAACATGTCCTGGTGTGCCTGGATGCCGTTCTTGATCTGCCCGGGCTTAATGACGCCTGGCCACCGCAACATCGAGATCACGCGTACGCCGCCTTCGTAAGTGGTCATCTTCTCGCCACGGAACCGCGTGGTCGCACCGTGGGGCCAGGAGGAGTGCTCCGGACCGTTATCGGTTGAGTACCAGACGATCGTGTTGTTATCCAGGCCATTGCGTTTGAGAAAGTCGAGCGCCATGCCGACGTCATGATCGTGCTGCAGCATGCCGCTGCCTTGCATGTCTTCCTGATGCGTGTATTTCGACGCCGCATAGCGCCATTTCTCATTCAGGTGGGTGTAAAGGTGCATGCGGCTGGTATTGAGCCAGACGAAGAACGGCTTGCCCTCCTGCCTGGAGCGTTGCATGAAGTCAATGGCCTTGGGAATGACCTCGGCGCCGTCGAAATCCTCCATCCGCTTCATCGTAAGCGGACCCGAATCTTCAATCGTCTGGCGACCGACGCGTCCGAACCTCGGCATGACCGTCGGGTCGTCCTTGTCCGTCGCGAATGAGTGAAGCACGCCACGCGATGCGAACTTCTGCGCGAAGGCCTTGGCGCCGCCCGGATAGGCGTCCGCGTACGCCTTGTAGTCCGGATACTCGGGGAGCTCTTCCGTGTTCAGGTGATAGAGATTGCCATAGAACTCATCAAAGCCGTGCGCCGTGGGCAGGTGTTCGTTGAGATCGCCCATGTGGCTCTTGCCGAAGTGGCCGGTGCGGTAGCCCGCCGCCTTCAGCACTTCTGCCAGGCTGGGAGAAGCCGCCTGCCAGCCAAGCTTGTCGCCCGGTTGCCCGACGGTCGTCATGCCGGAACGAATCGGGTACTGGCCCGTGATGAACGCCGCGCGGCCCGCGGTGCAGGATGGCTGGCCGTAGTGATCGGTAAACCGGATGCCAGCCATGCCGATGCTGTCGATATTCGGCGTGGTGTATCCCATCACGCCCATGCCGTAGGCACTGACGTTCTCCCAGCCGATGTCGTCTCCCCAGATGACGAGAATGTTCGGCCTGGCTTGCTGGGCTGCCGCCGCGAAAGGACTGGTCAGCGCCAGGACGGCGGCCAGGACCGAAAATGCACGTTTCCAGTGTTTCATAGAGATTTATCCTCGATGCGTTGCGTTGTCGCCGTTACCACAGGGCCGATGCGCCGATGGCATCGGCGCGCAGCAGCGTGGCTTCGAGCTCGGCTGCGCTGAGCGGCGAACTGATCAGATTGCTTTTCTGCCCGTTCAGCGTTGTGCTGGCATGCAGCGCTCTCCTTGAGCTGCGCCGCAGGCACCCCGAGCTGCGCAAGCGTAACCGGCAGCTTCACCGCACAAAGCAGATCCAGCAACTCCGCAATCTCGGCGTCGGCGCGCGCTTCGGCCACGAGTTGCACGAGCGTGCCAAATGCGACCTGCTCGCCGTGCAGCGAGGATGCGATGGTCGGACAGATGACGACCGGCACATTCAACGCCAGCGATATGCCTTTGGCCGTATCCACCGCCTTGCCGCCGCCTAGGCCGACGATCACGTCGGGGTTGCCATCGCGCGCGTGGCAGGCAAGCAGGTCAATGACCGCCCTGGTGCACTCGCCGGGAAACGCCAGTTGCGTGGCTTCGATTCCGTGGGACTGCAAGCTGACGGCAACCGTGGGCAAGACCTTGTCCGCGATGATGGCGTCGCAGAGGACCGCTGGGCGCTGGTATCCCATCCTGACCAGCAACTGGCCCAGATACTGCAGCGCACCGGCTCCCTGCAAGTACTGGCCCGGAAAGCCCATCGTACGAATGCTTCTGGCAGGACCATTGTGCAGTCTCCTGTTCCTTATGGACTTGAAGCGCGGGGGGCGCTAATGGCGGGCTGCGCAAGGCACGCGATAACGTACCTTGCCGCTTGCGGGCTGCACCGGGGTGATGGATGTTGCTCGCCGGACCTGGCAGCAGCCGGCGTTGGCCGTTGCGACGAGTATCGGACCGGGGGAACGCCCTCCTTGCTAGGGCAGATGCTAGCTTGGCGTCGCGTTCATCGTTATGGCATATTTGGACAAGATATGATCATTTCCGGACAATCGCCCAACGGCGCTCCGGCCCCTCCCCCGATGCCGTCGATGCCACGCACCTGCCAGCCCTCCCCACACAGCGGGCCCGGTCTGCAATTGCTGCTCCAGTTCGGTCTGGACCATGGCCTGTCTGGCGACCGTTGCCTGGCGGGAACTGGCCTGGACTGGCAGCATCTGACCGCGCCAGGGTTCGTCGTGGAGATCGAGCAGGAGCTGCAGCTGATCCGGAACCTGGTGAATGAACTGGGTCATATCCCGGGAATCGGCATTCAGGCGGGCTTGCGCTACCGGCTCGCCACGCGCGGCATCTGGGGCTTTGCATTGCTCAGCTGCGCCACGCTGCGAGACGCGCTCGCCATGGCGTTACGCTACGAAACCCTGTGGAATCCCTTCACGGACATTCGCGTCGAAGAGGATGGTGACAGGCTTGTCACGACCATCGATGCCAGCAGGATGCCCGAGGCGGTGCAGACATTCATTGTGGATCGCGATCTCGGCATTTCAGCCAGCTTCATGCGAGACCTCATCGGCACCACGATACCGGCGCACAGCGTCACACTGTGCTGCTCGGAACCGTCCGATGCCCGTCCCTACCAGGAGCTGTTCGGCATGATGCCGGTGTTCGGCGCCAGCGAGAACCGCGTTGCGCGGAACGCCGCAGGATATCTGGACAGGCCATTGCCAGGCGCCAACAGCGAAGTGGCCCGCCAATGTGAATTGCAATGCCAGGCCCTGCTGGCCAAGCGGCGGGCACGCAGCGGCCTTGCGGGTCAGTTGCGCAACAGGCTTGCGGCAGGTCCCGGACCGCTGCCCAACATGGAAAGGCTGGCCCGGGAGTTCCACATCACCTCGCGCACGCTGCGCCGGCGGCTTGCCGAAGAAGGTACCAGCTTCCGGCAGTTGCAGGATGAAGTGCTCGAAGCCCAGGCCGAGGAAATGCTTGCCGGCGGCCTGAAGCTCGAACATGTGGCCGCGGCGCTTGGTTATGGTGAGGCGTCGAACTTCATCCGCGCGTACCGGCGCTGGAAAGGCGTGACGCCACTCCAGTACCGCAAGCAGGTTGCCGGAGGCGGCTAGTCCACTGAATCACTGAAATTGGTCGGTGCCTGCCATGTCAATGATTCAGTGGACTAGCGGCGGCAGTAGCAGAACGCGCCGCGCATCGCGCCATGAAGCAAACACGCTCCCGTCGCTTCACAGCCCTCACCACAGCCCTCACAAGTAGGCAGCGGCCTTTTCCGGCGTGTATAGCAACGCCACCTGTAACCCGCTGGCAGCGGCCACCATGTCCGGCACGGCTTCGTCGGCCGAGATGAACATGCTCTCCCATTGGCCAAGGCTTTGACTAGCGGCGTTCAGCTGCCCGGCCAGCACCACGATGAAGAGATTGCCGGCATGCGGGGGCCTGTCGGGCACGAGTGCCTCGCCGGCAGACACCTCCGCCAGGGTCACGCCCAGGCCATCGGCCCCCAGCGGAATCACATCATCCTGCGCCTGCCCTCGCAATGTACGCAGTTGACTCGGATCGGCGATCCTGACCGGCCCGGCGTGCTCGTGCCGCTTGGGTCCGCGGACCATCTTCTCCCGCTCGCTCACCGGGGTCAGCCCGGTTTCAAACACCGGACGAATCGTGAAGTACTTGAGGCCGTCAGGCCCGGCAACGAGCGGGCCATAGCCGGTGTACGCACCCGCATAGTGAACGGTGAGCGGCTGCAAGGGCCTCCTGCCAATCTGCCCGTCCCCCTCGATGAACAGCTGAAACTGATTCTGGCGATGAAAATGCGCCGGCGCAACGGAATGTGCCGGCTGCTCGACCAGAAAGATGCTGGGGGACAGTTCCGGGTCCTGTCCTGTGTCCATCCACTCCGATTTATGGAACAGGCGGCTGATGCCGTCTTCAAGCTGGACCGGAACGGCCCTGCGCGTGGCCTCTGCACGCGCACGGGTGCCGAAGGCAATCATGGGGGTCTCCTTTTGAGGAACAGGTTCTTGCGGCTGGATGCAATCACGACAAGGCAAGCCCGACAATGCTGACCATTCCCGCGCGCCGGCTGTACCCACGCGCGCAGCGGTGACCCTGTGTCCGCTCCTTGCGATGCCTGCGCCAGGCTCCGATGCAAACGGCCAGTCAGCCATGAGCTAACCACGTCGTCCTGTCATATTGCCCCCCCGACTCGGGGTGGTTCGACCGCCCCGCGGCCGTGCCCGGTCGCAGCCCATCGCCAGCGTCCGCAAATGACAACCTCCTGTCCGAATAGGCCATAACGCGGCCGCACCTTAACTCTTAGTATTGCCGAAACAGAGGAGACAGGGTTCCGACCACTACCGGACCCGGTAGCGCGCTGGCCCAGACACGCCTCGCGGTAGCGTGGCCGCCGGAAGGATCCCGGATTCATGAGTTTCCCCGAGGGCACCCGTGTCAACCGGCGGGGCGCCGCACCGCGGCAGGCCTTGTTTGCACCCCCAGTACAACAAGCAGAGGAGGAGCAACTCGTGAGTCAGACAGATCAGTACGTTCCCACAGGAGCCGGCATTGCGATGCCGGAGCTGAGCGGTGTCTACAGCAAGGTGATATGGCGGCTGATGCCGTTCCTGTTCCTTGCACATGTCATCTGCGCGATTGACCGGCTGAATATCTCCTTCGCCAAGCTGCACATGGCACAGGACATCGGGCTGAGCGATGCCGCCTACGGATTGGGGGCCGGGATCTTCTACCTCGGCTGCATCCTCTTCGAAGTGCCCAGCAATCTTTACCTGAAGCGCGTCGGCGCCCGGGCCACGATCACGCGCATCATGCTGCTGTGGGGCGCGATCTCGCTGGGCATGGCGTTCATCACCACGACGAACCAACTGGTGGTCGCACGCTTCCTGCTGGGCATGGCCGAAGCGGGCTTCTTTCCGGGCGTGATCCTCTATCTGACCTACTGGTTCCCGGCCGCGCTGCGGGGCCGGATCACGGCCGTGTTCCTGATGGCGGCAATGGTTGCCGGAATCGCCAGCGGCCCGCTTGCCGGCTGGATCATGACCCAGTACCAGGGCTGGGCCGGCCTGAGCGGCTGGCAGGCATTGTTCGTGCTCGAAGGTATCCCGGCGGTATTGCTGGCCTTGTTTGGCTGGTTCTGGCTCACCGACAAGCCTGAACGGGCCTCATGGCTGACGGCGCAGGAAAAGCAGGCCATTGCCGCGGCACTGGCATCGGAAAACGCACAGCACAATGCGGAAGGCAGCATGCTGCAAGGCCTGCGCGAGCCGCGGGTCTACATCGCGGGGATCGTGTACTGCTGCATCTTCTGCGGCACCACGACCATGGCGTACTGGATGCCGACGCTGATCCGCGGGTTCGGCATGGAAGACCTGCGCACCGTCGGCATGCTGTCCAGCCTGCCCTATCTGCTCGCCCTGCCCGGTATGTACTGGCTCGGACGCAGTTCCGACCGGCGCAAGGAACGCCGCTGGCATATCGCGCTGGCCATGCTCGCCAGCTCGGCCTGCTTCCTGTTGCTCAGCCTTGCACAGGGCAGCCCGACACTCTCGGTGGCGTTGATGACGGTCGGTGCAGCGGCCGCGATGTGCGCCATTTCACTGTTCTGGACGCTACCGCCCGCACTGCTTTCGCCCGCCGCGGCAGTCGGTGGCATCGCGGTGATCAACAGCATTGGCAATCTCGCTGCCGTCCTGACGCCGGGTGCGGTCGGCGCGCTCAAGTCGGCAACCGGGAGCCTTTACCTGGCCTTTGCCGTAGTTGCCGCCATCCAGGTGTTTGGCACGATCTGGCTGTTGCTGGCCATCCCCGCCCGAAGCCTCAGTGAGCGGCGTGAAGCTCAGTAACTGAATGCGGGGCCGGGATGCCCCGCCCCCGCCCTCTCTCCCGGGCGGGGCCTCCCGGCCAGCAATGGCCCGACGACGCCGGCTCAGGCAGACTCCGTGACCTTCGCGTACGTCGAACGCTTCGGCATGGCAAACAACCGCCGCACCATGGGCTCGAAGGTGCTCAGCGGATAGATCTCCCCGTCAGCGTCGAAGGCCGGGCTGTCATACCGGTCGATGAACTCGACGGTACGGTCATAGTGCGGATGCGTCTTGAACTGATCGCGCATATTGCGGTCCATGCCCACATGATGGAAGAAGTTGTGCCCCTGGAATATGCCGTGATGCTCGACCATCCAGTGATTGGCTTCGGATACGAAGGGCTTCAGGATGGCGGCCGCCACCTCCGGATGGTTGTACGAGCCCAGCGTGTCACCGACATCGTGCAGCAGGGCGCAGACCACGTATTCTTCGTCGCGTCCATCCTTCAGCGCGAGCGTTGCGGTCTGCAGGCAGTGGCTGTAGCGATCGATCGGGAAGCCGCTGAAATCGCCCTGCAGCAACCTGAGGTGCGCCAGTACGCGATCGGGCAGGCCCGAAGCGAAGCGCGCGGCCTCTGGCCGAATGATCTCAAAGTCCTCACGCGTGCTGTCCTGCATGCGTCGAAAGGTCACTCGCTGGCTCATGGGGACTCCTCTCTCGTGGTGATGGTGCGATGGTGTGATGGTGTGCTGGTGCGATGGTGGACGGCGAAGGCAGTTGGCCTGCCGCTGCTATGTGTGCGTCCCGGCCTGACGCTCAGGCCGAAAGCGTCGGAATGCCGACTGAGATGTACCGGACCTGGCCCTCGCGGCGGAAAATGCCGAGTGCCGCGCCGTCAGCCCCCGGGCAAGCCATTGCGCCGCGTCACTCCGCGTAGCCGGGCAGCTCACGGTCGAGTTTGCGCAGCAGCGCCGGCCACGCGCGTTCTCCGTAACGCGCCATGGCGCCAACGCCCATGGCCTCGGTGGTCATGCGCGCAGGCTCGGTGGCAGCGTGCAGGGGCCGGCCCATGCCTAGCGTGCGAACCTGCGCCGAGCAAGCGCGCTCCAGCATGTGCATCCGCACGAAGGCCTCGGCAACGGTAGCGCCCAGCGCCAGGGTGCCATGATTGCGCAGCAACATCACGTGGCACTCGCCCAGGTCGCGTTGCAGCCTTGCGCGCTCTTCCAGATGAAGGGCAGGCCCCTCATACTCATGGATGGCGATATCGCCGGTGAGCAGCATCGCGGTCTGATTCAGCGGCAACAAGCCCTCTTCCAGAGCGGAAACCGCCATGCCGTCGGCGCTATGCAGATGCATGACGCAGCCCGCGTCATGGCGCACCTGATGCACGGCGCTGTGGATCGTGAAGCCGGCCTTGTTGACGCCGTACGGCGACGCGCCGATGACATCGCCGTCGAGATCGATCTTGATCAGGCTCGACGCCGTGATTTCGTCGAAGGCCATGCCGAATGGATTGATCAGGAACTCGTTGCGGCCGGGCAGCCTCGCGGAGATATGGGTGGCAATGAGGTCGCTCCAGCCAAACAACTCTACCAGCCGGTAGCAGGCCGCAAGATCCACACGAACCTGCCATTCGATCGCGGGGACATCGCCCCGATGGCCAGCTGCCGACGGCGCGCGGGCCGGATTGGGTTGCGCGGTGGCGAGCGAAGTTGCTTCCATGCTGTCTCCTGTCGGGTCTGTCGTGCCGCCTGATCGAGCGGTCTCACTGCGTCATGTGATATGCCCCGCAGTACGCGCGGGCGCGTGCGGCATGCAGCCCTTTGCAAGCCGCGACGCCGTGTGCACCGCAAAATGGTAGTTCGGTGGTACGCGGCGCGCCATGGCATATCTGGACAAATACAATCATTTCCGGACAGAGGGCCCGACTACTCCGGATTTGCCCTGCGATGCGCGTATCCCGCATGCATCCGGCGTTTCGCAGTCGAAGCCGGCCTTCTGCATTGGACTGCCATCGGATAGCCTGCCTCACGGGTGCGTGGATGCACGCATCTCCGTGCCAGGAGCACGGTCAACAAACAAAGAAGGGCTGGCGCACGGCACCAGCCCTTTACAGGCATGAAGCGTCAGACAAACGCAGAGATGCCCGTCAGCCGACGCGAGATGAACAGCCGCTGAATCTCCGTCGTACCGTCCGGAATCGGGATGATGATCGCTTCGCGCAGGTATTTCTCTACGTTGAACTCCTTGGTAATCCCGTTGCCGCCATGCAGCTGCACCGCATCGCGGCACACCCGCACCGCGGCCTCGCTGGCGAACGCCTTGGCCATCGAAGCCTCCAGGTCGCAGCGCACCCCCGCGTCGATCATGCCGAACACGCGCTGGCACATCAGGCGCGAAGCGTCGAGCAGCATCGCCATATTGGCGAGCTTGGCCGCCACCAGCTGGTGGCCCGCAATCACCTTGCCAAACTGCTTGCGCTCCTTGGCATAGGCAATCGAATCTTCCAGCGCGGCACGCATCAGGCCGACCGACAGCATGCCGACGTGGCCGCGTGCGTGCTCGAACATGCGCATGGTGTTCTTCAGGCCTTCGCCCTCGCCGTCGATCAGGTTCTTGTCAGGCACGCGCGTGTCGGTGAAGAAGACCTGCGCAGTGGACTGCGAGTTGAGCGCCATCTTTTCGATGTTGCGCGTCTCGTAGCCATGCTCCTTGCGGTCGATCAGGATGTGCGACAGGCCCTTCTCGCCCTTCACGGTGCAGATAATGAAGTCCGAGTAATGGCCGTTGGTGATCCAGGTCTTCTCGCCGTTGATGATGAAATGATCGCCGTCACGCACGGCCCGGGTCTTGAGTTCCGCGACATTGGAGCCGACGTCCGGCTCGCTGATGCCGGCGCAGCCAAACAGTTCCCCGGCAAGGATGCCTGACAGGTAGCGGTCGCGAATCTCCGGGCTGGCCGACAGCAGGCGGCGAGAGATGCCGTTGTTGATCATCACGCACAGCGCGATATCGCACGAGACTGCCATCAGCTCCTCGAACAGCATGCCCTGTGCGGTATAGGTCCAGCCCATGCCGCCATGCTCGACCGGCACGGTGCAGCCCGGCAGGCCGAACTGGGCGATCTTCATGGTCAGCTCGCGCATCTTCTCCTTGGGAATATGGCGGTCGCGGTATTCCTTGACCACCGGCTTGACTTCGGCGTGGAGGAACTTCCGGAAGCTGTCGGTCGCAAGGATGATGTCGTCAGTGGGCAGTTGGTATGGCATCTTGGTTACCTGTTCGGTGGATACGTAGAAAGTGGCCCCGCGCCTCTCAGGCAGGGGCGGCCCCGGTGATTTCGTGGTGGTGAATCAATAGCCGCGGAATTCCGGCTGGCGCTTTTCCGCGAAGGCGCGCAGGCCCTCCTGGATGTCGTAGGAACGCTTGTGGTCGCGCAGTTCCAGCAGTTCGTGACGAATGGCGTCGGCCGTGGTCTTGTCATTGGCATTGGCAGCCACGCGCTTCATGCGGGCCAGCACCAGCGGGCTCTTGTTGGCCAGCTTGTCGGCCAGGGCCTGGGCGCGAGCAGACAGTTCGGCGTCTGGCAGGACCTCGTTGACCAGACCGTGGATCTTCATTTCTGCGGCGCTGAGCGAGTCGCCCGTGAAGAGCAGATAGCGCGCCACGTTGTCGGGCACCTTGCGCGGCAGCAGGGCCGCGCCGCCGCCGCCCGGGAACACGCCGTAGTTCGAGTGCGCGTCACCAAGCCGGGCACTCTCCGCGGCCAGCACGATGTCGCACGAGAGCACGACTTCCATGCCGCCGGCCAGCGCCAGGCCATTGACGGCCGCGATCACCGGCTTGGGAAAGTTGCGCAGCGTGTCGAAAAACTCGACGATGATGTCCAGCGAATCCTTCTCGCCGGGCTGCAGCACCGCGTTGCCCTGCTTCAGGTCCGCCCCGGCGCAGAAGGCGCGGCCGGTGCCGGTGACGACCACGACGCGCACCGCGGGGTCGTCACGCCACGACTTCAGGGCGGCGGTCATGCTCTCCACCATGTCCCGCGTCATGCTGTTCAGCTTGTCGGGGCGATTCAGCGTCAGCCAGCCAGCCGACCCCATCAGGGCTTGCGAAACACTCATTTGTCTCTCCAGAGAATGGACGGGCGTCCGTCCTGATATCGATGGTGTCAATCTACGGGCAGGCACGGCACCCCGCACTACTCGCCGGGGGTGGCAAGGCCCCTCTGCCGGCGTGACACCCCGTTCCCGAAGACGGCTTATGGTTCTTGTGAGTTGCACACAAAATGGACTTTATGTTCTACTCCGGCCCATCAACGCCGGCGGGCAGGACATCAAGTTGAGGAGAGCGCACCCAATGCGAGTGGCACACGAGATCGTGTTGACGGACGCGGAGCGCGCCGAGTTGTCCAGGCTGGCCGAGGCCGGTTACGACAGTCCGCGCCTGGCGCAGCGTGCGCGCATGGTTCTGCTGGCCGCGCAAGGCATGCGCAACAAGGACATCGCCGAGCAACTGGACATGGGCCGCGCCCAGGTATCGCGCTGGCGCGAGCGCTTTGCGCAGTGGCGGCTGGTGGGCATTACCAACGAATTGCCTCGCGGCGCCCCCCCGGTGAAGATCAACCTGGCCCGGCTGGCGGCCCTGACCTCCAGCCACCGGCTCGATTCCCCAGACCCGTGGAGCACGCGCAAGCTGGCGCAGGAACTGGGCGTCAGCGCCGCCACCATCTCCCGCCACTGGCGTGCGCTGGGGCAGGAACCGAGGACGCAACGCAGTCAGCAGACACCGGGCGGGTTCTTCCCCGGCGGACTGGACCTGGATCTCGCCGGGCTCTATATGGCACCCGCCGAGCATGCCGTGGCGTTCAGCTCGGAGGATCCAGCGCAGTTTGCGGCGCACGCCCCTGCCCCGGCAGAGGAGGTGGCGCCCGCACCGAGGCGCCTGGGCATCACCAATTTGCTTGGCACGCTGAAGGTGCTGGATGGACATCTGGGTAGCCAGCAGCAGCACGACGCCGCGGCAACCGACTGGCTCGCGTTCCTGCGGCAACTGGAAGGCACTGCACCTGCAGGCCACACGCTGCATATCATTGCGGACAACTACAGTACCAACCAACAGGATGCGGTCAGAAAGTGGATCAGCATGCATCCACGCGTCCGCGTCCATTTCACGGCCACGCATGCATCGTGGCTGCGGATGGTGCAGCGCTTCTTCCGCGAGATGACGACCGCGCAGTTGCTCCGCGCCATGGGCGGCGCCCACGAGTTGCTCGCGGCAATCGATCTTTACCTGAAATTGCCGGCCGGCAAGTCTTTTACGTGGCTTGCGGGCAGCCCGGTGCCAGCGTACCCGCTCGAGGGGGAAGGCCCAGCTGTCGTGGCGCAGGAGGTGCACGCTGACGCCCCCGCGGCAGCGGCGGAGAACGGCCAGCGCGAGTCCGCTGATGACGCACCGGCCAGCGCTGAGCCGGCGCTGTCCCGCGCAGCCGTGGAATCGGTCGCCAGCACCAAGCTGATGCCGCCACGCGTGACCCATGCGCTGGTGCCGCGCGCCGGTCTGATGGCGCGCCTGCAGGAAGCCCGACGCCAGCGCTGCGTGGTGATTCAGGGACAGGCCGGCAGCGGCAAGACCAGCACCTTGCTAGCGTGGCGGCGCTCGCTGATGTCGCTCGACTATGACGTGACATGGCTTTCGCTGTCTGCGGAAGACAATGATCCGGTCCGGTTCTTCGAATGCCTGCTGGCGAGCATCGCCGAAGCAAACCCGGCAGTCGTCCGCGAAGCGGCCCTGCTGATCGGCCGCGGCAATGACGAAGCCGCGATCGAGCATTGGGTCATCAGCCTGGTCCAGGGCCTGGCGGACCATCCGCGCGAGCTGGTGGTCATGCTGGATGACCTGCATCATATCGACGACGCGCGCATCTTCCAGGCCCTGCAGTGGCTGCTTGCCTATGCGCCACCCAATGTCCACCTGGCGCTCTGTTCCCGCAACGCGCTGCCCCTTTCGTTCGAACGGCTGCGCGCCCAGGGCCGGCTGACCGAGATCGATACGCGGGACCTGCGCTTCAGTGCCGAGGAATCAGAGCGCTTCCTGTGCGATCAGCTCGGGGACATCGACCGGCGCGATGCGGTCGAGCTGCACCGGCTCACTGACGGCTGGGTAGCGGGACTGCAGCTTTTTGCGGTGGACTTGCGCAACCGTCGCGGCCAGGGTTACCGCAACGTGCAAGTGCGCGACGCCCATGCCTTCGCCAGCTATTTCGACCAGGAAGTCCTAGGCCGGCTGGCCCCGGAAGACCTGGAGATGCTGATCCGCACCGCGATCTGCAACCGCTTTTGCGCGCCGCTGTGCGCAGCCATGGCCGGACGTGCGCAGGATGCCGAGCATACCGCGGGGCGATTGGAGCGCCTGGAGGAAGACAACCTCTTCATCACGCAGATTGGCGGAAATGAACGCGAAACCTGGTACCGGCTGCATCCCTTGCTGCGCGAAGTCCTGATGGCACGCCTGGACCTACGGCCCGACGCGGACCGGCAGGCCCTGCACGCCGCCGCCTGCGCCTGGTTCAAGGCACATGGGTATGTGGACGACGCCGTCAGGCATGCCGTGCTGGCCGGTGACGTCGAGACCGCCGCCGGCATGGTGCAGGAGCGTGCCTACGGCATGCTGGTCAACGGAGACCTGAGCCAGCTTGCGCGGCTGTTGCGGCAGCTGCCGCCCGGGCAATTGCAGCGACGCTTCGGCCTGCTGGTGGCTTCGGCATATCTGCAGATGTATACAA
This sequence comes from Cupriavidus sp. GW823-FHT06D04, assembly GCF_058795055.1. Lineage (NCBI taxonomy): Bacteria > Pseudomonadati > Pseudomonadota > Betaproteobacteria > Burkholderiales > Burkholderiaceae > Cupriavidus > Cupriavidus sp. GW823-FHT06D04. The sequence continues at coordinate 197,959 of NZ_JBXAHL010000005.1, read as the reverse complement.
GCCGCTTCGACGAGGCACGCGAGAGCGTGCAGCACATCCAGGCGCAGCACGGGCAACTGGACCGCCACCAGCGCTATACCGGTGCCCTGATCCGGGCAGGCCTGGCCCTGCAGCAGGACGACACCGACACAGTCCTGTCGATGGCGCCGGAACTGCGCGAGATTCCGCCCGATGCGGACGACTTCAGCTGGACCTGCCGCAGCAATATTCTCGGCTGGGCCTTCGTGTACCGCGGCGAGTACGACCAGGCCCGTGCCATCGTCGATCACACCGGCGCGCGCGCTGCCGCGCCGCGCAGCAGGCTGCTGGGCCAGTGCATCAGTGCCATGAGCCTTGCGCTGGAGGGCCGCCTGGAACAAGCCGAGAAGGCCGTGCGCGAGGTGCTGGCAAGGGCGGATGCAAGCGGGGCGGCCTACACCGGCTTGTCGTGCATGGCCGCCGGCCTGCTGGCCGACATGCTGTATGAGCTGAACGACACGGCAGGCGCCATTCATCTGCTGGAACCGCGCATCAACCTGCTCGAGCGCGTATCGCTGCCGGACACCGTCCTTCATGCGATGACGGTGCTGTCCGACTCACACTGGCTGGAGGGGCGCGGCGAGCAATCCGTGGTCTACATTGACCGGCTCGAAGCCTATGCCAGCCGGTTCGGGATGGACCGCGTGCTGCTGGGAGCGCTGGCGTTGCGGCTGCGGCGCCATCAGCAACTGGGCGAGATGGAGGCAGCCGGTGACGTGATGCGGCGGCTCGAGGCAGTGGCTGCCCGCCATGCGGATACGCGCTCGCAGCACAACCGGCAGATTCAGGCTGCGATGGAGCGCATCCGTGCCGGGATGAGCCTCTACCTGCGGGATTTCGGGGGCGCCGCCGCCCGGCTGGAAGCGCTGCTCGAGGATCCGCGCACCCTGCGCCAGCCGGCGCGCGCCGCAGCACTCAGGCTGCAGCTGGCCATCGCGCAGCTGCAGCTTGGCCGTCTGCCCTTGGCCCAGGACCACCTGCGCGAGGGGCTGAGCCTCGGACACAGCCTGGGGCTGGTGCGAAGCCTGCTGGACGCCTGCGACCTGCCGCAGCAGCTCGGCGCGCTCTTGCACGCCGACGGGCTCAATCCGGTGCTTGCGTTCTACCTGAATCGCCTGCTGGCCGAGGCGGCCCGGGCGGAGCAAGGCACGCGGCCGGGCCCGGCCAGCGCCCACGGCGCCGCACCCGTGCTTAGCGAGCGCGAACGCGAGATCCTGAACCTGGTAGCGCAGGCCATGCCGAACAAGAAGATCGCCATGGTGCTTGGGCTGTCGGCGGAAACGGTCAAGTGGCACCTGAAGAACATCTACGCCAAGCTTGGCGTGAGCGGCCGTGGCGGCGCCGCAGCCCGGCTGCGCGATCTCGCTGACTGATCTCGCGGACTGAGCCGGTCCACGCAGCCGGACCTGCGTCAGCGCCTCTCTCGCCTCTCTCGTCTCTCTCGGGCGCTCTTCGCCGTCGCCGCGGTCCGATCCGGCCGGCGGCTGCCATTTCATCCGATACACTCTGCCCTCCCCGGTTCCGGCGCGCGGCGGGACCCCACCCACACCGGGGAGTGCCTCGCGCATCGTCGGCGCGCAATCATGCTTCAACAGGCTGCTGCCGCAGCGTGTAGCCCGCCGCCCGGTGCTCCGGCCGGCGCCGACAGTCAACTGGCCGCCGCCTGGCGGCCAAGGCATCCTCACAAGCAATGACCCTGTTCAATTCACTGAAGAAATGGTGCCTGGCCGTGTTCGGCGCCTGGCTTGTGCTGGCCGCTCCGGCATTCGCGCAGGCCTATCCGGAACGGCCCGTGAAGATTATCTCGGTGTCCAGCGCCGGCACCGGCGCCGACGCCTACACGCGGCTGCTGGCGAAGCACCTGTCTGACAAGCTCGGCCAGAGCTTCCTGGTGGACAACCGCCCGGGCGGCAACATGATGGTCGCCAGCGAGTTCGTCGCGAAAGCCGCGCCCGATGGCTACACGCTGCTGCTTGCCACCTCCGGCACGATGGCGGCCAACCCTTTCCTGTTCAAGCGGCTGCCCTACGACCCGCGCAAGGATTTCGTGCCCATTGCGCGCTTGTCCATGCTGCCGGTGGCGCTGGTGGTGCCGGCAGGCTCGCCCTATCGCAGGGTCTCAGACCTTGTCGCCGCCGCGCGCGCAAAACCTGGCAAGCTCAACTACGGCAGCGCCAGCGCGCCCTCGCAGGCGACACTTGCCGCCTTTAATGAGGCGGCCCACATCCAGGCCGTCAGCGTGCCTTACAAGGGCATGGCCGGGATGCTGACCGACCTGATGGGAGGTGTGCTGGATTACGGGCTGGCCGACACGGCCTCCGCAGTGCCGCAGATCCAGGGCAAGAAGCTGCGCGCACTGGCGGTGTTCAGCCCGAGCCGCGTGGCCTTGATGCCCGATGTTCCCACGCTTGCCGAAGCCGGGGTTCCTGGCGTGCTGGTTGCCAGCTGGACCGGCCTGTTCGCACCGGCGGGAACGCCCGCGGCCATCGTCGACAAGCTTTCGCGCCTGTGCATCGAGTTCGCCGGCTCGCCGCAGGCCCAGGCGCACTATGCCGAACGCGGCACGCTCGCCTTCCCTGCAGCCGGCCCGGAGCTGGCCAGAGGGATTGTCGAAGACCAGAAGATGTGGAAGCGCCTGATCACCATCGCCGGCATCCAGCCGGAGTGAAGGCCCGCGCCTGACATGCACTGCCTCTGCGCGATGCCAGCACCTGTCCAGACCGGCGAGAATGCCTGCCCCGAGCCGCCAGCCCACCTGTTCGGCCAGCTTGCAGCCGTGGCCCGGGCCCGGCCTCATGCCAGCGTGCTGGTCAACCATGACGGCATGCCGATGAGCTACCGCGAACTGCACGATGCCGCGCAGTACCTGGCCGGCTATCTGCAGCACCACCTGGAGGTACGCGCCGGCGACCGCGTGGCGTTGCTGATGGGTGCAGGCCGCGAACTGGCAATCGCCTGCTACGCGGTCCTGCGGTGCGATGCGGCAGTGGTAGCGATCCGTCCGGGCACCCCCGCTACGGAGACCGCCGGCCATCTGCAGGCCAGTCATGCACAAGTCATCATCACTGCGCAGGCAATGCACGACGCGCTGGCTCCGCTGCTCGCGGCGGGCAGCCTGCGCGGCACGGTTGTCGCCGCGGCCGGGAACGGTTCCGATGCGCCGGTGCAACGCCATACCCACACCCTCTCCGGCGCGCTGGCCGCCGGCATTGCCCCCCTGCGCATGGGACCGGGCGGCGACGGGCTGGCGGTTGTCGACTGCGCATCCGGAGCCGGCTCGCCGGCCAGCGCCCCCACCGCGATGCTGAGCCATCGGGCACTGGCGGCCATGGCCGCCAGTGAATGCCGCAGCCCGTGCAACGCCGGCCTCGACGACCTGCTTGCCCTGCAGCGCGCCGTCAGCCATGGCGGCTGCCTGATCGTGCGCGCCGCCCCGGAGCCAGCATTTTCAACCCATTTTTGAAGAGAGCGTCAACCATGAGCCTGCTGGCAGGAAACGCCGTCTTCCCGGCCTGAGCGCCCGGCCTCGCACGCTGCCGGCGGACCTCCGCCGGCTGGACCCACCCCATCACACCAACCATTGAGAAGGAACCCAGATGAACAAGACATGCGCAATCATCGGCGCCGGCATGACCGCCTTCGGCAAGTTCCCGGACAAGACCGTCCGCATGCTGGCCGAGCACGCTGCGCGGACCGCGCTCGACAATGCAGGCATCCAGCCGAAGGACATTGACCAGGTCTATTTCTCCAATGCTGTCTCCGGCCTCATCACCGGCCAGGAGATGGTCCGCGGCCAGGCGGCGCTGCGCTTCCTGGGCCTGTCGGGCCAGCCCATCTTCAACGTGGAGAACGCCTGCGCCTCGGGCAGCTCGGCCTTCTTCCTGGCCTGGAACGCTGTGCGCAGCGGCCAGGCCCAGGTCGCGCTGGTCGTGGGCGCCGAGCGCATGACCCATGAAGACAAACGGGTCTCACTGGGCGCGCTGGCCAAGGCCGTTGACCTGGAAGAGGAACAGCCCGCCCACGTCGGCTCGGGCAGCGGCTCCATCTTCATGGACATCTATGCCGCCAAGACCCGCAAGTTCATGGAGGCGACCGGTGCCACGCGTGAAGACCTGGCCCAGATCGTGGTCAAGAGCCGCCATGCTGCCTCGCTCAACCCGGTGGCACAGTTCCGCAGCGAGACCACGGTTGAGGAGGTGCTGGCCAGCCGCATGATCAGTGACCCGCTCACGCTGCAGATGTGCTCGTCGATCGGCGACGGCGCCGCCGCCGTGGTGCTGTGCTCGCCGGAGTTCCTGAAGCGGCATGAAACCGCGCGCCCGATCTGGGTCGGGGGGTCGGTGATCGTGTCAGGCTCGCCGGACGGCAGCCTTGAGCCCTGCCCCCAGCGTGCCACCTACGGGGTCTACGAGCAAACCGGCATCGATCCGCTCGACATCCACGTTGCCGAGGTGCATGACGCATCCGCGCCCTCGGAGCTGATGTACTACGAAAGCCTGGGGCTGTGCCGCCCGGGCGAAAGCGTCGAACTGCTGCGCAGCGGTGCCTCCGGGCTGAACGGCCGCGTCTCGGTCAATCCCAGCGGCGGCCTGCTCAGCAAGGGCCACCCGATCGGCGCCACCGGCGTGGCGCAGTTGGTCGAGCTGACCCAGCAGCTGCGCGGCGAGTCGGGCCCGCGCCAGCGCCAGGGCGCGAAGCTGGCGCTGGCCGAGAATGGCGGCGGCCAGGTGGGTGTGGACGGCGCCACGGCCGTGGCCACCATCCTGTACGTCTGAGCGGAACTGGGTGCGCGGCACCGGGATCCCGGGCGCCGCGCAGCCGGCAGCCATCACTCATGCCGTACCAGTCGATCTACCGCCCCGGCCTGTTCGCCGGCAAGACCGTGATTGTCACCGGCGGCGGCAGCGGCATTGGCCGCTGCACCGCCCATGAACTGGCCTCGCTTGGCGCGCATGTCGCGCTGGTCGGGCGCAAGCCGGACCGGCTCGAGGCCGTGCAAAGCGAGGTGCTCGCCGACGGTGGCGAGGCGTCCACGCATGTGTGCGACATCCGCGACGAGCCAGCGGTCATCCGCGCCATTGGCGACGTGCTGGCCGCGCAGGGTCGCATCGACGGCCTGGTGAACAATGCAGGCGGGCAGTACCACGGCCAGATGCGGGACTTCACCACGAGCGGTTTCGAAGCCGTGGTCCGCACCAACCTCACCGGCGGCTTCATCTTCATGCGCGAGGTCTACAACCGGTGGATGGCCCAGCATGGCGGCGCCATTGTCAACATGGTGGCGGCAATCAGCGGCAGCCTGCCCGGTTATGCCCATTCCGGCGCGGCCCGCTGCGCAATGCTGAGCCTGACCGAGACTGCTGCCTGCGAATGGGCCGCCTCAGGTGTGCGCGTCAACGCGGTAGCGCCGGGCCTGGTCGCTTCGAGCGGCTTCGACAACTACAGCGATGCTGGCGCCGCGGCCATCCGCGCCAGGCTTGCCGGCATCCCGCTACAGCGCTATGGCAATGTCGCCGAAGTCTCCTCGGCCATTGTCTACCTGCTTTCACCCGCCGCGGCATTCGTCAGCGGGGCTTGCCTGCGCATCGACGGTGCCGCGGCAACGGCCAGGTCGTGGACATTCGCGCCGCACGACAAGAGCGTGGCCTTTGACGGCTTTCACCTGCCTTCGCTTCCCGTCATGCTGCGTGGCTAGCGTGCCCGGCGATCCCGCACGACACCGGCCAGAACCGTGGTTTTTCAGCCACGGCCCTTGCACATCGGCGGCTCATGCATGGGGTGGTGGCGCCGCTCCCCCAAGCCCCCCAAAGTTGCGCATGAACTGGAATAAGCCTCGGCAATGAGGCAGGACCGGGGCCACACTACCGCACTCCGCGCCATGCGCGTGACGCTAACGTGGCACCGCGGGTGTTAGGCGTGCGGCACGTGACGGTGTTTCAGATGTCCATCGGCAAATGGCACCCCGAAACGGGTAGCGTTGCGCCCCCTGAACGTAGTTACCGTGCTAGCACACGCACTGTGTGTGAAATATAAATCAGCCCCGACGCCGCGCGAGCAAGCGTGGCCCGGACAGCGAATACAAAAAACGGAGGAGATGACAGGATATGAAACTGAGACTGTGCACACTGGCAGTGCTGGGGACTTTTTCCGCTTGGCATGAAGCCGCGCAGGCGGCTAACGGGGTAACGCTGTACGGTGTGATCGATGCCCCGATCGAGTATGTAAACCGTGTGGCAACGTCGGTGGCCACACGCAATACTGGCGGCAGCCGGGTCGGCATGCCTAGTGTAGGGGGGCTCTCCGCGTCGCGCTGGGGCCTGCGCGGCACCGAAGACCTTGGCGGCGGCGCGCAGGCGCTGTTTGTGCTTGAAGGGGCCTTTATGCCGGACACCGGCGCCTCGCCCTCGAGCGGTCTCTTCAGCCGGGTGGCCATGGTCGGCCTGAAGAACAGCCTGGGACAAGTTACGCTCGGGCGGCAGACCACCAGCCTGCTCGATGGCCTGGTCAACTTCGCGCCGCTGCGCTTTGCAGCGACCTATGAACCTGGCATCTGGTGGATGGGGCTGAACTACCGCCAAAGCAATATGGTGAAGTACACCGGCCAGTTCGGCAGCCTTCAGGCCGTGGCGCACTATTCGTTCGGGACCGGCGTTCCGGCATTGTCGACGGGCAACCTGCTTGCCAACGGCGGCGCCGGCGAAGATCCTGCACACCGCAAGGACAACACGGCCTACGGCGCTTCGCTGATGTACCTGGACGACACCTTCGGCCTGGGCATCGGCTATGACCAGTGGAACCCGGCTGTTGTCACGGGCCAGACCGGCAAGGTCCGCAAGCTCTCGGTCGGCGGCAGCTACGCCACCGGGCCGCTGAAGTTCTCGGCAGGCTACCGCTGGAACAAGGCCGACTTCGCCAACGGCAACACCTTCCTGCGCGACGACTACTGGTGGGCAGGTGTCAACTACCAGGTGACGCCCGCTCTGGCCCTCTCGCTGGCCTACTACTACGCCGATGTCAAGCGGACAGCCGCCACCCCCACGGCGCCTTCGACCAACCCGCCGAACATGCAGCAATACACCTTCTTGGCGGACTACAACCTGAGCAAGCGCACCGACGTGTATTTTTCAGTGGGCCTTGCGCACAATGGCAGCCTGAGCTTTGACAGCGCGGCCACCGCTTACGCGTTCAATTACCCGACCATGACGGGACAAAAGAACATGGTGGGCGTCATCACGGGCGTGCGACACAGATTCTGAGAACCGGTCTGAGCAGTTCCGGGTGCCTGGTTTTTCGTCCCTGCGCAGGCGGGGACCCGGTGTTTTTTGAGTTGTCAGATGCGCGCATAAAGACGCCGGGCTCCCGCATACGCGGGAGCGACACGCATTTTCAAACAGGTTCTGAGCACGAGCGGACCGGCAACGGGAGGGGCGGGCCCGTGCGCCCAGGCCGGCTCCGGCCTCCTCCATGCCGCATACCGTCACGGGCCAATTGCCCATCTCTCCATCGCCTCGCGACCTGAACACGTCGCAACGGGTCAGCGCAATCAGGGTTCCATGCCCGACGACGGGTCGACTGCCGTCTGCATTCCCATCCTATCTCTGTCGCCCACTGCCCGATCCGGCTAGTGGCATCCGACTCCCCGCAGGAAATAATGAAGACATGCATCAGCGTTGTGGAAGACATCGCGGCCGCAGCACGACCGCACCTTCCATGACGCGACCGCATGCCTCTCATCACAACCGAATCCACGAAAGGAAGCCAGATGCAACAACTCTGCAAGGACCGGGTGGTCGTCATTACCGGAGCAGGCCGCGGCCTGGGCCGCGAATACGCGCTGGAATTCGCGCGCCATGGCGCCAAGGTGGTTGTCAATGACCTGGGCGCTTCGCCCGATGGCACCAGCGCCGCTGCAGGCCCGGCCCAGGAAGTCGTCGAAGAAATCCGCGCGCTTGGCGGGCAGGCGGTCGCCAACAACGATGACGTGGCGGACTGGCAAGGCGCAAAGCGAATGATCCAGACCGCGATCACCGAATTCGGGGGTCTAGATGTCCTGGTCAACAATGCGGCCATCCTGCGCGACCGCATGCTGGTCAACATGGAGGTCGAGGACTGGGACGCCGTGATCCGCGTGCACTTGCGCGGCACTTTCGCCCCCATGCGCCACGCCTGCGCCTACTGGCGCGACGAGTCGAAGGCCGGTCGCCAGCGTGCGGCGCGGGTGATTAACACCTCATCATCGGCCGGGTTGTTCGGCAATATCGGCCAGACCTGCTATGGCGCCGCGAAGGCCGGCATTGCCTGCATGTCCAATGTCGCTGCGATGGAACTCGGTCGCTATGGCGTCACCGTCAACACCATCTATCCGAGCGGCGCAACCCGCCACACCGAGCAACTGCTCAAGAGCGGCCGGCTCAACCCTTCGTTCAGTGCCGTCGAGGGTTTCGACGCCTTCGATCCTTCCAATGTCGCGCCGATCATCGTGTGGCTTGGCAGCGAGCAGTCCGGCGAGGTCACCGGCCGTGCATTCGGCAGCCGGGGCGGGCGTATCACGGTGGCCGAGGGCTGGCGCGCCGGCCCTCACATCGAGAAGGCGGGACGCTGGGAGGTAGCCGAGCTGGGCGCGCTCGTGCCCGATCTTGTCAGGCGCGCCGCGCCCAATGCCAACCTGGATGGCGTCATTCCGTCCGCCATCTGACGGCGCGCATCGAAAAACAGGAACGACACACGGAGACAGATCATGCTCGACAAGAACCTGATTGGCCACAGCTTCGGCAAGCGCAGCATCAACGTTGAGGAATGGGCAGTGCGTTGGTACGCCAACGCCATCGGCGAAACCGATCCGGTATACAGCGACGTGGCGGCGGCGCACGCGGCCGGTCACCGCTCGCTGCGGGTCCCGCCCACCTTCCTCTCGTGCATGGAAGGCTGGCTCTTCAAGACCTTCGACCTGCTTGCGCTTGCCAGGATCGAGCCCTCCCGCGTGCTGCATGCCGAGCAGCAATACGACTATCACGCACCCGTTCATGTGGGAGACACCCTGACCTACGAGCCGAGGATCGTCGACATCTACGACAAGAAGGGCGGCGCGCTCGAGTTCCTGGTCAAGGAGTCGCGCATCACCAACCAGGATGGCGTGCACGTTGCCGATGCGCGTTCCGTGCTCGTACAGCGACAGATCTGAAGGACATTCCGCCATGATGAAGAACATCCTGAACGACCTCCGGGTCGGAGACAGCATTCCTCAGTTGCAGTTGCCCGCCATCACCCGCAAGACGCTGGCGGTGTATGCCGGCGCTTCGGGCGACCACCACCCGCTGCACATCGACTCCGACTACGCCCACAACGCCGGTTTCGATGACGTATTCGCGCACGGCATGCTTTCCGCCGCCTACCTTGGCCGCCTCATCACTGGCTGGGCAGGCCAGGAACGGGTGCGCAGCCTGAGGCTGCGCTTTACCGGCATCATGCACCTGCACGACGCGCCCCTGTGCAGCGGGCGCGTCAGCGAGCGCTTCGAAGTCAACGGCGAGCCGCGCCTGCGCATCGAGATGCAATGCGCCAACCAGAATGGCGAGGCAAAGATCGTCGGCGAAGCCGACATCGCACTCATCTGATCCATCTCATCCGGTCACGTGCCCATGCCCCAACTGACTCGACATCTCACTCATTGGCCCCCAGGCGTCCCGCGCTCACTGGAAGTGGCGGACTGCAATCTGTTCAGCCATCTTGAAGGTTCGGCGCAGCGCGTGCCGGACCAGGCAGCCACCGTCTTCTACGGCCGGCAGACCAGCTTTCGCGAACTACACCAGGCCGCACTGGCGCTGGCGGGCTATCTGCAGCAGCGGCTGGGCGTGCGGCGTGGCGACCGGGTGCTCCTGATGATGCAGACCTGCCCGCAGTTCTTCATGGCCTATTACGCCGTCATGCGCTGTGATGCGGTCGTGGTAGCCATCAATCCGATGAGTACCGCCGACGAGATCGCTTACTATGCCGGCGATTCGAGAGCACGGGTGATGATTGCCACCCAAGACATGGCCGACCGGGTGGAAGCGCTGCTGCACGACGGCAGGCTCGAGGCCTGCGTAGTCGGCGCGCCGTCCGAGTTTGCCGGGCTGCCTGAGGATGTCCCTTACCTGGAGATTCCCGCCTTCGTACGCGAGCCCCGCCGCCCGGCTCCACTTGCCGGGTTCCATGACTTCATGCAGGCGCTGGCGGCCGGCCTCGCCCCCGGACCCATGCATGCCGGCGGGCGTGACCTGGCCGTGGTCGGCTACACCTCGGGCACCACGGGCCGGCCCAAGGGCGCCATGCTCACTCACCGCAACTTCGCCTACTCCATGGCACACCGTGAGCACTGGCAGAATGACCGCGCTGACGAGCACGAACTGCTGGCACTGCCGGTCAGCCACCTGGCCGGCATGCGGGTAATGAACCAGGCCGTGCGCATCGGCCGCACCGTGGTGCTGCTGGCGCGCTGGGACGCGCAAGCAGCGGTCGAACTGATCGGGCGCCTGCGCATCCAGTCCTGGCCCGCCGTTCCCACCATGTTTGCGGAGGTGTTCGGGCGTGCCGACGTCGGCCGGCATGACCTGTCGTCGCTCAAGCGGATCTATGGCGGAGCCGCGGCAATGCCTGAGTCCCTGGCGCACGAAATGCAGCGGCGCCTGGGGCTCACCTACCTGGAAAGCTACGGCATGACCGAGTTCTGCGGCTTTTCGCTCAGCAACCCGCCGCAGGCAGCCCGGCGCCAGTGCGCCGGGATTCCCGTGATCAATTGCGATGCCCGGGTGATCGACCCCGACAGCGGTGCGGAACTGGGTCCGCGCCAGCCAGGCGAGATCGTGATGCACGGCCCCACCCTGTTCGAAGGCTACCTGAACAATGCCGAGGCGAGCGCCGCCGCCTTTATCGACATCGACGGCAAACGTTTTCTGCGCAGCGGCGACCTGGGCTATTACGACGACGACGGCTATTTCTATGTGACCGACCGCCTCAAGCGCATGATCAACTGTTCCGGGCTGAAGGTGTGGCCGGCGGAAGTCGAAGCGGCGCTCTACGCCCACCCGGCCGTGCAGGAGGTTTGCGTGATATCCGCCCGCGATTCACATCGTGGCGAGACCGTCAAGGCCGTTGTCGTCATGCGCCCGTCCGCGCGCGGTGCCATCACGGCGCATGAGCTGGCCGAGTGGGCGCGCGCACGCATGGCGGGCTACAAGGCACCGCGGCTGGTCGAGTTCGTCGAGGCCCTGCCCAAGACGGCGACTGGCAAGGTCCTGTGGCGCGAAGTCCAAGCGCAGCAGAACGAGCGCGACCAGTCGGCGCTGGCGAACGCCTGAGGCCACGCCAGAAGGCAGACAAGGCCCACATTCTTTGGAATGTGGGCCTTGTCGTTTCCGCCGTTTGGTTTAGATCAGAGATCAGAGCGTCTGGTCCGGCAACCGGCAACCCGAAGAAAACAACGCAGGAACACCAGCGAACGGGCCTTGCAGCCTTTCCGCAAGTTTCAACCCCTTGCGGCAACTGGTACTGCTTCGCTGTTCCCAGCGGCCTGCAGCCTCATCGCTGCGCCGCCTGCAACTGCCGGGCGAACGGCCGGTAGCGCGCAGTCTCCGAAGCCACCAGGGCGCTGACCTCCTTGCCGGGGACGGCAAAGACTTCCGCGCCGGCATTCTGGGTCACGTAAGCGCTGAACTCAGGATGCTTCATGGCCTTGAGCACGGCAGCCTCGATCGCCTGGACCACGGGTTCCGGCGTCCTGGCGGCAACCCCAAGGCTGATCCAGCCGTACAGGTCGTAGTTTGCCAAGCCCGCCTCGCTCACGGTCGGCACGCCGGGCAACCGGGGGTGGCGCTCCTTGCCGGTTACGGCCAGCACCTTGAGCTTGCCTGTGGCAATCAGCGGCAGGGCGCCGCCAATGTCCATGAGCGCGACGTCGACAGCACCGCCCATCAGGTCGGTCTGGACCGGCGCCGCTCCCTTGTAGGGCACGTGGTTGAACTCGACCTTTGCCATCTGCTGCATCTGGAGCGCCCCCAGCCGGTAGTGCGCACTGTAACTGGCCATACTGACCGACCCGGGAGCCTGGCGTGCCGCAGTCATCAGATCAGCAAAGCTGTTGAAGCGCGACCCGCTGCCCGTGACGAGCACGGCGATAACGCGGATCATGCCGGCGACCGGCCGCAGGTCTCGCTGCGGATCGTACGGCAGGTTCTCGCTGATCAGCGGGTTGATCACCAGTGAGCTGGGGGAAAGCATCATGATGTTGTAGCCATCCGCCGGTGCGCTCAGCAGGGTCTGCACCGCCACCAGCGAATCGGCACCCGGCTTGTTCTCCACATAGGTGGGCTGGCCGAGTTCCTGCGCCGCAAGCCTGGCCACCAGCCGGGTAATGGTGTCGGAACCGCTGCCCGGCCCGAGTGGCACGATAAAGCGCACCGGGCGCGAGGGGAAGGATTCGGCATGGGCGCTCTTCATCGCCATCATGCATGGCATCAGCGCGGACAAGGAAAGTCCGATCATACCGACGCAAACGAGCCGTTTCATGGGGTTCTCCGGTAGTGATGGCGCCGGGTCGCACGTTCGCGCCCGGCGCCGACATCGAACTGCCGTGCGTCAGGCCCTGCCATAGAGCGTAACCACGCAGGCGCCGCCCAGGCCAAGGTTGTGCGCCAGCGCGAGCCTGGCACCTTCGACCTGCCGCTTGTCGGCAGTGCCGCGCAACTGGTGCGTCAGCTCGAAGCACTGGGCAAGGCCGGTGGCACCTAGCGGGTGGCCCTTGGACAACAGGCCACCGGAGGGATTGATCACGGTCCTGCCGCCGTAGGTGTTGTCACCGTCCTGTACAAACTTCTCGGCACCGCCTTCCGGACAGAAACCGAGCGACTCATAGCAGATCACCTCATTCTGGGCGAAGCAGTCGTGCAGTTCGCACACGTCGATGTCCTCGGGGCCGACACCGCTCTTCTCGTAGACCCTGGCCGCCGCGGCGCTGGTCATGTGCGATCCGACCCAACTCAGCATCGAGGGCGGATCAAAGGCTTCGGGTGGGTCCGTTGTGAGCGCCTGGGCCAGGATCTGCACGTCGGCGCGCAATCCGTGCTTTCTTGCGAAGCTTTCGGACACGATCACCGCCGCTGCGGCGCCGCAGGTAGGCGGGCATGCCATCAGGCGGGTCATCACGCCGGGCACGATCACGGTATCGGCCATCACCTCCTCCGTAGTCAACATTTTGCGGAAGATCGCGAGCGGATTGTTGGCGGCATGGCGGCTGGCCTTTGCGCGCACCGCGGCGAACGTCTCCATGCGGGTGCCATACTTCTCCATGTGTTCACGCCCTGCCCCGCCGAAGGTTCGCAGCGACTGGCCCAGATCACCCATGTCGGCGGTAAGGGAGCGCAGCACGGGCAGAAAGCGTACCCGCGGCGGGGGCCGGTCGTCCCAGTGCATCTTCAGCGGGCCGGGTTGCATCTGCTCGAAGCCGAGCGCCAGCACGCAGTCAGCCTCGCCGGACGCGATGGCCTTGCGTGCGAGATACAGCGCCGTCGAGCCAGTCGAGCAGTTGTTGTTGACATTGATGATCGGGATGCCGGTCATGCCGACTTCGTACAACGTGGTCTGCCCGCAGGTGGAATCGCCGTACACGTGCCCGGCGTACGCTTCCTGCACCTGCTCGTAGCCGATGCCGGCATCGGCCAGGGCAAGGCGCACCGCCTCGGCGCCCATTTCGAAATAGGGCTTGCTCGCGCCCGGCTTGAGAAAGGGGATCATGCCGACGCCGGCGACAATGGCTTTTTCACTCATGATGTTCCTGTTCAGGATGGTTGGAGGCTGCCGTACAGCCAGGCAGGCATGGCTTACAGCTTGCGCGAGATAAGGTCGCGCATGACCTCGCTGGCGCCGCCGGCGATGCGCGACAGGCGGTAGTCGGTGAACGCGCGCGCAATCGGGTACTCAAGCATGTAGCCGTACCCACCGTGCAGTTGCACCATGTCGTCGATGCACTTCCACATCGTTTCGGTGGCAAAGAGCTTGGCGATCGCGGCCTCCTGCACGGTCAGCTTTCGCTTCATGTGCTCGCCGATGTAGTAGTCGACCATCGTGCGCACGGCGACCGACCGGGCCTTGACGTCGGCCAGCTTGAACTTGGTGTTCTGGAAGTCCCACACAGTCTGGTTGAAGGCGCGCCGGTCCTGGACGTAGTCAACCGTGATCCGGAGCAGCCGTTCGATGGCAATTGCCGAATACAGTGCGATCAGCAAGCGCTCCTGAGGCAGTTCCTGCATCAGGTAGGCGAAGCCCTGGTTCTCCTCCCCCAGACGATTCCCCACCGGCACGCGCACATTGTCGAAGAAAAGCTCGGCGGTATCCGCGCCGGGCTGGCCGACTTTCTCCAGCTTGCGCCCGCGCCGGAAGCCAGGACGGTCGGCCTCCACCATCATCAGGCTCACGCCCTTCGCGCCGGCGGCCTGGTCAGTTTTGCAGACCAGCATGATCATGTCGCAATTCAGGCCATTGCTGATGAAGGTCTTGCTGCCGTTGATGACGTACTCGTCGCCATCGCGCTCGGCGGTCGTTCGGATCGCCTTGACGTCGGAGCCGCCGCCCGGCTCGGTGATGGCCACTGCCATGATGGTCTCGCCGGCGCAGATCCCGGGCAGCCAGCGCCGCTTCTGCGCCTCGGTGCCCAGGCGCACGATATAGGGAGCGATAATGTCCGAATGGATCGAGAAGCCGGCGCCCGAGATGCCGGCACGGTGCATTTCTTCCATGACGATCGCCGAATGGCCGAAATCACCGCCCCCGCCGCCGTACTCGGCGGGCACCGACACACATAGCAGACCTTCACGGCCAGCCTTCAGCCAGGTCTCGCGGTCGGTGCGGCCCGCCTTGTCCCATTCGGCCTGGCGCGGCGCGCACTCGCGTTCGAAGAATCGCCTCGCGGTGGGGCGCAGCATTTCGTGGTCTTCCCGGAAGACCGTGCGATTGACTTCCACTGTCAGCTCCTTTCAATGAGTCGGATCCGGGCCGGCTGCTCCCGCGGGGCAGCGTTGCCAGACAACCCATCATGGCCAATCGCGCGGCTTGACACACTAGCCGGATTGGCGAGCCGGATCTCAGTGGAACCCCGGGAAATCACCTCCCAGTTCGAGATCGCGCATGCGCGCAACCGCTTCGTCGCGCTCGGACACGCCGAGCTTGGCGTAGATCTTGCGCAGATGCCATTTGACCGTGTGCGGTGTCACCCCGATTACGCGGGCGATCTTCTTGTTGGGCATGGCCTGCGCGACCAGTGCCAGCACCTCCCGCTCCCGGTCGTTAAGGAGGTCAGCCGCCACTGCCGAGGGAGCGCTCGCAGGAGGCCCGGCCACCAGTTCCGTATGCGACGCGGCGGCGAGGAGCCGCTTGACATAGAAGGCCAGGACCGGATCAAGCACCTCGTCCCGGAGGAGCGCTTCAAGCATGGCGGGCACCTGTGTCGAAACATCGAGCAGGCTGCGGACAAGTCCAAGCTGGTGGCCCAGCTGCACGGCCTTGAACAGGTGTTCCCGGGCCGCATGGAGGTCACCTCGACCCCGCTGCGCGATGGCAAGATTCAGGTGCAAGGCGGCCACGCCAGACCATCTGCCAGCTGTGGCCGTATGCTCCAGGAGCGGTCCCAGGCAGGCAGCGGCACCATCGAAATCCTGCCAGTGCAGGCAGGTTTCCGCGCGGCCCCATTCACAGATGCGGAAGGTTTCGGCTGCCGTACCCCTTGTCGCCGCGGCATGCTGGGCGCCCAGCAGGTTGAGTCGCTCCAGCACGTCCATGGCCTGCGATGTCGCCCCCTGCGCTAGGTGCACGCGCAGACGCAAAGCCAGGGCTTGAGCGAGCGCACGGTCGAGCCCCTGGCGCATGGCATAGTCTTCCAACCGCTCGATATGCTCGAGCGCCTCGAGCCTGCGCCCCAGGCGCCAATGCGAGCGGGCCAGCGCCACCAGTGCCCGCAGCGCCGCATCGGGCAGGGAAGTCCGTTCCAGCAGTTCCAGGCGAGGCTCCAGCAGGCGGCAGACGGCTTTGAGTTCGTTGAATTCGTACAGCGTTTCACCCAGCAGCCCGTCAGCCAGGCCAGCCACGTCCATATGCGCCTGCCCGTACAGCTCGGACTCACGGTGGACCTCGCGCAGCAGCCGTTCAGCCTCAGCCATCCGCCCCTCGAGCGCCAGGCTCATCCCTTCCAGCGCGCGCCCGACCAGGCGGCGAGCGGGCGCCGTATTGTGGCGCGCCCCTTCGCCCAGCACCGCACGCGCAGCTTCGTATTCCCCTTCATACATGTGCATCCAGGCGAGCAAGTGAGCGCGCCCGGCGAAGGCAAAGGCCCGGGAATCGTCCGGTATGGCCTGCAACTCAGGCTGGTTTGCCCGCACCGCGTCCGTGTCGTCGCGCTGCATGGCGAGCGCGCCACGCAAGAGCCGCACGGCGAAGCGCTCGTGGGTACTGATGGTGTCCTGCCCCGCTTCCAGCTGCAGCAGCGCGGCCTTGAGGGAGCCAAGATCGCGCGCGTACATGCTTAGGTACGCCGTGACCAGCCTGAGCGCAAAGCGCGCCTGCACCTGTTCGGCGGGCAGGCGCCTCATGAGGTTGGCAAGCTGGGCCAGTTCGCCACGGCCCATCATGTCCACCGCGCATGCCTCCACGATATCAGCGGCCGCCTGTTGATCGGCGGCGTGCACGGCATGGCGCACGGCTTCATCAAGGTGGCCACGCAGCTCGAACCAGCGCCAGGCCCGCGCGTGGAGGGCCCGCCGTTCGGCCTCGGAAACGCCCTCCAAGCGGGTGGCCAGGACCTCGCGCATCAGCGGGTGCACGCGATACCAGCTCTCGTGGTCATGGCTGCTGACCTGGCTGATGAAAAGGTTGTCGCGATCCAGGCGCGCCAGCCGCGAAGTCATGCTGGCCACAGCGTGGGGCTGGTTCATCAGGGTGGCGCACAAGGAAGCGCAAAGGCGGTTGCAAGCCGAGGCACGGGTCAGCAGCTCGAGGTCTTCGGCTGCAAGGTTCACCAGCACCTCCTGCTCGAAGTAGCTGGCAAAGGCCTGTGCGTCCCGAACCTGTACCCGCGCGTAGCCGGCGCCGCGCTTGGCCTGGAGGTCAATGGCGAAGAGCTGCAAGCCGGCCACCCATCCATCCGTGAGCTCGTGGAGCACCTGCGCGTCGCGCCGGTCGATATGACCCAGGTGCTCGCGCAGGAACCGTTCGGATTCCTCGGCCGAGAAGCGCAAGTCCTTCAGATCGAACTCACTCACCAGGTCCTGTGCACGTGGCCGTGCCAGCGAAAGCGGCGGCGCGGTACGCGTGCCGAAGGCCAGGTGAAGGTTCGGCGGGGCATACTCAAGCAGCCATTGCAGCACCTGGTGGATGCGTATGTCATCCAGGAGCTGTACGTCGTCAATGATCAGCACCAGATCCCGCTGGCGGGTCGAGAGCGCCTCCACCACCGTGATCACGCAGTGCTCAAGGATCGCTTCGCTGCAGTCGCGCCCGACCAGCAGCGCTGCCTCCCTGACTGCATCGTCGTCCACCACCGCGATGCTGGCGAGCAGGCAACCGACGAAACGCATCAACTCATTGTCTTCCGCGGCGACCGAGAGCCAGGCGACGTCGAAGTCCAGCGCCAGAAGCGCCTGCCGCCAGGCCACCAGCGTGCTGGTCTTTCCGCTTCCGGCCGGCCCCTGCACGATCACGCAGCGTTGGCGCCGGGCGTCCAGCAACCGGGCCTGAAGCGCGTCGCGCGGCATCAGCCGGCGGGCTCCGCGCGGCGGAACAAGCTTGGTGCTGGCCACGGACTCGATCACCCGTCCTGGCGGTGGCGGCGGCACGGTCGACGATGAGCCTTTCTGGGACATGGGCGTACTTTCCGGAGAGAGCGGTGTGCCGGTATGGTGGCAGCCAAGCCTGTGCCAGAAAGATACGCGTTGACGCGCCGGCCTGTCCCCACCCGAATCGAGGTGTCTCGACCACGGTCGTCTTGCAGCAACAGCTGCTGGTTCTGCACGCTGCGCGACGCCCGCTGAAGTTTGCGCAGCGCGATGCGGCCAGAATGCCAACGTGCGTCCGGGCGGATGCCCGACGCTCACAAACCAGTGACTATGGCCAACCTTCCGGAAATGACCGCTTCATTTGAAACGCCGGCGACATGAGATGTGCCGTTCTGCCGCCGCTGGCGCGCTGATTCTCCCCGGCGTCCGTAGTCAGACATGCTCAATGCCAATGGGTGAAGCGTCCGCTATTTCCTGCTCGCCTCCCATCGGCTGTCATCCAGAACCAGCCGGAATCCGAGATGCGACATGCTGTTGTACGGGTCGGTCCCCCGGCGTGCGCTTGGCCGATAGCTGAGGCAATAGTCCTCGTTGCAGAGGAAGGAGCCACCGCGCGTGACGCGCTTGGGTGCACTGACGGGCACGCCCGCGTCATCGGGGTCCCAGGACGCCGCCGGACCTGCTGGGTTGTCGACAAGGCGGCCGGAACCTGCCTCCTGCCGGAACTGGTCGGCGCGGTACCAGTCAGCCACCCACTGCCATGCGTTGCCGGTCATGTCGGACAGGCCATAGCCGTTGGCCGGGAAGGTGCCAACCGCGCTTGTGCCGAGCGCGCCACCGGCCTTCGGACTGACCACTGGAAACGGCTGCGCCTGTTGGCCCTGCCAGACGTTGGCCATCTGCTTGCCGTCAGGCGCGAATTTCTCGCCCCAGGCATAGGTCGCCTGCTCCAGTCCGCCACGTGCGGCAAACTCCCATTCGGCCTCGGTTGGCAGACGCTTGCCGACCCATCGGGCGTAGGCCTGGGCGTCTTCGTACGACACCTGCACGACCGGGTGGTCATCCTTGCCGTCGATCGACGTGCCGGGGCCGCCGGGGTGGCGCCAGTCCGCACCAGGCACATAGCGCCACCATTGCGAATAGTCCTGCAGCGGCACCGGGCGGGGCGTGCCGACGAAGACCATGCCACCCGGCACCAGGTCGCTGTCAGACGGGCGCGGCGTGCCGGCGGGCAACTGGACCTTCAGCGTCTCCCAGTCGGGTGTCTTCTCGGCGGTGGTGATATAGCCTGTCGCCGCGACGAACTTGCGGAATTCGGCATTCGTGACATGGTGCTGGTCCATCCAGAAGCCATGCACGCGAACCTTGTGCGCGGGCCGCTCGTTGGGCTGCGCCAGTTTGCTGTCGCTGCCCATCAGGAATTCCCCGCCGGGGACGTGAACCATCCCCATCGGTCCGCTGACGCCATCGCCGGGCAGTATGATGGCCGGCCCGGATGGTGCCGTGCCGGCCATCCATGCCGCATACCCGGCCCCCGCGGCGACAGCGCCAGCCAGTAGCGCCAGCGTCACGCGCCTGCGCCGCCGGGACGGCTCTGCCGCGCTGGCGCCTTCGTTCTGCGCTGCCCGCAGCATCCGAGGTGCTGATCCTTCCTTCTTCACCGCGTACTCCTTTTCCTGCGATCTGCCATCTGTCGCGAAGGGATGCGCGGCGCCAATGCCGTGGCCTGCCGCGCCTCCCCTCATTTCAAGTCAAACACCACCTTATCGATCTTGCCATTGAAGGCGAACGGCGGATTGTAGGTAAAGTCCACGGGCGAGCCGGCATCCATGCCGATGTCCATCCCCTCGACCAGACTGATCATATTGGGTATCGTCTTCGGCACCACGCCCTCGGCGACCTTCTTTCCGTTGACCGTCATCACGACGGCCATGGCCTTGCCGCGTTCCTTCGGGCCACCCTTGTAGGTCACGTCGACTTTCACCTGCACCTTGCCCCTGGGCAACGGCTCCTGGCCGGAGAACGCGAAACGTTCGATCGAAAGGTAGTTGTAGACGAACGTCGGCTTGCCGTCACGGATGTACAAGCCATAGCCGCCGGTGCTTCCACCGTGTGTCGCGATGACCCCCTGTGCGCCGCCTTGCGGGACCTCGACATCTGCCGTCAGCGTCCAGGACCGGTTGAGCAGGCGCGGAGCCGCCTCGTTGGGCAGGGCAACCTGTCCGGGGTAGTAGGTCAGCGTCCGGCTGTTCCCGGCCAGGCTCGGCCGGCCCATCAGTTCGGCATTGAATTTTTCCACCCCGCGCCAGTCCAGCGGCAGTACGTTGTGCCGGGCCGCTTCCGCCCACCACAAGTCCTGCAACTCACGCAGCTTCTGCGGATTCGCGCTGGCCAGATCCTCTGCCTGCGAGAAATCCTGGTCCAGGTTGTAGAGCTCCCACTTCTGCTTGTCGGGGTCGAAGACCGAGCGATTGGGCTGCCACGGCACGAAGCCCATCGCCGAGGCCATCCAGCCGTTGTGAAAGATGGCCCGGTTGACGGACAGCGAGAAGTACTGGGTGGTATGGCGGTCCTTGGCCTTCGCGTCGTTGAACGTGTAGGCGAAGCTGACCCCTTCGATCGGTTTTTGCTGCACGCCGTTGAGCTGCGTCGGCGGCGTGATGCCAATGGCCTCATAGAGGGTGGGGACGACGTCGATCACGTGGGTGAACTGGCTGCGCAGGCCGCCCTTGTCCTTGATATGCCCCGGCCACGCAATGATCATGGGGTTGCGGATGCCGCCGAGGTGACTGGCGATCTGCTTGGTCCACTGGAACGGGGTGTTCATGGCGTGGGCCCAGGCAGCCGGGAAATGGTTGAAGTGCTTCGGGCCGCCGAGTTCGTCGATGACTTTCAGGTTGTCCTGCCATGTCTCGACGATGCCGTTGAAGAAGCGCGTCTCGTTGAGCGAGCCTTCGATGCCGCCCTCGGCACTGGCGCCGTTGTCTCCGGCCATATAGATGAAGATAGTGTTCTCGCCGCCGGGCAACTGTTTCACGGCGTCGACGATCCGGCCCATTTCATGGTCGGCATGCGCGCCAAAGCCGGCGAACACTTCCATCATGCGGGCATAGAGCCGCTTCTGCTCGGGATTGAGAGAGTCCCACGCCGGCAGGCTTTCCGGGCGCGGCGTGAGCCTGGCATCGGCCGGGATGACACCGAGCTTCTTCTGCCGCTCGAACGTCATCTCGCGGTATTTGTCCCAGCCTGCGTCGAACTGGCCCTTGAACTTGTCGATCCATTCCTGCGGCGCGTGATGCGGCGCGTGCGTCGCGCCTGGCGCGACATGCAGCAGGAAGGGACGGTCCGGCGCAATGCTCTTGACCTGGCGTGCCCAGGCAATGGCGTGGTCGGCCAGGTCAGTCGTCAGGTGGTAGTTCCGGTCGGTCGAAGCCGGGACGAGATTGCGGTTTTCGTACAGGACCGGATGCCATTGATCCGTGTCCCCACCCATGAACCCGTAGAAATAGTCGAAGCCCAGCCCGTTCGGCCAGCGGTCAAACGGGCCCGCGGCACTGGCCTCCCACGGCGGCGTGTTGTGGTTCTTGCCGATCCACGCCGTCATGTAGCCGTTCTGCCGCAGTACTTCCGCCACCGTGCCGGCGCTGCGCGGCAGCACCGCGGTGAAGCCTTCATAGCCGGTGGCGACTTCCGCGATGCTGCCGAAGGCGGCGGAATGGTGGTTCCGCCCGGTGAGCAGCGCGGCCCGGGTCGGACTGCACAGCGCCGTGGTGTGGAACCGGTTGTAGCGCAGGCCCTCGGCCGCTAGCTTGTCCATGGTGGGCGACGGCACGCCGCCGCCGAACGTGCTGAATTGCCCGAAGCCGGCGTCATCGAGCAGGATCACCACCACATTGGGCGCCCCCTTTGGCGCCTTGACCGGCTGCGGAAATTGTCCGGGGTCGGAATCGAGATAGGTCCGGCCGACGGTGCCCTGGAAGCGGAAGTCGGGCCGCGGCAGCACGCTCGGGGTTGCCGCCTGGGACGGCGCCGGCGTCGCGGATTGCGCCTGGGCGTCTGTCGCGTTCGCGAAGAGACCAAGCAACATGGCGGCAGAGACTACCGCGCAGAACATCCTTGGCATATTCATGACATCCCTCCTGGAGTTCAGCATGTGCACAGCGGTGCGATAACCGGTGGCGACGGATGAAAGCAGGCGTTTCACGGATTTGCCTCGTTTATTTGCTGTAAGAAGAACAAGCGGCAAGGGGCGGCGTCCTGCCCTGCCCCCCTGCCCATGACGCCGGACTGTGCGAATGGCTCCGCAGCGCCTACCTGGCTGCCGGCGCTGCCGCAAACGTGATGTCGTCAATCCTGCCGGTGAACGGGAATGTCCCCTTCGACCCGTAGCCCGGACTGACCGCGGAAATCGAGTCCCGGCCAAGTTCAAAGGGCTCGGCCCCGTGGCGGCGCATGCCGGTGCCGACGCTACCCTCACCGGCGAGATCACCGTTGACAAACAATTTCACCGTCGCGCCGTTGTTCAACGCGCTACCGCGCTTCGGTCCGTTGGACGCATACTCCAGCCGCACGGCGACCTTCCCGCCTGGGAGCGGTGCCCGGGCCTGAACGGTCGAATGCTCGAAGTCGGCGGAGTTGTAGTGATAGGTAAGCTTCCCATCCAGGACGTACAGGCTCCACCCGCCGGAGCGGCCGCCGGCGGCAGCGATGACCCCTTCGGCACCCGCCGGCGGAATCGTCAGCGTCGCCGTGATGACGTGTGAGTTCGGGTAGACACGCGGTCCGCTCGGCTCGGGCAGGCGAACGTTGTTCCCGTGGTAGGTCCAACTGGTGGGGAGTTCGCCGGCAATACGATTGCGCGGATCGCCACGCTCCGAGAAACGCGAGTCCAGCGGGAACACGTCATACTTCTTCGCCTCTTCCAGGAACAGCGCCTGAAGCTGCCGGAGCTTCTGCGGGTTGGTTGCGGCGAGGTCATCGGCTTCGCTGAAATCAGCGTCGACGTGGTACAGCTCCCACGGCGCGTCGAGGAAATTCCCCACTCGCCCGACCAAGTTCCACGGCACGCCAAACCGGCTGGCCGCCACCCAGCCGTCGTGGTAGATGGCTCGGTTGACGAACATCTCGAAGTACTGCGTGGTCCTGCGGCTCCTCGCCTTCGCATCGGCAAACGAGTAAGCCATGCTGACACCTTCCATCGGCTTCTGCGGGATACCGTTGACGACCTTCGGTGCCGGGACGTGAGTGGCTTCGAGAATGGTCGGCACGACGTCGATCACGTGATGAAACTGTGTGCGCAGCTCGCCATGCGCCTTGATGCCAGCAGGCCAGTGAACCACCAATGGATTGCGGGTGCCGCCAAAGTGGCTGGCGACCTGCTTGGTCCACTGGAACGGCGTGTCCATGGCCCAGGCCCAGCCGACCGGAATCTGCGGCTCGGATTCAGGCCCGCCGATCTGGTCCAACCGCTTGTTGAGAACCTCCAGCCCCGGGTTGTATCCAAGCAGGCTGGCAATGTCATTGAACGATCCCTCCAGGCCGCCTTCGGCACTGGCCCCGTTGTCGCCAACGATGTAGAAGATCAGCGTGTTATCAAGCTCGCCGGCCTGGGCGACGCTGTCGACCAGGCGGCCGATCTCATTGTCTGCGTACGCGAGGTAGGCAGCATAATTCTCCATCAACCGGGCATATACACGCTTCGCGGCTTCCGGCTGATCGTCCCAGGCAGGAATTTCCTTTGGCCGTGGCGTCAGCCTGGCATCCTGCGGAATCACGCCAAGCCGCTTCTGCTCGGCGAAAGTGATTTCGCGCTGCTTGTCCCACCCCTGGTCGAACCTACCCTTGAACTTGTCCCGCCATGCCTTTGGCGCATGATGCGGTGCGTGCGCTGCCGCTGCCGCGTAATACATGAACCACGGCTGGTCCTTCTTCGCCGCCCGGATGCCGCCAAGCCAGTTGATGGCTTCATCCGTCATGTCGGCGGTGAAGTGATATCCCTGCTCCGGCGTCCTGGGCTGTGCGACCGGGGTCGTGTTCCGGTAGAGAACCGGATACCACTGGCTCGTCTCGCCCTGGTTGAAGCCGTAGAAATAGTCGAAGCCAAAGCCTGTGGGCCAATGGTTGAAGGGGCCTGCCGGGCTGATCTCTGTCTCAGGCGTGTTGTGCCACTTGCCGAACATGGCGGTGGCATAGCCATTGCCCCGGAGAATTTCGGGCACCATGGCGGTGCTCTGGGGAATGATGCCCGTGTAGCCCGGGTATCCGGTGCCAGTTTCAATAATCACGCCGGAACCGGCCGAATGATGATTGCGGCCGGTCAGCAAGGCCGCGCGCGTGGGCGAACACAATGCCGTGGTATGGAACGTGTTGTATCGCAGACCGCCTTTTGCCAGGCGCTCAAGGGTTGGCGTGGGAACCGGCCCGCCAAAAGTACTCGCTTGCCCGAAGCCCACATCGTCCAGCATGATGATCAGCACGTTCGGGGCACCCTTCGGCGCCTTGAGCGGCGCGGGGTAGTCAGGTGTCGAATCTTTCACGGTTTCGCCGATTTTCCCGCGAAAAACCGGATCCGGCCTGGGCAATGCCAGGCCGGATGTGCTCTGCATAGCAGTCCGTTCCCCCTGTAGCGGACCAGTCTGCGCCCTGGCAGTACTGACCAGAAGCCCTGTCGCAACAAGGGCCAGAATCATCCGAAGATGTGGAGCCATAAATCGTTCCCCGCGGTTCCCGTTTGCCGACATTCCCAATGGCAAACACATGCCGTGCAGATCTGGTTCACCGACCCGCTGTTTCCCGATGATGCCGTCAGGTGACCGAGTACCCGCCGTCTACCGGTACCGTCGCGCCATTGATCAGTCTGGACGCGGCCGATGCCAAGAACACAGCGGTTCCGGCAACGTCTTCCGGTTGCCCCCACTTGCCGTCCGGAATACGGCTGACGATCTTCCGATTGGCCTCTTCGTTCGCTTGCCCGGCACGCGTGAGCGCGGTACTGATCCAGCCCGGAGCGATGGCGTTGACGCGGATCCCGTCCGCGGCAAAGCTGATCGCCAGCGACTTCGTCAGCGACACCACGCCCGCCTTTGCCGCGCCATAGGCGGGCACGCTGGGTGAGCCGAAGTACGAGTACATCGAGGCAATATTGATGATGCAACCCTTGCTTGCCTTCAAATGCGGGCGAAAAGCGTTGGCAAGGCGCAGGTTGCCAACCAGGTGAATGTCGATGATGTCGGCAAATACCTCGGGCTTGTACTCCTCGTTGCTGGCGCGGCCGGCGCAGTGAATCAGTACGTCCAGCTGATCGACGCTTGCAGCCAGTGCATCGATGGCTGCGCTGTCGCGCACATCCAGGGATGCATAGCGAATGCGTGAATCGAGGCCACTCGCCGGAATCACGAGATCCGCCACGATCACGCTGGCGCCGTGCTCAAGGAACGCCTTGGCAAAGGCGCCGCCGATGCCACCGGTACCGCCGGTGATCAGGACTTGCTTTCCTGCTACGCTGAAATCGGGCATCTTCATCTTCTATGCTTTCAACTGACAGACCAATGGACGGCGCCAGCGCATGGGCGCCGGACGAGGGTTAGCGGCCCAGCGCCGCGATCACCGCGGCCCGGATCTCCGGGTGCCCGCCGAACGGGTCGCGGGGATTGTGCATGCCCAGGATGTCGTCGAAGCGCGGCTGCACGGTGGCAAGCGATTGCGGCTGCGGGAAGATGTAGAAGCGATCATCGCGGATCGCATCGAAGGTGATGCGCGCCACGTCTTCCGCACTGATCGTCGCCCCCGCGATGCCCCGGTCGAGCATGGCCTGCGCGGCCAGTTGCGACCGGCTCATGGCCGTGGCGCTGCCGCCATCGGCCGGGCGGTTGCGCTGCGAGCGATTGATGCCCGTGGCCACGAAGGACGGGCACAGGACCGAGCACTTCACCTGTTCCGAGACGAGCCCCAGATCATGGAAAAGCGTCTCGCTCAGCGCCACCACCGCTTGCTTCGAGACGCAGTACAGGCCAAAGGTCGGCGCCGCGGTCAGCCCGGCCATGGAGGCGGTATTGACGATGTGGCCCCGGTAGCCGGGATCGGCTTGTGCAGCGGCGAGCATCAGCGGCGTGAAGACGCGCAGGCCGTGAATGGCGCCGTGCAGGTTCACACCCAGCGCCCAGTTCCAGTCTTGCTCGGTGCTTTCCCAGACAAGCCCGCCAGGGGCCACGCCGGCGTTGTTGAACAGCAGGTTGACCTGGCCGAAGGCGGCCATGGCCGCATCGGCGAGCGCCTGCACGTCGGCAGCCTTCGACACATCGGTGCGGCGCGCGATGACGGCAGCGCCGGTTGCCTGCAGCTCCGCCACGGTGGCATCCAGGGCACCCTGCTCGATATCGGCAACCACGAGCCTCATGCCGAGCGAGGCGCCCAGGCGGGCGAACTCCTTGCCGAAGCCAGACGCACCGCCAGTGATGACGGCGACTTGGTCGCGGAACTTGTCCATGCTGTGTCCCCTGTTCCTGTTCTTTTGTTCAGCGCACGCTGTACGCAGCACCCAGGCTTCGGATGTACTTCAGCGGCGACATGCCCCGCTCGCTTGCGACCTTGTTCAGCATCATTTCAATAAAGCCGGAATCGCCGATGTTGACGAAGTTGCCATCGGCATCGAAGTTGATGTTGGCGCCGTAGATAACCATGAACATGTCGGTCTGCTCAGTGTTGCTGGCGGGCGTGGTGAACTGGTGGATGGAGCCGCCCGGCTCGTACAGGTAGCATCCGGCGGTCTGGGGCTGGTGGGGATACTGCGAGTAGTTCCAGTTGCCGCTCATCGTGAACAGATGCACGGTCCCGGTATGGAAGTGATTCGAAAGCACTATGCCGGGGCCGACTCTTGCGCGTACGACCCAGATGCCATTCTGCGGGTCGAGGAATAGCGGACAGATGTCGGCGCCGGGTACCGGGAAATCCGTGATCCAGGGCTCCTTGTCCGAATCGATGGTGAGCAGGTTGTCCTGATGGGTGATGTATGTCGGCAGTGGCATGCCAGTCTCCTTGGATTCTTTGGATCTTCTGTGTGATGGCGCGGCACGGGCGCGGTGGTCCGTGGCAGCCTCTTTGTCAGGGGAGATGCTAGCTTGGCGTTGCGCCGGGCTGTATGGCATATTGGGACAAGACATAGTCATTTTCGGTCAACCGTCCGCTGGCCGCTTTGCCCCGAGGTTATGAATGCCACGCAATGACCAGTTGCCGCCCCTGAGTGGATCCAGCGTGCAGCTCCTCCTCCAGTTCGGTCTGGACCATGGCCTTCCGGGAGACCGTTGCCTGGCAGGCACCGGCCTCGATTGGCAGTATCTGTCCGACCCCGCCTGCGTCGTGCGCGTGGACCAGGAGCTCCAGCTGATCCGCAATCTGGCGCAGGCACTGGGCGACATCCCCGGCGCCGGCATCCAGGCGGGCCTTCGTTACCGTCTGGCCAGCCGCAGCGTGTGGGGCTTTGCCCTGCTCAGTTGCGCCACGCTGCGCGATGCGATCGGCATGGCATTCCGCTATGAGAGTCTCTGGAATCCGCTGACGGAATTCCATGTCGAAGAGCACGATGACCGGCTTGTCACGACCATCGAGGACAGCGCGCTGCCGGAAGATCTGCGGGCGTTTATCGTCGACCGCGATCTGGGCATCTCCATCAGCTTCATGCGCGATCTCATCGGCACCACGCTGCCGGCGGTCAGCGTGGCGCTGCGTCGCCCCCAACCGGCCGACACCCGGCCTTACGAGGATATCTTCGGCTTGACGCCGGTTTTCGGGGCCGCGCAGAACAGGGTTGTGCGAAACGCGGCAGGGTATCTCGACCGGCCCCTGCCTGGCGCCAATACCGAAGTGGTTCGCCAGTGCGAGGCACAGTGCCAGGCCTTGCTCGCGAGATGGCCGGCGCGGGAGGGCCTGGCAGTCCAGTTGCGCAACAGGCTGGTCGCCCGGCCGGGCGCGTTGCCTGGCATGGAAACGCTGGCCGAGGAGTTCCACATGAGCCTGCGCACGCTGCGCCGCCGCCTTGCCGACGAAGGCACCAGTTTCCGGCAGTTGCAGGACGAGGTGCGCGAAGCCCTGGCCGGAGAGCTGCTCGCCGAAGGGCTGAAGCTGGAGCACGTGGCCGATACCCTGGGCTATGGGGAAGTGTCGAACTTCATCCGTGCATACCGGCGCTGGAAGGGCGTGACACCGCACGACGATCGCGGGCGGCTCAGATTGCATATCAGCTCGCACTAAAGGCATCGGCCGGCATCGCCCGGCTTCGACCCCGCCGCCAATACAGTCCATGTATCGGCCAACATATCGAAAGTATTTTCCAGCTTGTCATCCTTGCTCGTAGCATCGGGTGGCCTTGGCGCAGCCACGGCACCGGCTGGGACTCCGCTGTACCCATCCACGCGTTCCAGCTTGCCAGGGTCGCCCGTAAGCGCGAGCGCTTCAAGGCAGCCGGCATCCTGGTGGATTGCGCTCCCGGGAAGCCCGAAATACAAAGGATCACAATGGAACAGGAAGTCAGGAAGGGGCCGCTTGCGGGCATCCGCATCATCGAACTGGCCGGCATCGGCCCCGGCCCGCTGGCGGGCATGATGCTGGCCGACATGGGCGCCGAGGTGCTGCGCATCGAGCGCCCCGGCGAGACCGACCTCGGCGTGAAACGCGAGCGCCGGCATGACCTGATGCTGCGCGGCCGCAAGCCGATCACGCTCGACCTGAAGGATCCGCAGGCCGTGGCAGTGGTGCTGGATCTGGTTGCCTCGGCCGACGCGCTGATCGAAGGCTATCGGCCCGGCGTCACCGAACGCCTGGGCCTCGGCCCGGATATCTGCCTGGCGCGCAACCCGCGCCTGGTCTATGGCCGGATCACCGGCTGGGGACAGACCGGGCCGCTGGCGCATACCGCCGGCCACGACATCAACTACATCTCGCTCACCGGCGCGCTCAACGCCATCGGCCGGCGCGGCCAGCCGCCGTCGGTGCCGCTGGCCTACCTGGGCGATTTCGCGGGCGGCGGCATGTTTCTGCTTGCGGGCGTGCTCGCCGCGCTGCTCGAGGCGGGCAAGTCCGGCAAGGGACAGGTGGTGGACGCCGCCATCGTGGACGGCGTTGCCGCGCTCGGCAGCGTGTTCCACGGCATGGTCGCCGCCGGCCAGTGGCGCGCCGAGCGCGGCACCAACGTACTGGACTCGGGCGCGCACTACTACGACGTGTACCAGTGCAAGGATGGCGGCTGGATCTCGGTGGGCCCGATCGAGGCGCGCTTCTATCGCGACCTGCTTGCCCGCCTCGACATCGACCCGGCCTGCCTCGGCGAACAGGGTGACCAGACCGGATGGGAAGCCGCGGGCGAGCGCCTGGCCGAGGTTTTCCGCACACGCACGCGCGGCGAATGGTGCGATCTGCTCGAAGGCACCGACGTCTGCTTCGCCCCGGTGCTCAGCTACGAGGACGCGCCGCACCACCCGCACCTGAAGGCCCGCGGGACCTTCGTGGAGATCGACGGTGTCATGCAGCCCGCGCCCGCGCCGCGCTTCTGCCGCACGCCGTCGGCACTGCCCGCATCGCCGCGCAATGCCGATGTGCGCGACTACGAGCAGACCCTGGCTGGCTGGCTGCCGCCGGAGCGGATCGAGGCTGTCCGCGCCCTGTCCGAGCGGGCGGCTTCGGCAACGGCGAGCGGCCTCGCTGCTCCACCTCGTTGAGCATTCGGCATACCTGAACACGCAGAGGCCTGCCGGGGAGTAATACCGCCTGAGTCTGACGACGGCTGGCGCCTCACCTATTGCACAAGTCGGAAGGAATGGGGACAAGCGCGGACCCGACGCTGTCCCCGACCCGCTTCTGCACACTGGCGGCCGCGACATCCTTGCCGGTCACCGGCGCTCGCATAAGGACCGGCAGCCATAAGCCCCTCCGTGGTTTACCCTCTCCCACCCATTCCCTCCGTTGCGCGCGCGCTGACCGCAGACAAATAATGGTGCGCAGTCATTTGGACACGAATCACAGGGACACCATGAAGCGTTCATCACGCGGGCATCGCAACTGCGATCCAGAGACCCTTCGCATCGCATGACGTCCAGCCGCTGAGCGGCACGCGCACGGATACCGCTGCGCGCCACCACCAATTCCGACGTATCGGAAAAGTTCCAGACAGGCACACCCTGCGTGCGGGACCGCGTTCGTCCCTGCTGCGCGGAGATCTGCTGCACCAGTACCGCATTCCAACACCTCAAGAGGAGACAGCAAGATGGGCACATCCCCGAATATCAACCCGAATATCGACGTGAAGCAGTTCATTGACGAACAGCGCTTTTCCCCCTACCAGTGGTGCATCCTTGTGGTCTGTTTCGTGGTGATCGCCATCGACGCCTACGATGCCCTGACCGTCGGATTCGTGGTGCCGGCGCTGATGCAGGCATGGCATATGGACAAGGCCGTGTTCGGCCCGGTCATGAGCGCTTCGATCGTTGGCATGGCCGTCGGCGCGATGATCTCGGGCCCGTTGTACGACCGCTCCACGCCGAAGACCGTGATGGTCGTCTCCATGATCATGTTCGGCCTGTGCAGCCTCGGCAGCATCTTCTCTGAAACACCGCTGTCGCTCGGCATCTGGCGGCTGCTGACCGGCCTCGGCATCGGTGCGGCGGTGCCCGGCGTCAACACGCTGATGTACGAATATGCGCCTTCGCGGCGCAGCTCGCTGGTGATCAACACGATCGCCTGCGGCGGGATGCTCGGCGCCGCGGCCTGCGGTGTCGCGGCCGGGCTGCTGGTGCCACAGTATGGCTGGAAGTGCCTGTTCGTCGTAGGCGCGGTGCTGCCGATCATGCTGGCGCTCGTGGTGCACTTCGCCATGCCCGAACCGCTGCGCTTCATGGTCATGCGCAACTGGCCGGCCGAGCGGATCACCGCGGTGCTGCGCCGCGTCGCCCCGAAGCACGACTTCAATGGCGCCCGCTTCGTCGTCGCCGAAGAACAGGCCGAGGACCGCAAGTCAGGCATGGGCGTCTTGCTTTCCCGTCGCCTGCGCACCGGCACCCTGATGCTCTGGCTCGCCTACTTCAGCGGCACCTTCGCCTATTACCTGCTGATGGGCTGGTTGCCCACGCTGCTTCAGGAAGCCGGCGCATCGCTGCGCCACGCCACGCTAGCCACCAGTGTGCTCTCCGTGGGCGGCATCGCCGGCGCACTCTGCTTCGGCTGGCTGATGGACCGCTTCGACCGCAATACCGTGATCGCACTGGCCTTCGCCGCGGGCGGCGCGTCGATCTGGACGCTCGGACACCAGGCCGGCAATCCGGAACTGCTGCCGGTCATCCTCTTCATCGCCGGCGCCGGCCTCAGCGGTGCGATGTTCTCACTGCCCGGCCTGGCGGCCGCGTACTACCCGACCAACGGCCGTTCGGCGGGCATCGCCTGGATGTATGGCGTCGGACGCCTCGGCGGCATCCTGGGGCCCGTCGCGGGCGGCATGCTGCTGCATACCAGCGGCGGGGCCGCCACGTTCTACGCGGTCGTTACCGCGACCATCCTGGTGCCGGGATTCGCGCTGTGGATCAAGCGGCGAGCCACTTCGCGCAATGCGGACGTCGAGGGTGTCGGTGTCATGCGCGACGCTTGAGAAGTCATAGCGCCCGCTCAAGTTGAGGAGGACAGAAAATCCGGGCGCGTTGCCCGGGCCCTCCCCCGATCGTTATCAAGCTTCGATTCCTAAGGACATTCACGATGAAACTCATTCTGGCTTGCACGCTCTCAGTCCTCAGCGCTGCGGCAGCCGTCATGCCCGCCCACGCCCAGAGCAATGCGCCCATCTCTCACGCGGCTCCGATGCTCGCCGTCACGCTGGACAACTACATCCGCGCGGAGAGCGACAGGAGCCTTGAGTCCGTGGTGCGGCGGGGCGGGTTCGGTAAATTCTTCCACCAGCGCGAGCTCGCGCCGATCGACCGGCAGGTTGTGGTGCGCCCCAATCGCGATACGCTCTATTCGCTGGGGGTTGTCGACCTTGACGCAGGCCCGGTAACCATCACGATGCCGGATGCAGGCAAGCGCTTTATGTCGCTACAGGTGATCGACGAAGACCACTACACGCATGCCGATATCTATGGCGCTGGTACCTATACCTTCACGCGCGATCGCATCGGGACGCGCTATGCGCTGATGGCTGTCCGGACACTGCTCGATCCGGATAGCCCCAGCGATGTGGCGCAGGCTCATGCGCTGCAGGATGCGCTGAGGCTGACACAGAAGCATCCTGGCAGCTTCGAGATCCCCAACTGGGACCAGGCTCAGCTGACGAAGCTGCGCGAGGCCCTGCTTGTGCTGGGGACCACCGTCCAGGACACGAGGGGCATGTTTGGCGGCCCGCGCCAGGTAGATCCGGTGCGCCGTCTGGTTGGCACCGCACTGGCCTGGGGAGGCAGCCCTGAGAAGGACGCCTATTACCTGCCGATCACGCCGGCGAAGAACGACGGCGCGACCATCTACAAGCTCAGCATTGGAGAGGTGCCGGTCGATGGCTTCTGGTCGGTCAGCGTCTACAACGCCAAAGGCCTGTTCGAGCCGAATAAGCTCGGCTCGTATTCGCTCAACAATCTCACGGCGAAGAAGAATGCCAACGGCGAGGTGATGATCCAGTTCGGCGGCTGCGACTCCAATACGGTGAACTGCCTGCCAACCATGCCGGGCTGGAACTACCTGGTACGACTCTATCGCGCGCACCCGGACGTCCTGAGTGGCAAGTGGAAGTTCCCGCAGGCGCAGGCCGTCAACTAGGAATCGGCTTCTCAATGAGGCAGGGGCGCACGGATCCAGCCGATGCGCCCCTTCTACCCGAACTCGCTCCTGCGGAGCGACGACGGACTACTGACGCACCAGATCCGGCAGCTTCCAGGTCCTGTCAGTCAGGGCCTTGTCCGGCCCGTAGAAGCGGAACGCTGCAAACCAGTCCTTGCCAGGCGTTGTGTAGATCCACTTTGCCTCCTTGCCCGCCGGTGCCTTCGGACCGAAATAGATATCGACCGAGCCGTCAGCGTTGCGCTGCATGTCGTGGCTGTAGGAATCCAGGTTGATCCGCGGCGAGCCGCGCATGAAGCCACCCGTCTCGACGTCATAGATCGTCACCGCCCAGAACTGCCTGGCCGGAACGTTGGGCGGAACGTGCAGGACATAGCTGTGGTTGCCGCCCAAGGCCTCCCCGGTGGCGTCGTACCACGACGTCAGATAGGCGGTCGCCTTGCCGAGCCTGGCAGGGGGAGCATAGGCGAGGAAATAGAAGACGCCGCGGGCATCCGTCTCCAGGTGGCCGTCCGTCCGGAAGCTGAACCCTGTCTTTGCACCAACCGTGCTTGGCAGATTGCCCCCCCAGCGCGAACCCGGCCACCAGGGTCTGGCACCAGCGCGCCAGGTACTGATAAACGCTGCATGGGCTTGCTGTACGCCGGCGCGCAAGGCCGCGCGCGTGGCCGGATCGGGATCGAAAGGCTTGCCGCGCCCGATGCCCAGCCCGCTGATGCGGGCCGTGATTGCGGCGTCCCCTGGCGACTCCGGCTCCTCACTCACCATCCTTGCCAGGCGCGCATAGAAGCTCTCATCGTACCTGACGATGCCATCGAAGACTTTGCCGTCCATATCGATAAATCGCTGACGTGGTGGCTTGCCGGCGTGCGCAAGCGGATAGAGCCGGAGTCGCTTCAGCAGTCCGATGGTCCTGGCAACATCAGCTGCAGACGACGAGGCTGGCGAGAAGCGCAGCAGCGCGTAGCCGTTGTACGTCGAGGACGGGATTGCGATATAGCCCGGGGGAGCGTCGCCCTTGAAGCCTGGCGGCAATAGCAGGTACTTTCCCCCCTTCCCCTCATCCTCCCCGGCCGGGCCGACATCGGCCAGTGGCACCTGCGATGCGTCGAGCACGCTGCCGAAGATGCCGGCGCCTTCGGCAGCCGGCAGATCGAGCGCCACCGGCCCGTCCTTCAGATTGAAGTTGAAGTAGACGTACAGGGACGACGAATTTGGCGTCGTGGTCTGGTTCTTCCAGTCGGCCGGCCTGGACCAGAACACGATGTCGTTGTATGCCGCTCCCGCGTCGCGGAAGAACGCCTCGCGCATCGCATCCACGCTGACAATCGGCATGCCCCAGACGGCCGCTTCGGCCGCGAGCTGTTGCCGTGAATCGACGGTGGCCCCGGCAGGCAGGGTGGCGGCACTGGCCGCGGCTGGCGCTGTGATGAAACTTCCCGCCGCGAAGAGATGGCCGACGATGAGGACGACAGCGGTGAGCCCCGTATTGCATCGTTTCATATCAATCCTGTGTGTTGGTTTGACCGTCCCTTGCCGACAGGAGATGGCATCGGCATCCGGGGTCATGCAGATGGTGACCGCCGCGGCATCTGTTGTCGCTTCTCCTCGCTGCTGCAGAGGGACATGCCCCGGGGCGGAGCTCATACTGGTCTCGGCCCGCGGTCCTGTCGCCTCCCCATCTTGGGGGCCGAGCCCTGCCGTGTCGCGCGAAGAGCCCGAGGCAGCCTCTTAAGCTCCGGTATGCCTGCCAGGAATACCCCGGAAAAATAGGAATTGGACATCGTCAAACCGAGCGGGGGATCATCCACGACACACGCTTTACCCCTGAATCCAGGAGAGCACGATGAAGCTCAGCAAGAAGGTAGCGATTGTCACCGGCGGCGGAAGTGGCATTGGCGAAGCCACCGTACGGAGGTTCGTGGCCGAAGGCGCGAAGGTCGTGGTGGCGGATATCACTGATCGTGGCGCGGCACTTTGTGGCGAGTTGAACGAGGCGGGACACGAAGCGCTGTTCTGCAGAGCCGATGTCGCGCAGGAAGGCGACATCCGTCACCTGATCGAGCAGACCGTCAGCCGCTTCGGCCGGCTGGACATCGTCGTCGCCAATGCAGGGATCGGGCAAGCAGCGGTTCCGTTGGAGCAGACCGAACTGGATAGCTGGCAACAGATGATCGATACCAATCTGACCGGCGTATTCCTGACCAACAAGCACGCGATCGTGCAGATGAAGCGACAACAGTCCGGGGGAGCCGTGGTGAACGTCGCCTCGATCCTGGGGCATGTCGGCATGGCCGGCGCCACGGCTTACAACGCCGCCAAGGGCGGCGTGGCGAATCTAACCCGTTCGATCGGGGTGGCTTGCGCCCAGGACGGGATACGTGTCAACGCGGTATGTCCGGGATTTGTCGACACCCCGATTCTCGATGCCGCAGGCGAGGAGAAGAAGGCGCGGATCGCAGCGATGCACCCGATCGGCCGTCTCGGGCGGAGTGAGGAGATTGCCGCTGCGATCCTCTTCCTGGCCAGCGATGACGCCTCCTTCATGGTTGGCGCCAATCTGATCGTCGATGGCGGTTATACCGCGCAATAGGATTAGCCGGATGGACGGTGTACCCGTCTCACAGAGATCTGGAGGTGAAGACATGCGTATGCAGGACAAGGTCGTGCTCATCACGGGCAGTGGCACGGGAATCGGCAAAGCGACGGCGTTGCGCCTTGCGCGCGAAGGCGCAACGATCGTGGCAACGGATATCGACCCCGCAGGCGCCAGGGCCACTGCCCAGGCTGTGGAGGCGCTGGGTGCCAGGGCCATGGCGTTGCCGCTCGATGTCACCAGTGAAGCCCAATGGAAGCAGGTCGTCGAGGCAACACTCGCGGCCTTCGGCCGCTTCGATGTCCTGTTCAACAATGCAGGCATCTGGATCATCAAGGCCCTGGCCGACACCACGCTGGAGGAATGGAACCGGCTTATGTCGATCAACGTGACGGGGACCTTCCTCGGCATGAAGCACGTGATGCCGCAGATGGCCAGGCAAGGCAAGGGCTCCGTCATCAATGCCTCGTCGGTCGCCGGCCTGGTCGGGGCCGCGGGCAACGCACTCTATGGCGCCAGCAAGGGCGCCGTCCGCTTGCTGACCAAGGATGCGGCAATCGAGTACGCGAGCCGTGGCGTGCGTGCCAACTCGATCCATCCTGGCCTGATCCAGACCGCCATGGCCGACTACGCGTCGGTGACCATGGGAGCGAGCCAGGAAGAGCTCGGGCAGCGGCTTGCCCCGATGGGCCGCGTCGGTAAGGCCGAAGAAGTCAGTGACCTGGTTCTGTTCCTGGCGTCGGATGAGTCGTCCTATATCACCGGTGCCGAGCTGGTCGTGGACGGCGGCCTGACTGCACGATAAGACCTTGCTGCCACGTTCCAGAGCACCGCGCGCATGGAATGGGCACCGTCAGGTCATGGCATGAGTTCACGGAATACCCCGGAGAACATTGAATTGGACAGTCCGGACAGTGCGAGCGAGCATTAAGAAAACAGAAGCAAGCGCGATCCGACAGAGGTGCCTCGCCCCCGTCGGCCGGATCCCATCAAGATGGCAAGGAGACATATGAAAGCCGCAGTGCTATACCAGACCAATTCCCCGTTTGTCATCGAAGACATCGGCATCTCGAAGCCGGGGCCGCATGAGGTCCTGGTGCGGACCGCCGCGGTCGGGGTGTGCCATTCCGACCTTCACTTCGTTGAGGGATCGCTGCCGTTCCCCCTGCCCGCGGTGCTGGGGCACGAGGCAGCCGGCATCGTCGAGCAGGTGGGCAGCGAGGTGCGCACGGTCAAGCCGGGCGATCACGTCATCAGCTGCCTGTCCGCCTATTGCGGGCATTGCGACCATTGCCTGACCGGGCATCTGTCACTGTGCATGTCGCCGGACACGAAGCGCCGCGATGACGAGGAGCCGCGCCTGCTCGCCAGGACCGGCAAGGCCATGCCGCAGTACATGAACCTGTCGGCGTTCGCCGAGCAGATGCTGGTCCACGAGCATGCGCTGGTGGCGGTCCGGCGCGACATGCCGATGGACCGTGCAGCCCTGATCGGCTGCGGGGTGGTGACGGGGGTCGGCGCGGTCATGCATACCGCAAAGGTGCAGCCGGGCGAGATCGTCGCCGTGATCGGCTGCGGTGGCATCGGGCTTGCCGCCATCAACGGCGCCGCGATTGCCGGGGCCGGCCGCATCATCGCCATCGACCGCCTGCCGGGCAAGCTGGAACTGGCGCGCAAGTTCGGGGCCACGGACGTGATCGATGCCAGCAGCACCGACCCCGTGCAGGCGGTGCGGGAACTGACCAGCGGCGGCGTCCATCATGCCCTCGAGGCCATCGGACTCAAGCAGACCGCGGAGCAGGCCTTCGGCATGCTGCGCCGTGGCGGCACCGCGACCGTGGTGGGCGTTGTCCCGCCCGGCGTCGAGATCGGCATCAAGGGCTTCGAGCTGATGGAAGAGAAGCGCCTGCAGGGCTGCCGCATGGGCTCGAACCGCTTCCCCGTCGACATGCCGCGCCTGGTGGACTTCTATCTGTCCGGCAAGCTCAAGCTGGACGACATGATCTCGCGGCGCATGCCTCTGGAGGGCATCAACGAGGCATTCGACGAACTGCGCCGTGGCGAACTGGCCCGCTCGGTGCTGATGTTCGAGCAGTAAGCCATCGCGCCTGCCGCCCGTGCGACGCGGGCATCTCCAACGATCAATGCGACCCGTGCCGCTGTCCCGCAAGGGGAAACGTTTGCCCTGCACCGGTACCGCCGCGCCCACAACAGGTGGTTCACATGGAAAGATTCGATGCAATCGTGGTGGGTGCGGGCTTCTCCGGCCTGTACATGCTGCACAAGCTGCGCGAGCAGCGCATGAGCGCCCGCGTCTATGAAGCCGGCGACAACGTCGGCGGCGTCTGGTACTGGAACCGCTATCCCGGTGCCAAGTGCGACGTCGAGAGCATCTACTACAACTACACGTTCTCTGAAGAGCTCTACAAGGAATGGACGTGGACCAGCCGGTATCCGGACCAGCCGTCTATCCTGCGCTATCTGAACCACGTAGCGGACCGGTTCGACCTGCGCCGCGACATCCAGTTCAAGACGCGCGTCACCGCTGCCCACTACGACGAGAAGGCGCGCGAATGGCGGGTGAAAACCGACGACGGCAAGACCGTGGCCGCCCGCTATTTCATCTCGGGCGCCGGCTGCCTGTCTGCGGCCAACCGGCCGGACATCAAGGGCCTCGAGAGCTTTCGCGGCGAAGTCTTCCACACCGGCACCTGGCCGCACCAGCCAGTGGAGTTCACCGGCAAGCGCGTCGGCGTGATCGGCACCGGCTCCAGCGGCATCCAGGCCATTCCGGTCATTGCCGGGCAGGCTGACCAACTCTACGTCTTCCAGCGCACGCCACAGTACAGTACGCCGGCGGCGGACCGTCCCTACGATGCCGAGCACATCCGCGAGGTCAAGGAAAACCTCGGCGAGATCCGGACCCGCGTGCGCAACTCCTGGTCCGGCGTGCCACGTTCGCCGATCGCGATGGAGCGCAGCGCGCTGGCCGAGCCCCCCTTGCAGCGCAGGCAGACCTACGAGGCCGCCTGGCAGCACGGCGGCTGGATCCATTCGTCGTATAGCGACCTGATCACCGACGCACAGGCCAACGAGAGCGTGGCGCAGTTCGTGCGCGACAAGATCCGCAGTATCGTGAAAGACCCGCAGGTTGCAGACAAGCTGACGCCGGGTTATCTCTTCGGCACCAAGCGCCCTGTCATCGACACAGACTACTTCCAGACCTACAACCGCGACAACGTCACGCTGGTCGACATCAGGCAGGATCCGATCACCGAGATCACGCCGGACGGCGTGCGCACGGCGCGCACCGGCTATGCGCTGGACGCGCTTGTGCTGGCCACCGGCTACGACGCCATCACGGGGCCGCTGTTCCGCATCGACATCCGCGGCAAGGACGGCATGTCTCTGCAGGACAAATGGGGGGGCGGCAAGGAGATCCACACCTACCTGGGCCTGGCCAACGCGGGCTTCCCCAACTTCTTCACGATCACCGGCCCGCAAAGTCCGTCTGTGCTCAGCAACATGGTGTGCTCCATCGAACAGCACGTCGAGTGGATCGCCGACTGCCTACGCCACCTGCGCGACCAGGGACTGGACACCATCGAAGCCACGGTGACCGCCGAGCAGGCATGGAGCAAGCACTGCGCCGAGGTGGCCCACACCACGCTGTTTCCGCGCGGAGAGTCCTGGTACACCGGCGCCAACATCCCGGGCAAGACCATGCCTTTCCCCATCTACGTGGCAGGCGTGAACGTCTACCGCGGCGTTTGCGACAAGGTCGCCGCCAACGGCTATGAAGGCTTCGCGCTGACCCGTTCCGCCACCGCACGCTGATCGTCGCTGCCGGCATTCGTCGCCGGCAGCCATTCTCCCCTTCCGTTCCGCTCTCCGGAGAATCTCAAGCACCATGGCCCTTGATCCCAAAGCCAGGCACATCCTCGACCTTGTGGCAGCCGCAGGCAATCCGCCGCTGCACCAGCGCACGCCGGAGCAGGCGCGCGCCACGCTGGTGACCCAGCCGCTTGCCGGCGAGCCCGAACCGGTCGCCAGCGTGGAAGACCGCACCGTGCCGGCCGGCGACGCCGCGCTGCCGGTGCGCATCTATCGGCCGGACGCCACCGGGCCGCTACCCGCGCTGGTGTACTACCACGGCGGCGGCTGGGTCGTTGGCAACCTCGACGCCGTGGACGTGCCCTGCCGCCGGCTGGCCAACCGGGCCGGCTGCGTGGTGGTGTCGGTGGATTACCGGCTCGCGCCCGAGCACAAGTTCCCGACGGCTGTCGAAGACGCCTACGCTGCCGCCCGCTGGGTGACGGCCAACGCCGGCGCGCTCGGCGTCGACCCGGCCCGCGTTGCCGTGGGCGGGGACAGTGCCGGCGCCAATCTCGCCGCCGTCGTGGCGCTGATGTCGCGCGACCGGGGCCACTTCCGCCTGTGCCACCAGACGCTGCTGTATCCCATCACGAACCACGCCTTCGACACGGCCTCTTACCGCGACAACGCCGAGGGCTACTACCTCACGCGCGACGGCATGGCCTGGTTCTGGAACCACTACCTGGGCGACGCGCAGGACGGCAGACATCCCTACGCGTCGCCACTGCTGGCGCCGGACCACACCGGCCTGCCCCCGGCGCTGGTCATTACCGCCGAATTCGACCCGCTGCGCGACGAGGGCGAAGCCTACGGACGCCAGCTGGCCGCCGCAGGCGTCCCCGTCGAGGTAACGCGGTACGACGGCATGATCCATGGCTTCTGCTGGATGCCCGGTGTACTGGCGCAGGGCGGACAAGCACTCGACCAGGCCGGCGACGCACTCAGGCGCGCATTCGCGGCAAGCGAGACACGCGAGGCAACCCCCAACAACCACTGACCCTACCCCCGGTAAGGAGACAATCATGAAGCGACTCGATACGTTCTACATCCACGGCGAATGGGTGCCGCCCGTCGGCGATGCCTTATTCACGGACATCGTCAATCCGGCGACCGAAGCGGTAATCGGCACGGTTGCGCTCGGGGGCGAGGCCGACGTTGACCGCGCCGTCGCGGCGGCACGCGCGGCGTTTCCAGCGTGGTCACGCTCCACCCGCGAAGCACGGATCGCCCTGCTGGAACGGGTGGCCGACATCTACAAGACCCGCATGCCCACGCTGGCAGACGCCGTCACGGCCGAAATGGGGTCGCCGCTCTGGTTCAGCCAACAGCGTCAGGTACCTGCTGGACTGGCGCAGATCCTCTCCACCCTTGCCGCGCTGAAGACGTTCCCCTTCAGCGTGCAACAGGGCACGACGCAAGTCCTGCGCGAGCCGGTTGGCGTGGTCGCGCTGGTGACGCCATGGAACTATCCGTTGAACCAGATTGCCGCCAAAGTGGCACCGGCCCTCGCGGCCGGCTGCACCGTCGTGCTCAAGCCGTCGGAAATCGCACCGCTCGATGCGCGCCTGTTCGCCGAGATCCTGCATGAGGCGGGCGTACCGGCCGGGGTCTTCAACATGCTCTACGGCGACGGCCAGCTGGTCGGCCGCGCCTTGTCGCGCCACCCGGACGTGGCCATGGTCTCCATCACGGGATCGACACGGGCCGGCGTCGATGTCGCCATCCATGCGGCGCCCACGGTCAAGCGCGTGGCGCAGGAACTGGGCGGCAAGTCGCCGTGCGTGATCCTGGATGACGCCGACCTGAAGACGGCCGTGACGACCACCGTGGTCGCCTGCATGATGAATTCCGGACAGACCTGCATCGCCCCGACCCGCATGCTGGTGCCGCGCAGCCGGCATGCCGAGGCGGTAGCCATCGCTGCTGCCGTCGCCAATGGCCTGCCGGTGGGCAACCCGCTGGACGACACCAGCAAGATCGGGCCGCTGTCCAGCCGCCGCCAGTACGAGCGGGTGCAGCAGATGATCGAAGCCGGTATCCGCGAAGGCGCACGGCTGGCGGCGGGCGGCCCCGGCCGGCCCGAAGGGTTGGACTGCGGCTACTTCGCCCGCCCCACGGTGTTCGCCGAAGTCAGCAACCAGATGGCGATCGCACGCGAAGAAATCTTCGGCCCGGTCATGAGCATGATTCCCTATGACGACGAAGACGAAGCCATCGCCATCGCGAACGACACCGACTATGGCCTGGCTGCCTACGTCTGGAGCGGATCGCCGGACCGTGCCGCGCGCGTGGCAGGTGCGATGCGTGCCGGCACGGTACAAGTCAACGGCGCGACCCTGGACTTCACCGCGCCGTTTGGCGGCTACAAGGCTTCCGGCAACGGACGGGAATTTGGCGAGTACGGACTGGCGGAGTTCCTGGAGTTCAAGGCCGTGCTGCGGACGGCCTGACCGTATCCCCGCGCGCCGGCGGGATCGGCACGGCCGGTCCCGCCGGGATATCGCCCGCGGGGGCAGCTATGTACGCGCCGTGGAGGTCGTCATACCGGGGCGCGGCATGTTGATGAGCCAGCATGCGGTTCCCCATGTCGCTGCTTGGCCGGCCGTCGGCGTGTATCGCCTGCAGCATCGCAATCAGGGCCTTCGCTGCCGCCTTCGGCTCCCATTGCTTGCGCACTGCGCAGTCGATGCGTACTGGCGGGATCTGGCAGACATCATGCAGCGTGACAAAGCGCTCGCGGAAGTATTCGGTCAGTGAGAAGCCGATATCCGCCAGCCCGATCGCATCGGAGCACTCCACCACCTTGCACGACAGGGCCAGGCTCTCGATCTTGTGGCAACGGCCGAGCCAGTCGTCGCCGCAGAGCCTGGACAGCGAAGGATACAGCGACGAATGCCAGATCTCCGAGGGCAGGATGAGAGGGAAATCCGTGAGCCGGGCATTCGCCGGCGGCTTGCCAGCCAGTAGCGGATGCCCGCGCCGGACAAATGCTTCCGGGCAGATTTCGGCGATGGGCTCGCACTGATACTGTGGCCGGTCACCGAACATGGATGCCATGCCAATGGCCACGTCCACGTCGCCGCGTTCGAGCATTTGCAGGCCGCGCTCCTTGGTGCACGAGCAGAGGTCGAGCCTGACCTCCGGGTAGCGCGCCAGCAGGCGCTCGATGCCACGGGTCAGCAGCCATTCCAGGGTGGGGGGAAACACGCCCACGCGCAGCGTTTCCTTGCCGGGTTCTGGCTTGGGCATGCCAAGCAGGTCAGCGGCATCTGCCAGCAGGCGCCGGGCGCGCTCAAGGAATACCTGCCCCTCCTCGGTCGGCACCACGCCCTTCGAGGTACGACGGAAGACCGGATATCCGAGCCGCCGTTCCAGTTCGGCAACGCTCTTGGTTGCCGCCGACTGCGTGATGCCGATCACGTCCGCAGCCTTCGAGAAAGAGCCGAAGCGGCCAACCGCGACCGCGTGCTTCAGGCGAGCGTCCATCTGGTATTCCCCCCGAAAGAGTTTGCGCGCGGGGCACCCGCCGCCGCGCGATTGCCAGTCAGTCCTTATAGGTGGGGTCCATGCGTTCCACCTGACGCAGCAAGGCGGGCCATTCGCGCTTGCCGAAGGTATTGTCGCGGGCGTCCATCACGGCACGCGTGTCGTCGATGGCCTGCTGGTCCGGCAGGGTCAGCCCGGCACCGCATGCCATGGCGTCTACCTGCGTGCGGCAGGCTATCTCCAGCCAGTACATGCGACTGAATGCCTCGGCCACGCCCGGCCCCACCGCAAGCAGACCGTGGTTGCGCAGAATCACCACCTCATGGTTGCCCAGGGAATTGACCAGGGGCGCCTGCTGGCCGAGCTGGAGCACCGGGCTGTCGAAGTCGTGGTAGCCGGTCTTGCCGTAGAAGCGCAGCGCGGTCTGCGTCATGGGCAACAGCCCCGACGCCAGCGCCGACAAGGCCATGCCGGCACGGGTGTGGGTGTGGATCACGCACGACACATCGGGCCGGGCCTTGTGGATGGCCGTGTGGATCACCATGCCGGCGCGGTTGACTTCATACCCGTGGGCGTTCTGCGGTGCCAGCAGGACGTTGCCGTCGAGGTCGATCCGGATCAGGTTGGATGCGCAAATCTCGGTGTACAGGTAGCCGTACGCGTTGATCAGCAGGTGTTCGGTACCAGGTATGCGCAGCGTGATGTGGTTGTAGATGAGGTCCGTCATGCCGTACCGGTCCATCAGACGGTAGCAGGCGGCGAGTTCCACGCGGGCGCGCCACTCGGCCTCGCTGACGAGGCCTCGCACGGCGTCCTGGGGAACGGAGGTTTGCTGGTTCATGTCAGGCTCCTCATTCCACCCGGATGTTTCCGGCCTTGATGACCTTGCTCCAGCGCTGGCTCTCCGCATCGAAATAGCGGTTGACCTGCGCCGGGGTCATGACATCGGCCTCCATGCCGTACTCGGCGATGCGCTTGCGTACGTCGTCCTCCCGCAGCACTTCAGTGGTCGTCTGCGCCAGCTTGTCGATGACCCGCTGTGGCGTCCTGGACGGTGCAACGATGGCCAGCCACGACATCGCCACGGCATCGGGATAGCCAGACTCCGCCAGCGTGGGGACATTGGGCAGCGCCGGCACTCGCTTCGCGCCGGTGAACGCGATCGCACGCAACTTGCCCGACTTGATGTACGGCCCAAGCAGTTGCAAGGTATCGACTGTCATCTCGACGCGCCCGGCGATCAGGTCCGGCAGGACGGCGGCGGCACCCTTATAGGGCACGTGATTCAGCTTGATGCCGGCGTGCATGGCAAACAGTTCGGCAGCCAGGTTCGCGGTAGAACCGGCACCCGAGGTGCCATAGCGCATCTGGTCCGGGTGTGCCTTGGCCCATGCCACCAGTTCTTGCACCGAGCGGACCGGCAGGTCGGCGTTTACCACCACCA
Source organism: Cupriavidus sp. GW823-FHT06D04 (assembly GCF_058795055.1). NCBI lineage: Bacteria > Pseudomonadati > Pseudomonadota > Betaproteobacteria > Burkholderiales > Burkholderiaceae > Cupriavidus > Cupriavidus sp. GW823-FHT06D04. Next base: position 153,942 of record NZ_JBXAHL010000005.1, on the reverse strand, counting down.
GCAGCGGCACGCGGGCCATCATCGCCACCCCGGTCAGGTCCTTGAGCGGGTCGTAGGGCAGCTTGCTGTACAGCAGCGGATTGGTGACGTGGGCCGGCGATGTGGTCAGCAGGGTATAGCCATCCGGGTCCGACTTCACCACGTAATTGCTGCCAATCTGCACGTTGCCGCCCGGCTTGTTCTCGATGTAGAAGCTGGTGCCTAGGCGCGCGCCCAGCTTGTCGCTGACGAGGCGGGACACCGTATCGATCGGTCCGCCCGGAACGGACGGCACGACGACCTTGACCGGCCGCGCGGGGTAGGACGGCTCGGCCGCCCGGGATGCGTTGATGCCAGACACGGCGGCTGCCGCGATGGCCACCATGGGGGCGAGGCGCTGGAATGCGCGCATGGGTAGTCTCCTGCCTGTTGTCGTTATGTTGTGATGAAAGCCGCTGGCACGCAGTGCCGCGGCCTCATTCGGGCTGAACTGCCTTCAGTCGAGCAGCGCAACCTGTACGTCGCGCTTCCCCTCATAGGGATCGCGACCGTGCCATACCTGCAGGTTGTCGAGGATCATCAGATCGCCGTCGCACCACTGCCAGCTGTAGGTGTAGCGGTCGCACACTGCATTGATGTGCGCGACGTCTTCGTCGCTTAGCCGTTCTCCATTGGCGAGGAACATGCCGGTGGGGTATTTCCTGTTCTTGCGCATCTCCGGGTCCAGGACCTTCATCGCGGTGTGATCACGATGCAGGCCCGAGCGGTACAGCTTCTTGCCGGTGACGGGATGGTGCAGGAACGGGTCCAGCGTGGCGAAGACCGTCAGCGAGCCGTCGTCATGCCACAGCGGCTCCAGGCCGCGGCTGGCGCATCGCGCTTCGACCTCGGCGGGCTCTTCCGTGCCGAACGCATGGTTCCAGCCATGCCGGTCCTGGTCTTCGTACGACGACTCGACGGTGTCTGTCCTCGGGCCATAGTTCAGTGCCGAGCGGATGCCGATGGCGCTGATCTTCGCCACCAGTTCGGGGCCGATGCCCTCGACGAACTGGCGCGCGTCGGCAATTGTGGTGGCGCCGCCCACGGGAGCCGTCAGCCGGGAGAAGAAGGCGATGCGCTTCGGGTACTGCCGCCGGTACGCCATCTCCGAATGCACGCCGAGCTTGACGCCTGCATCCAGGCGGGTCGATTCCATGACCCGGCCGGCGATCTGCAGGCGGGGGGCGCGTCCACCCACATAGCCGTCCTGGAACGGCGGAAACTGGTCAACGACGTCGGCAAAGTCCTCAGTGTCAGGCGTAGGAAAGCCGCGCAGGACAATGCCGCCGTGGCGGACGATGAGTTGTTCGAGCGCGGGCTTCGCCTGTCGCGTCCAGGCGCGGAAGCGGTCGCGGTCCAGCAAGGCCTCGCCCTTCGGTTCGATGAAGAGCGGCGGCTGCCCCGGCGCGCGCTCGTGGCATCGGACGTCATTACCCAGGGCAGAGATCAGGCTCGGATCGAGCGATTCCGGGATCGTATTCATTGCAGTTTTTCCAGTTGTGTCGGTGGACGGGGCCCCGCTGCGCCTTGCTTCAGCCCAGACCATGCAGGTGTCGGAGGTCTACTGTACGGAGCGAGGCAGGCCTCGGTGATTCCCCGTCTGTTTGCGGTGATTCCAATCTGGAATACTGAGAGCCACCCAAACCATGGACGCGATATGCGATGCGAATAGATGACCTGCGAGCCTTCATGCTCGTTGCGCAACACGGCAGCCTGCATCGGGCGACGGAATATCTGGGGGTGACGCAGTCGGCGCTATCCAAGGCGCTCGGACGGCTGGAAGCGGATACCGGCATGCGCCTGTTCGAGCGCAGTTCACGCGGTGTAATGCTTACGCCGGTAGGAGAGTCAATGCTGGCCCGCGCGCGGCAGGTGGTACTGGCCGCACATGACTTCGAAAAGGAAATCGAAGCCCAGCGCGCGGCCCGTTCAGGAAAGATCCGGCTCGCGGCGACGCCCTATCTCGTTGCCACGCTCCTGACACCCGTGATCGCGCGGTTCCTCGCGCATCGCCCGTTGGCAAGCTTCGCCGTCGAGACGCGTCTCACGCGCGGGGCAATCCAGGCATTGCAATCTGGCGAGGCCGACTTCGCCTGTGGCGGCCTCACCGCCGACGTGCCGGGCGATTTTTGCCGCGCCCTGCTGCAACCGCTGCGGCTGAACATCGTCGCCCGGGAAGACCACCCCCGGAGACAGACGTTCAGGGCACTGCCCGACCTTATCAACGAGCGTTGGGCCCTGCCGCAGACCTCATCGAGCCTCTATCAGGTGATGGCCCACCAGTTCGCGGAAGTTGGCCTGCCACCACCGCACGTCGCGGTGGAATGGACTGGCTCGGGTGTCCCGATTGCTGAATTGCTGCGAAACACTGACTTGCTCGGGCTGCTGCCGCACCGCACGCTGACGGGACCGGATGGCCACGGCTTGTGCGTTATTGCGGATGGCGAAAAGCTACGCGAGCCCGACGTCGCCCTGTTGTGGCGCGATGATGGCTATCTTTCCCCGCTCTGCCTAGAATTCCGCGAGGCGCTGGTGGCGTTCAGCAGGGAAGGCGAAATGGGCACGACGCAAAAGTCCAAAGACTAACCTGGCTGATCACTGTTGCAGTCGATTATCAAAGCGCAATAGTCAAGGTGACGCGCACATCGGATGCACGCTTAGCGCGCCGCCGTTGTAGCTGGACGGCACGCTGAAGCCGAAATTGTCGCCGCGTATCAGCACGATGTTGGGGCGTTAGGCGGCGCCGGCAGGGCCCGCAAAGCAGCGCCGCGAACCCCGCCCGGCAAGGCGCGCGCGCAGGTGCGCCACTGCAGGCGATCTGCATTCAGGGTTGTTTCCGTGGGATGGGAAAGAATTGCGGCCGCGCTTGTGGGCCACTGCCGGGTGAGGACGGCGGCGCGCGACGCGGGAAAGAATCAGCTGGCGCGAACCGTCCGCGCGGTCAGGGCGGTGCCGCGGGTGGTTGGTATGGGTCCGGCGTGCCCATTGGAATCAGCGGGAACTTCTTCACGCTGGCCTCGAACGCTCCCATCATCTTGAGCATGGGCCCGAGTACCCAACTCGCGTAGGCGCGCTTTTGCTCATCTTCGCGCGGGTTGGTGTAGAGGTCGAACAGATATGGTACGGCGAGCTTGAGAGGCGGCGCTTCCATATTGTCCTGCTGGTAGAAGTGGGCCTTGAAATTCTGCCACTTAACCGCCTGCAGGCGGTTGTCGACCCAGATCAGGATGCCCTCGCGCGCGGACTTCGCGGTCTTGCCCTCGAAGAAGGTGGCCTGGTTCACGCCGTCGATGGGGCGGTCACCCGGTACGCGCGCGCCGGCCATACCGGCGATGGTCGGAAACAGGTCCACGCCGTGCACGATCTGGTTGCTCACGGCGCCGGCGGGAATTTTCCCCGGCCAGCGAATCATGAAGGGCACGCGGATGCCGCCCTCGTACGCGGTGAAATACTGACCGCGCCAGGGGCCAGCCCAACCGTCCCATGGCCTGAAGTATTCAGCGCCGTTATCGCTGGCGAAGATGACGACGGTGTTATTGCGCAGACCAAGCCGGTCGACTGTATCGAGCATCTTGCCGACGTTGTCATCCATTTCGGCCAGCATGTCGGCCCAGTCGCCGTTTCCGGTCTTGCCGGCGAAGCGCGGATTCGGCACCGTGGGCAAGTGCGGCTGTGTCAGGCTGGCGAAGGCGAAGAAGGGCTTCCCGGATTTTGCCTGCTGCTCCATGAAGGCGATCGAGCGGCGCGTGAGTTCCGCATCCATCAGACGGCGCTGCTCCATGTCGTAGACCTTCAGTTCGCGGCTCTTTTCTCCTTTGCGGCCTTCCAGGATGTATTCTGGCTTCATCCGCTCAGGCGAATAGCCGTTGGAGCCCGGCCACATGGCCTCGTTGGTAGTGCGCGGAATGCCATACCACTCGTCGAAGCCCTGGTCATTGGGCAGGCGCCCGTCATGGCTGCCCAAGTGCCACTTGCCGAAGAGCGCGGTGGCATAGCCGGCGTCAGATAGAGACTCGGCGAGGGTGACTTCCCACTGCGTCAGGCCATCGGCCACGCCGCCGATCGGCACCGCGTAGGTGCCCGAGCGGATGGCATAGCGGCCGGTCATCATGCTGGAGCGGCTCGGCGTGCACTGCGGCTCCATGTTCATGTTGGTCAGGCGCATGCCCTCGGCGGCTAGCTTGTCGATGCGCGGCGTGGGTGCGCCGCGCAGTTCTCCGCCGCCATAGACCCCCAGTTCGCCGTACCCGAGGTTGTCGGCAAGGATGAACAGGATGTTCGGCTTCTGCGACGCCTGCGCCGATGCAACCGAAGTGAGCACTGCCCCTGCGGCAAGCAGAGCGGCAGCGACGAGCCGAACTGCCCGCCGAGCGGGCGCTGACTGTATCGGATGGATGGGTTTCATGCCGGCGTTACCTGGATGGATTGGGAAGGAATGCATCAGCCGAGCAGCGTCCTGACCCGCACGGCCGCCCGGGAGCCGGCGCCGATCGCGCCGTCGATGAAGCCGCGCCAGCCTTCCCCGTGGTCGCCCTGGCCGAAGATGACGCGGCCGCGATCTTGCTGGAAGTGCGCGTAGTATTTCCCGAACCAGCCCGGCCGATAGTTGGCCCAGGTGCCGAGGCTGTAGGGGTCTTCGGTCCACGGGTAGAACTCGACCTGCTCCACCACTGCGTCGGGGAAGAAGTCCCGCAGGGCCTGCTGCACGGCGGCCTTGTCGCGATAGTCGATTCGCTTCGGATCAGGCCCGAACGTGACGAGAATGGTATGGTCGTCGGCCATGGCATAGGTCGACGTCAGCGAGAGCGGGTGCGTAGGCGATGCCAGGGCGGTCACGCGGCCCTCCGCAAGACGCCCCTTCACCTTCGTCAGCAGTTTGATGCCCACACCCGCGTGCCGCTCGCGCCCGGCGGCCGCCACCTTTTCATCCAGAGGCGGGAAGAACTGCACGCCGGGCAGCACATTCATCGGCAGCGCCACGATGACCCCGGCCGCGCTCAGTCGCTCGCCGGTGGCCGTGGTGACGACCACATGGCTGCCCCGGTCCTCGACCGAACGTACGGGCGTGCCCAGGCGGATTTCCGGCTTGCCGTCCGCCACCATCTTGTTGATCAGACTGACGGTGCCGTGCTTGAAGCGATAGCGCCCCGCCGCATCGCGCAGCGCCGGCAGATTGCCGCCAGGTAGCGCCCACCAGCGGTTCACATCCACCTGCGATGCCAATTCCGGCGGGCAATGCGCTAGCCCGGCCGCGTAGCATTCGAGGACCACCTGCTGGACCGGGGTCAGCTTCATGCCGCCGATGACATCCCGCGCGCTAAGCCGGTCGCTCCCAGTGATGGCTTTCCAGCCGTGGGATGCGTCGTACGGGCGCTCCCACATCTCGCCCGCCTTCGCAAAATACTGGTTGAACGCGCCGAAGACCGCACCCAGTTGCTCGGGCGACTTCAGGTATTCACGCCGGCCGTCCACCAGCACGACGGTCACCGCGCCGGCCGGTTCGACTTGAGCATCCGGCGTTTCCACCACTTCCAGCTTGTAACGTTGCACCTCCGACCAGACGAAGGGTTGCGACCAGTGGATCCAGGTGCCGCCCAGTTCGACCTGGTGGCCGGCGAAATCGCTGGTATGCGTACGGCCGCCCAGGCGATCGCGCGCTTCCAGCACCAGCGTGCGGTAACCGTTCTTGCAGCAGTCACGCGCTGCGGTGATGCCGGCGAAGCCACCGCCAAGGACGATGACGTCGTAGTCGACACCCTTTGCCTTTGCCTTGCGGCGCACCTCGCCGGCGCTGCCTGCCTGGGCCTGTGTCGAACTAATCGCGCTGCCGAGCGCCATCGCCCCCGCACCCGCACCGGTACGGCGCATGAAACCACGACGGTCGATCGACGCCGGAGCCTTGCCGGTGACGGGAAGCTTCTTTTCCATGGTGATTGATGTCCTGAGTCAAGTTCCGCTCAGCATAGGATTAAACTGACCGCAGGCGGTATCCAGCATTGGCAACCCATTCCTGAAGCCCTGTTACAAATTGGCGGCAGACCTTGGATGCATTGCATGACGCACAATCCGATGATTGGCGTAAGTCCCGATACCACCTCGCCGACCGCAACGGAGACAATGCTCGCGCCGGGCGGGCGGCGACCTGCCCCAGAGTTACCGTTGCAGGCTCTATATGTTCAATGCCGGACATTGCCATGCCTCGTCGACCACAGACCCCGACGATCACGCGCGTGGCCTTCCCGAATTCCACCAGCGCTATCTCCAGACCGGACCAGGACGCTTCGAGGGTACCCTCCAGCGCTTCGATCTGGCCGGGGATGTTGTCGTGTACCGTGAACAGGTCAACGTCCCGACAGCGCAGGAAGGCTGGTTGGCGAAGGGCTGGCGTACGTTCGGCATCTCCATGTCCGAGAGCAGTTCGACGCTCCAGGGGCGCGCCGTCGGCGCTACCATCGGGCATTTGCAGGGAGGGGGCGACTGGGCCGTCCAGACAGCGGGACGGACTGACCATGTAGGGATCGTGATTCGCGACGAGACCTTCGCCCAGTATGCCGAATACCTTGGCGGCGTCGATGGTATGTCGTGGGCCAGCCTGCCCTTGCTCGAAACCAGCCAGCCGGCACGCCAGCACGCCTCGGCCGGCATCGGCAATTGCCTATTGGCTGCCGCGGACAATCCTGGAGCCCTAACGCATCAGGCGGCGCGCACGGCGTTGCGCGATAGCATTCTCGAACACCTTTTCTGCCTGCTGATCGATGCACAACCAGCCCGGCGCCGCAATGACGTGACGCGGTTGACCTACAGCGAGATCGTCAATCGCAGCCGCGAACACTTGATGAAGAACCCGGGTTCGCCCGCAGGCCTCCTAGAGTTCTGCCAACTGCTGCGCATCAGCCGTCGGACGTTGCAGACTGCCTTCTTGGACGTCACAGGTGTTACTCCACAGGCATACATGCGTGCCGTGCGACTCTCATCGGTACACAAGGTGTTGCGACAGGCCGATGCGCCGGAGATCAATGTTGTGGCCGCCAGTTGGGGCTTTGTTAACATGGGCAGGTTCGCGGCGGACTACCGGCTCATGTTTGGCTATCTGCCGTCGGAGACAGCTCGAACCTGTGGAACGCTCCATTTGGCCCGCTGACCCTTATTTCGGCCGCCTCCTCGGGGGCCAGCAAGTCGACATTCCGCCTGCCGGCCGACATCACTCGGAATGTCCGCCCGACATGGTAGCCGGGCTCCTTCGTGTACCGCAGCAAAAGTGGGACCTCCGCAATTTGTGTGACGACGGCGAACTAGGTTGGAGGATGTTGTAGTCAGCGTGGAACGGCCGCCGCCCGCCGTAGAACAAGGGAAAGTTGTCACCGACTCCGAAGCACTGTCGTCAATTTGCGTGGGGCGCATTAAAAACCTTGGGGTTTGGCTTCAGCAATTCGCCCTAACCGGTCGAGGAACTCGGCCACTTCAGCGGGTAGCTCCGCCATGCGCCGTCGGAAGGCGGTGAGTCTTTCGCTTAGGTCGCCGTTGATGAACTCGCCTCGCTGGAACTTGTCCTGGCGCGCAGGGCAAAGTCCAAGCACCCGCCTTGCGACTTCCTGGCCGAACAGATCATTCGGAACTGCACCGGTAGTCGGCACGATCGGGACATTACAGGCTCGGAACCTGCCGAATTCTCTGGCGAGGATAAGTGAAAAGCGGGACAGCGTTGGGCGGACGGTCTTCCCGCCCGTCTGGCCAACAACTTGCGCTCATACCGCAATAATTATCGGCATTGCGTTTTGCTATGCATTTTCGGATGGTACGAACGGGAGCGCGGATAAAATTGTTAAGAATCAGTGGCTTATTGTGCCCTCACCTCCGTCCGCTAACCGGACATCTGCCGCAGCCGCGCTGATCTTAGATGGGGCGGCCCGCGCAACATCCACGTGCGCGGCGTGGCCAGCGTCCGTGGGCGCTTCAACAACCGCGGCAGGACGGATGCCTTAGGAAGTCAGCACACGGCAATAGGTGGAGCTGCCCGGCCCCAGTCGTGGGAAGAAAGTCATTCCACGTCGAGGATGGCGGCGTGGGCCTGCGTTGCCGTGGCGTCGACCAGGAATACTACTTACCATTATCCGAATAATGGTAAGTGATTAGCTGGATATAATGGATCACAGGGCCGAGAACCCGGCGCTGGCTTTGCCCGGTCTATGCGCTGGCCGCCCGGCCACCGTCGCCGGGCCCTGCCATTGACGCGGCCCAGACTACCCCTGCCCCAAGCCTCCCATGAATACGTCGCCCCTCACGCCGAACGCACTGCCTAGCCCAGTATTGCCGGGCGGGCTTTCCGACGCCGAGCTGGTGCGCGCATGGCTAGACGCCAAGGCCGCCGCGGGTCTCGGTCTGCGCGCCAGCACCTGCAGTCAGTACGAGCTCGAGGCGCGGCGCTTGCTTTGGTATGCGGACGCGCAGGGCCGGCCTCTGGCCACCTGGCAGGTGACTCATGCCAGCGACTACCTTACCTTCTTGCGTGACCCGCCCGCGCACGCGGTCAGCAACGGCCGAGTTCGCCGCGGCAGCGCGGCTTGGCGACCGCTGCGCGGCCCGCTTTCCGAAGCATCGCGACGCCAGAGCGCAGTCATCGTGGGTAGCCTGTTCGACTGGCTGGTACGGGTTGGGGCTCTGCGGATCAATCCGTTCGCGCCAGTGCCGCGAGAGCGCTCTGCCACAGGGCCCGGCTCCCAGCGGAGGTTCCTCGAACTGGAACAGGTGGCAGCGGTATTCGAAGCGATTGAAGCACGCCCGGCGCCGACGCGGTGGGCGCAGCTACACCACGCGCGCGACCGCCTGCTAGTTGCGCTGCTGTTCCAGACGGGGCTGCGCGCCTCCGAGGTAGCTGCACTAACTTGGGCGGATTTCGAACGCCATCCTGGCCGGTCCCGTGCGTTCTGGACCGTGCGCATCCGTCAAGCCAAGGGGGGCAACGATCAACTGGTGCCCTGCGACAACGCGATGGACGAACTGGCACGCTTTCGCCGTTTGGTAGGGCTGCCGCCCATGCCTAGCCCCACCGACACCGCAGCAGTCATCCCGGCGATCGCCGGTGGGCGTCAACGCGCTGTGCCGCCGGTCGATCCGTTTGAGCTACAGCGAAAGCTGAGCCGGCCGCTTCGTACGCGCCAGGGAATCTATGCCATCGTGCGTACAGCATTTGCGGAAGCGGCCGACCGTCTGGAGCGGGAGGACCGCAGCGAAGAGGCGGCCAGGCTCCGAGGTGCATCGACGCACTGGCTGCGGCATACGCATGCCACGCATCTGCTACGCGCCGGCGTGCCGGTAACCGACGTGCAGCGCGCCCTGCGACACCGCGACATCAACACCACGCGGCGGTACACCCACGAGGCGCTGGAAGATGTAGCTTTTGCGCTGGCCGGCAAAATCCCGGGCGCCGCGTAGCGTGTCAGACGCCAGCCATTCCTGCGCTCTCTCGCTGTGTGGGGCGGTTGCCTTCGGCTGGCCGTGGAAGGCGGTGAAGAACCGGGTGCGAGAACACTCTATGGCTCTGCCCGGTGAGCAATAAATTCCCTGCGGTTGGGTCGAAGTCAAGCTGACCTAGCATTGGCGCATGCGGTTATGTGGCCGGGGTACGTCCGCGCTTGCCATACCGTTGAGAGGCCGGCCGTCGCACCTGGATCGAGCCAATATTTTCCGGGGACTCCGCGGCGGAGGCACCAAGCGGACTCGAATGCCGGCGTCGCCCAACGCGGGAAGGTCGGTGAGCCGTGCGGGGCACCGTCCCAACTTGGGAAGGTCGGCGAGCCGCACTATGAGCGTCCCAGGTTAGGAAGACTAGCAGCCGTAGATGGGACCATCACAACTTGAGGTGGTCGTAAAGCGGGCCTAGCAGCGGATCAACTTGGAAGGTCTGCGCGCGCATATATCTGGCACCGTCCCAACTTGGGAAGGTTGGTGAGCTGTGCCGGGCAGCGTCTCAACTTGGGAAGACTGGCGAGCCGTGCCTGACACCGTCCCAATTTGGGAAGGTCGGTGAGCCGTGAGGGGCACCGTCCCAACTTGGGAAGGCTGGCGAGCCGTGCGTGACACCGTCCCAACTTGGGAAGGTCGGCGAGCCGTACGGGGCATCGTCCCAACTTGGAAAGCTTGGCGATCCGTGCGGGGCCGTCCCAACTTGGGAAGGTCGGCGAGCCGTGCGGGGCACCGTCCCAACCTGGGAAGGTCGGCGAGCTGTGCGGGGCACCGTCCCAACTTGGGAAGGTCGGTGAGCCGTGCGGACCGTCCCAACTTGGGAAGATCGGCAAGCCGCGCCGGGCACCGTCCCAACTTGGGAAGGTCGGCGAGCCGCACGGGCACCGTCCCAACTTGGGACGATTGGCGAGCCATGCCGGGCACCGTCCCAACTTGGGAAGGTCGGCGAGCCGTACGGGCACCGTCCCAACTTGGGACGATTGGCGAGCCATGCCGGGCACCGTCCCAACTAGGGAAGATCGGTGAGCCGTGCGGGGCACCGTCCCAACTTGGGAAGGCTGGCATCCGTGCGGGGCCGTCCCAATTTGGGAAGGTCGGTGAGCCATGCCGGGCACCGTCCCAACTTGGGAAGATCGGTGAGCCGTGCGGGGCACCGCCCCAACTTGGGAAGCTTGGCGAGCCGTGCGGGGCACCGTCCCAACTTGGGAAGGTCGGCGGGCGGTGCGGGGCACCGTCCCAATTTGGGAAGGTCGGCGAGCCGTGCGGGGCATCGTCCCAATTTGGGAAGGTCGGCGAGCCGTGCGGGGCACCGTCCCAATTTGGGAAGGTCGGCGAGCCGTGGGGGCGCCGTCCCAATTTGGGAAGGTCGGCGAGCCGTGGGGGCGCCGTCCCAACTTGGGAAGATCAATTGAACCGCGCCGGGCACCGTCCCAATTTGGGAAGGCTGGCGCGAGCCGTGCGGACCGTCCCAATTTGGGAAGATCGGTGAGCCGTGCGGGGCACCGTCCCAACTTGGAAAGGTTGGCGAACCGTGCGGGGCACCGTCCCAACTTGGGAAGGTTGGCGAGCCGTGAGGGGCACCGTCCAAATTTGGGAAGGTCGGCGAACCGTACGGGGCTCCGTCCCAACTTGGGAAGGTCGGCGAGCCGTGCGGGGCACCGTCCCAATTTGGGAAGATCGGTGAGCCGTGCGGACCGTCCCAACTTGGGAAGGTCGGCGAACCGTGCGGGGCACCGTCCCAACTTGGGAAGATCATTGAGCCGCGCCTGGCACCGCCCCAAACTGGGAAGATCACCAAGACGTGCCAGGGACCGACCCAACTTCGGAAGGTCAGCGAGCGTGGCCCATGCTGAGCGTTGGGCAAAAAAAAGCCCGCTCGAAGCGGGCGTGGTTACCTGAAGCTGTACTTACTTGGGCTGGTGGTGAAACGATTCGCTAATGAGCTGCCGGATTTGCGTCTCCAGGGCCTCGGACAGGACCCCAGCTCTGATTTTCACAGTGAAGCCGTTGACGTCCTTCGTAATGGAACCAGCCTGTTCCTTGCCGGAAAAAAACTTGTCAATGCTTCGCTCACTCGCGGAACTTGGCGCCGAAGCGCGCCGGGTTGCGAGTGCTTTGATAGCGCCAGCGACCTTACCTTGCTCCATCTTTCCCGATGCTACGAGCGGCCAAATCTCCTTCGCAGCATCGTTGCCGGCTTCTCCATACTTCCGAATCGTTGTGACAATGGCTTCGGCCGCGCTTCCGCCAAGCAGTCGCGGCTGAAGGTCGAGATCCTTCAACACGAAATCTGGCAACTGCGCGAAGCTAAGGAATCGATAGAGACCGCTCTTGGACAGGCCGAGCGCCTCCGCAAGTCGTACGCGGGACGGAAATTCCTTCTCTGTCCGCCGGACAGACAGCGCAATTTCATAGTCGGAAAGGTCGTCACGGCTGATATTCTCGACCATGGCGAGCACCGCCATATCAGCATCAGAACACTCCACGACGACGGCCTTGACGGTATCGAGCCCAAGCATTTTGTGGGCGCGCCAGCGGCGCTCCCCTGCCACAATCTGGTAGCCGGATTCAGCGCGGCGTACCACGATAGGCTGCATGAGCCCCACCTCACGAATGGACTCTGCAAGCTCTGACAGCTTGAGTTCATTGAACACGCGCCGAGGCTGCCATGGGTTCGGCACAATATCGGCAACAGCCAGTTGCGACGCTACGCCGGTTGCCTCCAACTCCTGGACACGGAGTTGCGCAACGGCCAGTGCCCCAGTGAGGCCAGGCGCGGTCTGGGTTCGGTCGCTACGCTTGACTTCGTCCTGATTAATTGCCGAGGTCTTGCGGATGCCCGCCGTCTTAGCCAGCAGCTGTTCTCGCATATTGCTCATTGCGCGCTCCTCCATTTTTCTGCGTAGATCTCATCCAACCACCGGCAATAGTCCATGATCGGCTGACGCACGCGGGTCAGCGACTTGGCCGCGCTATGCGTGCTACTCACGTCGAACACCGTCGAGAATGCCAGCGCCCCAGTGCTCATCACCGAACTCGCCGGCACTTCGATCGAATGCAGCCACTTCTCATAAGCGCTCTGCGCCCAGGCACGCACGATGGGTGCCGACGAGGTGCGCCCATAATCGACCTTGGAGAGCAACAACGAGACGAAGTCGTATTTCTTGTCGGCTTCATACTTGATGAAGCTTTTGGAGACGTCTGAAAACAAGCGCCAGAAAGACAGCGAGCTGATGAAGTCCAGGTTCTCAGGAACCATCGGCATGACCATCGCGTCTGCCGCAAGCAAGGCGTTCAGGTTCATGTAGGAAAGCGAGGGAGACGTATCCATGAGGATATAGTCATAGTGCTTGCGCAATGGCTCCAACCCTTCCCTCAGCACCGTCCAGAAGCGAAAGCCAGGCTTGATTTTCTGCATCGCGGGCAGATGGAACTCTGCCCCAATCAGTTCGGTGTGCGCCGGAATCAAGTCAAGGCCATCCCAATAGGTTGACTGGATGCTTCCCTGTAGTCCCCCTTCGATTTGCTGATCATAGATATAGGGCAAGACCGTGTCTTCCGGCGTGACATCCTTCTCGGCATACAAACCACATAGTTCCGAGAGCGAGGCCTGAGGATCCAGGTCGACAACCAGGACTTTTCGGCCACGCAATGTCAGCCCCTGAGCCAGACACATAGTCGTGGTAGTCTTGGCCGAGCCGCCCTTGAGCTGGGCGGTGATAATGATTTTTCCTTCAGGCTCTCTCGTGCCTGTGACGAGCGGCGTCTGATAAATGTCGGAGACCTTCTGCACCCAGATGCGTGCCTCCTCCAGCGTGAAGGTCCGGGTACGCCCAGTACCGGCGGCCTTTCCTGGCGGCAATTCTCCATCTCCCTTGGTCGCGAGGTACTGAACTTGCGAGTGGGAGATGTTGCATAGGTCTGCAATCTCCCCCGTCTTAAAAATCGGGGCGGTTTTTCGCGGCCGCGGTGCGAGAATCGTCTCGCGAAGTTCGTCCGTAAAAATGGTGACCCTTTCCGCGAACTGAGATATCTGCTCTAGCGGTACAGTTCGGTCGACTGCTGGAAGTTGGCTCGTTTTCACCATTCTGAGGTTTATCCGGAAAATTCGAGAAAGCTCAGAATACAGGAAATCCATGAGCAACGGCTCATAAATCGCTGATTTTGAATAAGAGTTTCTTTGAAAACAACGATTTTGCCTAAGCTTTAGGCAGTTTTGGGACGTCGTGGGGTTCACATGAGGTACCCGATAAGCGCTGGGAGATCCCTCGACTTATTGGCGGACCCAAAGCGTGACACAAATGACCTCACCTTCAATGGCTACATCGCCTTTCGGGCGCCGGCAAGGTGAGGTCATTTGTGCCGTTCGGCAAAACCGGAGAAGTGAACTCGCCGAAATCCGGCACAATGAAACTCACCTTCGTTCCCGTCCAGCCAAAGTCTTGCCCAGGGCTTGGTATGGGGAGGGCACCTGCTCGGCGTTTCCGCACAATTGACCTCACCTTTACACGGCCCAGACAAAGAAGTCCGTCAGGCAAGAACAGTGATGGTGAGGTTATTTGTGCTGCTCTGCAGCATGGTCTAGTGCTGGAGCAGCATCTCGTCGCAATGACACACCCCTTTTCAGGGCTGGGAGTCAGGGAGCGAGGGTGCACGTGCCAGCCGATGCACAATCAACCTCACCATCCTTTGAGCGGCCAGACCCTTTCATCGGACGGTGAGGTTCATTGTGCAAGGTTTAACCTCGGCAATCGCCAGCACAAAAAACCTCACCTTCATCTCATGCACAAAGAACCTCACCATGAGGCTGAGCGCGGGTCATTACAGGACTTCCAGCGATCCTCTTGCCAGCTCCGTAGCGTCGGACAGGTCAGTCGATCCTATTGCTTCGGCGCAATCCCGGTTAAATCACATCAATCGGCACGCAGAAATGGGTACGCACGTGTGCAGAACTCGAAGGGTCCCGACGCGCACCGTTCGCATCGTGACTGCCGGGGTTATGTTGGTTGGATGTTTTTGAAGTAAACCACCCAACTTACAAACAGAGAATTGCGAAATCCTTGTTGATCAAGGACTTAACCTTTCAAAGGTGAGGTTAGCTGTGTCAAAGGTGAGGTTCCGTGTGTCGCTAAGGTGCGGTTTACTGTGTGATCACGGTGAGGTCTATTCCCCGACAAGGTGAGGCTCATTGTGCAAACACCCCGAAGGTGAGATGTATTGTGCGTCACCTGTGGACAAGTCCGCTTTGCCCAGACTGGTCCTAGGCTTGAACGATTCGCGTGACGGAGATCGGTGAGGTTGGTTGTGCATCAGGTGAGATTCATTGTGCGCATTGACCCACGCTGACCCGACAGCCCGACGGATCAACCTGAAGGTGAGGTTTGTTGTGTTGACAGGACCTCACCATCACATGCTAGAGTCGCCCGAGCAATAAAACGAGCGGGAAGACGCGTATGGAGACGGACAATCCGGTGGAGGTCAAAGCGAGGACGACGCCTCGCCAAATGGCGCTGGCATTGTTTGAGGACATGTTTGACCTCGGGATGCCCATCAACGAGGCCAACCGTGAAATCGGCTATCAGCGCAACAATTTCTTCACGGAAATTGTCAACATGGGATTGGCGGCACGACGGTTCCTGGATGCCGCGTATTTCATCGTGGCACAAGAGCCGGAGGTTCCTGACCAATACGATGTCGAGCTGAACTACTTTAAGTGGTTGATGCGCTATGACAGCCGGAACCTGAAGCACCTGCGTACTATCGCGGACGAGGCGCAGAACGCCAAGGTTCGCGTGACCAATACACCGTCAGACCGGGAGCCAGATGAGAACGATATCTGGGTCCAGGTCCAGTTGATCGGCATGGTGGCGATGCATCGCGGCCGCGTCCGGTTCGATGTGCATCACAGTTTGATCCCGCATATTCGAGATCCCCGCAAGTCTCATTGGCTCAGCCTTCGCATCTCAACGGCATTTACCCGCAGTCTCGCGCGTGCGATCTATGACAAGGTCTTGCCGAATGTGCCCAACGGGCGTACGGACTGGATCAAACTTGATGAGATGCGGACCTGGCCGGGAAAGATGGGCGCGAATGCCAACATCTTCAAATACTTCAAGCGCGACTGGCTGGAGCCTGCGGTCCGCGAAATCAATGAGATCTCGGACATCGAGCTGTCCTACGAGACCAAGACCGAGTCCACTTCCTCGAAGAAGGTTGACCGGATTCGCTTTCTCCTCAAGCGTAAGGACACGGCCGACGCTGTCATGGCAAGCCTGTCCGATGCCAGCCAGATCTATAAGATTCTTAAGGAAGAGTTCAACCTCTCAACCCGGCAGTTCGGCGAGCTCTCCGAGAACCGCGAGACATGGAATGATGATCGCATCCTGCAGGCGATCGAGTACACGCGCTTCAAGCTCAATCGCGGTCAGGTCAAGAAGAGTCCCGCAGGCTATTTGATGAAGGCCTTGCGTGACAACTGGCGCATGTCAGAGGCTGAGCGCACGATGGTCCAGGTCCAGACCAAGCTGCTTGTCGAGGAAGAACAGAAGGACGCCGCGAAGATCGCCGTCAAGACCAGCGTGGAGCGCAGTGTTGCCTCGCGTGAAGACGAGACCCGCACTCGCATGAATGAAGAATCGCGGCAAGGGCGCGAGCACTTCGGGGCAGCGGATACCAAAGCGCGAGGGGATTTTGTCCGGGCATGGTTGGCCTCGCGCGAGGGCAAGCTTGTGTTGAAGCGGATGAGGCTGGAGGCATCGTCCGTATCCGAAGACATCATCCTGGCGAATTCAGAGTTGGCATGGTACCTGGGCCAATTCGTGTTTGGGCGTATGGCCTCCTTGCGCGCCTGAAGGCCGCAGCTTTCCTGCCTGGCTGATCGTGTTTTACCCCAGATCCTGTTGTGACGAACCGGCTCTTTCCTTTCGGGGTGGCATAGGAGCCGGTTCGGCTTCCATATATTCAGCGGGCAGGAGTCGGAGGTATGTCCGGGCCTTCTCAGGATCTCGACACGTCAGCCAATCGTCCCATTCGCTGCTAGACACGGAGTGTCCGCTCTTCGGTGAGGCTGTTTGAAAACTCGTGTCAGAGGGGCGTCAGCAAGCCAGACCGCTCAGATCACGGTAGGATCGCAACCTCTGGCTTGCCAGGAGAAGCAGCAGACCGCAACCTCACAAAAGCCTGAGCCTCAACGCCAGACAGGCTTCCGCGAAGATCCGTAGCTGGAGAACAACGTGTACACGGAATTGGCATCGACGCAATTCTCAAGCAATGAGCGAAAGTGCCGGTCGCAGAAGCTCTGGGCCACGCTGGCCAGCATGTGCAGGTGTGTGTAAATATCCCAGTCCGGGAAGAGCAGGACGACGAGATCTCCTACCGGCTCCCCGTCTGGCGCATTGAACGATATCGGCTTCAAGAGTCGGACGTAGAAAGCTATTGCCCGCGGTATCGCCGCAATGCGGCCGTGGGGGACGGCCACACCTTGACCTAGGCCGGTCGATCCCAACGCTTCACGCGCGGTAAGAGCGGCGGCGACCACTTCGGCGCTCAGTCCATACCGTTCGGCAGCAAGCGCACCGAGGCTGTGAAACAGCGACGGCTGGTCCGGAGCGTCGAGTCGGAGCACGACATTCGCTTCGCACAGGAGGTTTCCGATCGACTGCGCCAGAGGCCGAGTTTGGCAGCCAGAATCAGGGCTTTGTACCCCGCCGCCTCGCATCAAGTCCCTCCAGGCATCAGTCGGTTCAGCTGGGACTTCGACAAGTTGCCCCACAACCGCCCCTGGTGCAGCCTCTACGATTTGAAGCATGGCGTCGCTGACAGCCGCTTTGGGGAGGGTCAACGAAAGGCGCATACGTGCGCCTCCCGGCAATATGGCCAGGCGGATTGACCAGGACTGATCGGTGCATTCCCGAATCAAGGCATGCCGCAGCGGGGCGGCGTGCTTTGCATCGATGGTGATATGCATTGTCACGCAACGGCCTGCACGGACAGGTGCGTCGTTGACATCCGACCCGGTTCGGAGGATAGGCCGTTGAATGATCGAGGCGCGTGTCACGCTATCCATGCCGCGTGAGCGGTGCCGTAGTCGTGCCGGGCGATCTCGTTGCCATCGCGATCGAATGTGACGAGGATCGCACCATCGCGCCTGGCCTGGACGGTCGCAGCCACCACCGCGGCCTCGCGGGTAGGATGGTGTGACTCTGCATTCCGCGCGCGCTCGTAGATGACATCCCATCCGTTACCGTAGGGGACGACTTGGAGTTCGGCGGACATGGGGCTCCTTTTGCCGACCAACGCATTTCACTTACGAGTGTCGATCGCGCATTGTTAGCTGGACCTGCTTTTGGGCTGCCTTCATGGAGAGCGCCGAGCTAGCAGGCCCTGAGGGGGGCACTCAGTGGGCAAGCCTGTCAACGCATCGAGGCAAGGATGCAGACGGATAGACGACAAGCGCAGGGGGTGCATGACTGGTGCGTGGCCGGTGCACCGTGAACTCGGATGGGACCTGCGCGTGCGGGGCATTGACCAGCGTGACGGGTACGCGGGAGCGTCGCATGACCTTGGCCGGAGTACCGGCACCTGCAAGGGCCAAGACCCGCGCCCAGGCTGACAGACCCAACACGATACCGTCGCATTGGCACGCCTGTGCGGCATTCAATATCGTATTCGCGGGCGAGCCGATGCCGATCTGCGCCACGTAATCCACACCGGAATCGTCAAGGATTTCGGCTGCACGTGCCAGTGCGGCTTCCCCTTCCTTGCGTTCTCGCTCTCGCAGCTCGGCGAGGGAGTGGTAGGCGCTGGCCTTTCCATGCTCAATTGGAGCTTGCACGTTGAGCAGCACAATCTGCGAAACGCTGACCTCTCTATAGAGGAACGCTGCGTGCCGGACGGCACATAACGAACTATCTGA
The DNA here is from genome assembly GCF_058795055.1 of Cupriavidus sp. GW823-FHT06D04. Classification (NCBI taxonomy): domain Bacteria; kingdom Pseudomonadati; phylum Pseudomonadota; class Betaproteobacteria; order Burkholderiales; family Burkholderiaceae; genus Cupriavidus; species Cupriavidus sp. GW823-FHT06D04. Next base: position 135,548 of record NZ_JBXAHL010000005.1, on the reverse strand, counting down.
GTCGTCAACAGCGACGAGGAGCTTGATCATGGTGGTTCAACACTGGTAGCGGCACCGCGCTAGCGAAGATTTGTCGGCGCGGAAGTCCTATGCAACCAGCGTATGCGAGATCGCGTTTACCTTGCATCAATAAATGGCATCAGCGCATAAAGATCCGATAAAGAAGCACCGGCCCGATCTGGCAGTTCCTTGCTCGATGACGGTGGGCAACCAGCCAGCGCATTGGAACGGGCAGTCCTGGAGTCATCTCAGGTGTGAATCTGCCGCTGTTGATCAGGCCGCCAACAGGCAGCGAGGTGATGTTCTGTTCGCTCGCCTGGGCCGTTTGGGCTGATCTTTATGCGTTCTTTATACATACCGATCACCTTTCTACCCAGTTTTTACGACCCCGTCGCTAAGCTCCAAGCGGAAACCACGCAAGGGTGTTTTGTCATGGACGGGATCTTTCTGATCGTATTGATTGGCTTTGCCGTGCTGAGCGCGGCCCTGCTGGGGCTGTGCGTCGTGCTGGCCCCGCAATCTTCGGCGGGCACCGGGCACGGCGGTCCGCATAACCAGACGCGGGTAAAAGACAGCGCGTCGGACAGGGGGCTGTGATGAGCTGGACCGATCTGCTGAGCGGCGCGCTGGCAGCCGCCATTTTTGTTTACCTCCTCGTTGCGCTGTTCCGGCCGGAGAAATTCTGATGTTCTCGCAATTCGTGGGCCTGCTGCTCCTGTATCTCGCCATCCTCCTGGCGTGCGCACCGTTCCTTGGGCGCTATCTCCGGCGTGCCGTGGAGGATGGCCGCTACGCGCTGACCGCGTGGGGGCGCCCCCTGGAGCGACTGCTGTATCGCCTGGGCGGCGTGCGCGCCGACGCCGAGATGGGGTGGAAGCAATACACCATCGCGCTCCTCGCCTTCAACCTGCTTGGCGTGGTGGCCGTCTATGTGCTGCAGCGCCTGCAGGGCATGCTGCCGCTGAATCCGCAAGGCTTCGGTGCCGTCACGCCGGACTCGGCCTTCAACACGGCGATCAGCTTTGTCACCAATACCAACTGGCAGGGTTATGCCGGTGAGTCGACCATGGGCTATCTGACGCAGATGCTCGCGCTTACCGTGCAGAACTTCCTGTCCGCGGCCACCGGCATCGCCGTGGTGTTTGCGCTGATTCGCGGCTTCGCGCGCCAGAGCGCGGCCACCATCGGCAACTTCTGGGTCGATATGACCCGGATCACGCTGTATGTACTGGCGCCGATTGCCACGGTGATCGCGCTGGCGCTGGTGAGCCAGGGCGTGATCCAGAATTTCGATGCTTACAAGGAAGTCAGCCTGGTCACGCCAGTCGAATACAGCCAGCCCAAGGTCGATGCGGCCGGGCAGCCGGTGCTCGATGCGCAGGGCAAGCCGGTGACGGAAGACCTGAAGACGGACAAGCAGACGCTGGCGATGGGGCCGGTCGCCTCGCAAGAGGCCATCAAGATGCTTGGCACCAACGGGGGTGGCTTCTTCAATGCCAACTCGGCGCATCCGTTCGAGAACCCGAATGCCCTGGCCAACTTCATCCAGATGCTCGCGATCTTCCTGATCCCGGCGGCTCTGTGCTTTACCTTCGGCGAGATGGTGGGGGACAGGCGACAGGGGGTGGCGGTGCTGGCTTCCATGACGGTGATCTTTGTCGCCATGGCTTGCGTCGCCGCGATGTCCGAACAAATGGCCAATGCTGCGTTGTCCGGCCTGCCAGTCGACCATGCCAGCTCCCTGTTGCAGGCCGGCGGCAATATGGAAGGCAAGGAAACGCGCTTCGGCATGGCGGCATCGGCGCTGTTCGCCACCATCACGACGGCGGCATCATGTGGCGCGGTCAATGCGATGCATGACTCGTTCACCGCCATCGGCGGGCTGGTGCCGATGCTGCTGATCCAACTGGGCGAAGTGGTGTTTGGCGGCGTCGGCTCGGGGCTGTATGGCATGCTGGTCTATGCAGTGCTCGCTGTGTTCATCGCCGGTCTGATGATCGGCCGCACGCCTGAGTACCTCGGCAAGAAGATCGAAGCCTACGAAATGAAGATGACCGCCGTGGCGATCCTGGTCACGCCGCTGCTGGTGCTGCTCGGCACCTCGGTGGCGGTCATGGCCGAAGCAGGGCGAGCGGGCGTGTTCAATCCCGGCACGCACGGCTTCTCGGAGATCCTCTACGCGCTCTCGTCGGCGGCCAACAACAACGGCAGCGCCTTTGCGGGCCTCTCTGCCAATACGCCGTTCTACAACACGCTGCTGGCAGCGGCCATGTGGTTCGGCCGGTTCTGGATCATCATCCCGGTCCTCGCGCTGGCGGGCTCGCTCGCGGCCAAGAAGCGCGTGCCGCCCAGCGGCGGCACGATGCCGACGCACGGCCCGCTGTTTGTCGTCCTGCTGGTGGGGACGGTACTGATGGTCGGCGCGCTGACCTATGTGCCGGCCCTGGCGCTCGGGCCGGTTGCCGAGCAGCTGCAGGGCGCGGTGACGGCCACCGCGGCGAAGTAAGACGACCACTGACGAAGAGATATCGAGCATTCCGACACGTCCGGTACCTGCACTGCGATGCAGACGCGGGTGCCGGGTGTCTCCAGCGGATTGCGGAGAAACCATGCAACATGATTCGACGGCCCCAGCGGCCAAGCGCAGCGGCAAGACGTCCGAAGCTTCTTCTTCCGACACGCCCCAAGCGAAGGGCGCGCCGGTGTCCGGGCGGCAACGCGATCCCCACCATCCCCACCATCATCGCCCCGCGCCGCGCAGCATGTTCGCGCCGGAGCTGGTGAAGCCCGCGCTCGTTGCGGCCTTCCGGAAGCTGTCGCCGCGCGACCAGCTGCGCAACCCGGTGATGTTTGTCGTCTACGTGGGCAGTATTCTGACGACCATCCTGTTCCTGCGCGCTTTGTTCGCGCCCACCGCTGTCCATGGCGGAGAAAGCGCGGGCTTTATCCTCGCGGTCTCGGTCTGGCTGTGGTTCACCGTGCTGTTCGCCAACTTTGCCGAAGCGCTGGCCGAAGGGCGCAGCAAGCAGCAGGCCGAAGCGCTGCGCGGCCTCAAGACCACGGTCACCGCGCGCGTGCTGAAGGATGGCAAGCGTGGCGGTGCCACGGAGAGCCGTGCCGCCACGGCGCTGCGGCGTGGTGACGTTGTCCTGGTGCAAGCCGGCGACATGATCCCCGGGGACGGCGAAGTGATCGACGGCGTAGCCTCGGTTGACGAGAGCGCCATCACGGGCGAATCGGCGCCGGTGATCCGGGAATCCGGCGGCGATTTCTCGTCCGTGACCGGTGGCACGCGGGTGCTGTCCGACTGGATCGTGGTACGCATCACGACCAACCCGGGCGAGAGCTTCATCGACCGCATGATCACGATGGTCGAAGGCGCCAAGCGGCAGAAGACCCCGAACGAGCTGGCCCTGACTATCCTGCTGGTCGGCCTGACCCTGGTGCTGCTGCTGGCCACCGCCACGCTGCAGCCGTTCTCGCTCTACAGCGTCCTGGTGACAAAGGCTGGCGTGCCGGTGACGATCACTGTGCTGGTGGCGCTGCTGGTCTGCCTGATCCCGACCACGATTGGCGGCCTGCTGTCGGCCATCGGCGTCGCTGGCATGAGCCGGATGATGGAAGCCAACGTGATCGCCACGTCGGGCCGTGCCGTCGAAGCCGCCGGTGACGTGGATGTGCTGCTGCTCGACAAGACCGGCACGATCACCCACGGCAACCGCCAGGCATCGCGCTTTATCCCGGCGCCGGGCGTTTCACTGTTGCAGCTCGCGGAAGCGGCCTGGCTGTCGTCGCTGGCCGACGAGACCCCGGAAGGCCGCAGCATCGTCACGCTGGCCCGCCAGCAGCCGGGGCTGGCGGCGCCGGAGATGGCCAGCCTGAAGCCGGAGTTCGTGCCGTTCAGCGCCCAGACCCGCATGAGCGGCGTCGATCTAGGCGATGGCGGCGGCGAGCGTCACGTGCGCAAGGGTGCAGCAGATTCCGTGCGCCGCTACGTGACCGAGCGCGGCGGCAAGTTCCCTGATGCCGTACTGCAGGCCGTGGACGAGGTAGCGCGCGTCGGCAGCACACCGCTGGTGGTGGCCGACGCCAGGGGCGATGCGGTGCGCGTGCTGGGCGTGATCGAACTGAAGGACATCGTCAAGACCGGCATCCGCGAGCGCTTCGGCGAGCTGCGCAAGATGGGCATCAGGACCGTGATGATCACCGGCGACAACCGGCTGACGGCGGCCACGATTGCGGCTGAGGCGGGCGTTGACGACTTCCTGGCCGAGGCCACGCCGGAAGCCAAGCTGAAGCTGATCCGCCAGTACCAGACCGAAGGGCGGCTGGTCGCGATGACCGGCGACGGCACCAACGATGCCCCGGCACTCGCCCAGGCCGATGTGGCCGTGGCGATGAACAGCGGGACGCAGGCGGCCAAGGAAGCCGGCAACATGGTGGACCTGGACAGCAACCCGACCAAGCTGATCGAGATCGTCGAGATCGGCAAGCAGATGCTGATGACGCGCGGCTCGCTGACGACCTTCAGCGTGGCCAACGACATCGCCAAGTACTTTGCGATCATCCCGGCGGCGTTTGCCACCACATATCCGCAGCTCAACCTGTTGAACGTGATGGCCCTCGCGACGCCGGCTTCGGCGATCATGTCGGCGGTGATCTTCAACGCGCTGATCATCGTGGTGCTGATTCCGCTCGCGCTCAAGGGCGTGGTCTACCGGCCGCTGGGCGCCGCGGTGCTGCTGCGCCGCAACCTGCTGATCTACGGGCTTGGCGGCATCCTGGTGCCGTTTGCCGGCATCAAGCTGATCGACATGATCCTTACCCTGTTTGGCTGGGTCTGATTTCCCCTATCGGAGCATTCATGAATACGCAAGTGCAGTCCCCGCAGCCGTCGCCGCCGCCCGTGCAGGGGGGGCTTGTCAGGCCGATGCTCGCGGTGTTCATTGCCCTGTCGCTGATTACCGGCCTGTTGTATCCTGGCATGATCACCGCGATCTCGAAAGCCGTGTTTCCGCATCAGGCAGGCGGCTCGCTGATCGAGAAGGACGGGAAGGGGGTCGGATCGGAACTGATCGGCCAGCCGTTCTCCGACCCGAAGTACTTCTGGGGCCGGTTGTCGGCGACGGCGCCCATGCCATATAACCCCGCGGCTTCGGCCGGGTCGAACCTGGGCCCCACCAATCCGGCGCTGACCGACGCGGCCCGTGCGCGCATCGACGCGCTGCATGCCGCGGATCCCGACAACCAGGCGCGGGTACCCGTGGACCTGGTCACGGCATCCGGAAGCGGGCTGGATCCGCATATCAGTCCTGCCGCGGCCGAATATCAGGCGGCGCGCGTCGCCCGGATCAGGGGGATTTCGACCGAACAGGTGAAGCAGCTGATCGCCGCGAGTACCGAAGCGCCTCTGCTGCCGGTACTGGGTGACCCAGGCGTCAATGTCCTGAAGCTGAACCTTGCATTGGATGGCATTGCGCCGAAGCAATGAAGTCCCCGAAGGTTGGGCGATGCTGCGGGGCCCCACGCCGGCCACATCGGCGGCGGTACCCCGACGCGGTGCCGAATGGTTCTGCTTCTGCCAGGATTGTGGGTGAGCCATCCTATGTCTGATGCCGAATTTCGCGATGCCGACGCACGCCCCGACCCCGATGCGCTCCTTCAGAGGGTTCAGGCCGAAGGTGAGCGGGCATCGCGCGGCAAGCTCAGGGTCTACTTTGGCGCTTCGGCCGGGGTGGGCAAGACCTTTGCCATGCTCACCGCGGCCCGGGCGGCGTCCATGCAGGGCACGGACGTCGTCATTGGTATCGTCGAGACCCACGGCCGCGCAGAGACCGAAGCGCTAATCTCCGATGTCGAGCGGCTGCCAATGAAGGATGTGCCATACCGTGAGCGGGTGCTCAAGGAGTTCGACCTGGACGCGGCGCTGGCCCGCCATCCTTCGCTGATCCTGGTTGACGAACTCGCACATTCCAACGCGCCGGGCAGCCGCCATCCCAAGCGGTGGCAGGACATCCAGGAACTGCAGGCCGCCGGCATTGACGTCTGGACCACGGTCAATGTGCAGCACCTCGACAGCCTGAACGAGGCTGTTGGGGCATCACAGGAATCCGCGTGTGGGAAACGGTGCCGGACACTGTCTTCGACAGTGCAGATGAAGTCGTGCTAGTCGACCTGCCCGCCGATGAGCTGCTGCGTCGGCTGAAGGAAGGCAAGGTGTATCTGCCGGAGCAGGCGCGACATGCGGCGCGCAATTTCTTCCGCAAAGGCAACCTGATTGCCCTGCGCGAGTTGGCGCTGCGCCGGACCGCCGACCGCGTGGACTACGATGTCCGGGCATGGCGCCAGTCCGAAGCCGTGCAGTCGGTCTGGCGCACCCGGGAAGCGGTGCTTGCCTGCATCGGCAGCGGCGATGATGCGGAGCAGGTCGTCAAGAGCGCCCGCCGGCTTGCCGGCCAGCTCGATTGCGACTGGCATGTGGTGACGATCGCCACGCCGAGGCTGGCGCCGCCCTCCAATGTCGCCAGGGTGCGCCTGCAGACGGCCATGCGCCTGGCCGAGGAGCTGGGCGCGCGCACCGAGACCCTGGCGGGCAATGACATGGTGCAGGCGGTGGTCGGCTACGTTCGCCGCCACAACCTGACCAAGGTGGTGATCGGCCGCGCGCCGGCGGACTGGCGCCGGGGTGGCACCTCCCTTGCAGAGCGGGCGCGCTCGCTGCTTGGGCTGGCCTTGTCGCCCTTCGTGAACGCGCCTGCGTGGCTGTTCGGCCGCCGCAGTTTTGCCGATGCGCTGGCGCTCGGGTGCCCGGAGATCGATATCATCCGCGTGGCGGCCGACACCACCCGGGCCGACATTCGCCCGCGCCACGGCGCCGACGAGCCGGAGGCCCCCGAGGCCATCGACGGGGCGACCCGCAAGGACTACGTGTGGGCCGTCGTATGGTGCGCGGGTGCCACGGCACTGTCGGCGCTGGCGTTTCCCTGGTTCGACGTCGTCAACATCGCCATGCTGTTCCTCGCGGCGGTGGTCGGGGTCGCGCTGCGTCATGGCCGCGGGCCGGCAGCGCTGGCCTCGGTGCTGGCCGTAGCCGCTTTCGATTTCTTCTTCGTGCCGCCGCGGCTGTCCTTTGCCGTCAGCGACGTGCAGTATCTGCTGACCTTCCTGGTGCTGCTCTCCGTCGGACTGGTCATCGGGCAACTGACGGCCGGCTTGCGCGAACAGGCGCAACTGGCCGTGCAGCGCGAAGAAGACGCGCGCACGCTGTACGAGCTGGCGCGCGAACTGTCGGCCGCGCTGATGCCGGAACAGATCGTTTCGATCGGCAGCCGCTTCCTGCGCGCCGCCTTCGATGCCAACTCGGCCTTCTTCCTGGTTTCGCCGCAAGGGCGCCTGCTGCCGCCGGTGTCCGATGCCGGTCAGCAAGACACGGCGGCGCGCACCGACTCGATCGACCGTGTGTTGGCGAAGTGGGTCTTCGATCACGGCGAGCCGGCCGGCACCGGCACGCATACGCTGCCGGGCAGTACCGTGCTGTACCTGCCGTTGAAGGCGCCGATGCAGACCCGCGGCGTGCTGGCGGTGGAGCCCGCGGTGGCGCGCGCCTTTGCGCAACCCGCGCTGCGGCGTCAGGTCGACGTGTTCTGCACACTGATCGCGATCGCGATCGAACGGCTGCACTACGTCGAGGTGGCGCAGCAGGCCTTGCTGTCGATGGAGTCGGAGCGCTTGCGCAGCTCATTGCTGGCCGCCGTCTCCCATGACCTGCGCACCCCGCTGACCAGCCTGATCGGCATGGCCGAAACCATGCAGCGCAGCGAGCCTGCGTTGGCCCCGCCGCTGGACGAGAACGTATCCGCCATGCTGGAGCAGGCCAGGCGGATGCGGACGATGGTGGTGAACCTGCTTGACATGGCCAAGCTGCAGAGCCGCGATGTCCGGACCAACATGGAGTGGCAGTCGGTGGAGGAACTGGTTGGCGCCAGCCTTGCCGCCATGCGCGATGCGCTCGCCCGCCATCGTGTGGTCGTCGCCGACTTGTCCAGGGTGCCCCTGGTCGAATGCGATGCGGTGCTGATGGAGCGCGTGCTGCAACCTTCTGGAAAACGCGGCTAAATACACGCCCGCGGGCACTGAGATCCGGTTGTCCGCCGCAGCGGTCGATGATGAAATCAGGATTGCGGTCGAGGACGATGGCCCGGGCGTGCCCAAAGGCATGGAGCGGCAGATCTTCGAGAAATTCACGCGCGGCGAGCGCGAGTCGGCGACCGCAGGCGTGGGCCTCGGCCTCGCCGTCTGCGAGGCAATCGTCCAGGCGCATGGCGGGCGCATCTGGGTGGAACCGGCGCTGCGGCCAGACCGGCCCGGCGAGCAAGCCGGCGCGCGCTTCATGGTCGCGTTGCCTCGCGGGAAACCGCCGGCAGTGGAACCGGAGCCGGCTGATGCCTAGTGCGTCGCCAGTCAGGAAGGAGAGGGAGTTAATGCCATTCGATTTTTCCCCAACCGTTTTGCTCATTGAGGATGAGCGGCATATCCGGCGCTTTGTTCGCGCGACGCTGGAGTCTGAAGGCTGCACGGTGTACGAGGCAGAATCGCTCAAGCGCGGATTGGTTGAGGCAGGTACCCGGCAGCCTGACCTGGTCATACTCGACCTGGGGTTGCCGGACGGTGATGGGGTGCAATTGATCAACGAGATGCGTACGTGGACTGACGTACCGATCCTTGTCCTATCGGCACGTAGTGGAGAGGCCGACAAGATTGGTGCGTTGGATGCCGGCGCCGACGACTATTTGACCAAGCCATTTGGCGTCGGAGAACTGGTTGCACGCCTGCGCGTGCTGCTGCGCCGGCATGCCAGGGCCAGCCCGCAAGGCTCCCACCAGATTCTGTTCGGTGACGTACAAGTTGACCTGGCCAGCCGTCTGGTCACCCGTGCCGGACAGGCCGTGCACCTGACCCCGATCGAGTACCGTCTCCTGGCGGTTCTGATCGCCCACCGCGGCAAGGTCATGACGCACCGGGAATTGCTGCGGGAAGTGTGGGGGCCTTCTCAGGCAGAGAGCAGCCAGTATCTGCGCGTCTACATGGGACATCTGCGGCACAAACTCGAAGCGGACCCGGCGCAGCCCGCCCACCTGCTGACGGAAATCGGTTTGGGCTATCGGTTTGCCGGATAACGCTGAATCCCAGCCGTCTTTATTGGATTTGTACGCAGGCATTGCGGCTTTTGATACCTTTTTTAGGCGTCAGGCCATATCGTGGCGAGGCTCCCTGCAATGGGGATTTTTTCAACTTTTCGCCACAAAAAAATGACTGACCTGCGCCATACGGCAGCCGCGCTGCTTGCATGTTCCGTACCTTCCATCCTCTTGTTCGCCGCCGTGCCCGCCATGGCGCAATCCCAGCCAGACGCCGAGGCGGCTGCCGCGGCTCCGGCTGCTGCCGCTGCTGAGCCGGCATCGCCGCATACGTTCACGGCCAACGTTTCGCTGGTTTCGGACTACCGCTATCGCGGCATCAGCCAGACCAACCTGCGCCCGGCGATCCAGGGTGGCTTCGACTACGCGCATGAGAGCGGCTTCTACGTGGGCAACTGGAACTCGAGCATCAGCTGGCTCGAAGATGCCAACTCGTCGGTGTCGGCACCGGTCGAAATGGATTTCTACGGAGGCTTCAAGAACACCTTCAAGGTGTCTGGTCTCGAGTTCAACTACGACCTGGGCGTGCTCGAATACTACTACCCGGGCGGCTACAACAACCCGCGACCGTACACCACGGAACTGTACGCCGGCATCGGCTGGGGCCCGGTGTTCCTGAAGTACTCGCATGCCGTGACAAACCTGTTCGGTTTCAACGACAGCAAGAACAGCTACTACGTCGACCTGACGGCCAACGTGCCGCTGAATTTCTGGGACCTGACGCTGAATGCGCATGTGGGTTACCAGGGCGTGACGCACAACAGCGACGCCTCGTACACCGACTGGAAGATCGGCCTGACCAAGGACCTGGGCAAGGGCTTTGCGCTGGCGGTGGCCTACGTGGACACCAACGCCAAGGAATCGGTCTACACCAGCGCCAACCGGGGCCGCTACCTCGGCAAGGCCGCGGCCTGGGCTTCGCTGACGAAGACGTTCTGAGCGCGAGCGCTTTGCCAGTGTCGCCGATTTTGATGCGGATTTAATACATTAGCCCAACATCCTTGCATCAAATTTAGACGGTGCTGGCTAGCATAAAGCCATGTCCAACACGCGACCCGCTACCGCGCGGGTCTATCCAATCATGCGACAGTCAAGCCTGGCCGTTGACACCGTTCCCCGACGTACCGCCTCGCGCAGCAGCGAAGGCACCATGCCCGCGCTGCGCGCGGTTTCCCAGCCGGCACCGGCCTGGATCCGCATGCGTCTTGCGGTGACATCCACCGAGGTGTTCGAGCTGCGGCAGACCATCCACAGGGCGCTCGGTGAGCTGGCCCGCGCCTATGTGGTAAACGTTGACTACCGGCACGGCGAAACTTTGATGCACGTGGAGATGGCCCGCACGGACCGCGACGCGGCCATGCATGCCATCATGATGGCATTTCCGGCTGCGGAGTTCGGGGTCACGACAGCCCTGGGAGACGACTATGTGGCGCACTGAGGAAGAGAGCTTCTCCGGTGCCGCCGTTCGCGCCTGCACCGGTATCGCAGCGATCTCCCGCGAGTCACCGTGGGGCATTTGGGTGCCCATGGTCACGCCGATGCGTGCCGGCTCGCTGGACTTGTCAGGTGCGGCCAGGCTGGCCGAGCGCTACGCCGAGGCAGGCGTGAATGGCTTGATCATATTGGGCACGACGGGCGAGGGAAGCCTGCTTTCCACACGCGAGCGGCAAGTATTCGCGGCGGCAGTCCTAGAAGCCGTCCATGGCGAGCTACCGGTGATGGCTGGCGTGGGTGCGGTCGATACACGCGCGGTGTGCGCGCAAATTGCGGAACTGGACGCCTTTGACCTTGCCGGCTACCTGGTGCCACCGCCATACTATCTGCGGCCCTCCGATGAGGGCATCGTGTGGCATTTCAACGAGGTGGCGCGTGCAACCGATCGCCCCCTGATGCTGTACAACGTTCCCAAGCGGACGGGGTGTGCGATGTCGCCGCCGCTCATACGATCCCTGCTTGCCCATCCGCAGATCGCGGCGGTCAAAGAGTGCGACAGCGGCAATCTTGGCGCGCTTTCCGGCGATCTGCACACCACCGTGCTGTGCGGTGAGGACGCCGCCATGCTGGATCACCTGCTTGCCGGCGGTGCCGGCGTTATCGCAGCGTCGTCGCATATTCGTCCGGATCTCTTCGTCCGTCTGCTGCATCTGGCGCAGACCGGCCATTTCGGTGCGGCTCGCGCATTGTTTGCCAGACTCGCCCGGTTGATTTCCCTCATGTTCTCAGAGCCGAATCCCGCACCAGTGAAGGCGGCTTTGGCACTTTCCGGCGCGATCTCCCCGGAAACCCGCCTGCCATTGCAACCGGCAAGTTCCCTGTTGGTCCAGCGGCTGGAGGAGGCCATGGCCCTTCTTCCTCCGCCTTCTGTGGCACGGGATGAGCATCTGGCGGCCTGAAAGGCTAGCCATCGTTGCCCCCGCTTCACCGTCGGCAGGCCAGCGATGTCTGGGGATCGGTTTTATGCGTTGTTTATGCCGTGAGCCCAGGTCTTTACACAATTTTTTCGATGGCATTTGTACATTGATATCAGGGCTTGGTCGCGTGAGATTCCACACAAGTCGGTCCGGAGCGTAGACCCAGCCCTTGCCGAACTATCCGGCGACCGATCCGTCGAGGCGACAATGAAACCTCCTGTCCCACTCTTCTTCACCTGCACGGCGTGCGGGCACGTTCACTCTGAGACCCTGCAGGATATGGTCTCGAGAAAACTCCCGCTGCCGCTGACTTGTCCCGCTTGCCACCGCGAGCTGAGCGTCGACTGGGACTGGATCACTGACCAGGCCGAGCAGATGGGACTCATCTTCACGGAGCGATAAGGCGTTCGTCGACCTCACTGACCCGGGCAAACGAGTGCCAACGTGGCGGTCTCACTTGAAGCCTGACACCACTAAACTTCGTCATAAGCCGCACCCACCACTCGAACTGCTCGGGGAAACCCGCCTGTCCGGGGAAGCGCCCCCTGTCCGGGCAACGCTGACGATGTCGCTGGCGGCCCTGGGTATTGTCTTTGGCGATCTGGGTACCAGCCCGCTATATGCACTGCAGGAAGCCTTCCACGGCGAGCGGGGCGTTTCACCCACGCCGGAGAACGTGATCGGTTGCCTGTCGTTGTTCCTGTGGTCGCTGATCGTCATGGTCAGCCTTAAATATGTCCTCCTCCTGATGCGGGCTGACAACCAGGGGGAAGGTGGCATCCTTGCGCTGCTAGCCTTGCTGGTCGGCGACTTGTCGCGGTCGTCGATGAAGGGAAGGCAAGGCTTCTTGTGGGTTTCGCTGGCCCTGGTGGGCACTGCGATGCTGTATGGCGACGGCGTTATCACGCCCGCCATCTCGGTGCTCAGTGCGGTAGAGGGCCTTTCCGTGGCGACACCGGCGTTCGATCCCTATATCGTACCGCTGACGGTCATTATCCTGCTCGGCCTGTTCAGCGCGCAGGCCAAGGGGTCGGGCAAGGTCGGCATGGCGTTCGGTCCCATCCTCGCGACGTGGTTCGTAGTGATCCTGGTCCTCGGGCTTGCCAACCTGGTCCAGACGCCGCAGGCCTTGGCGGCTTTCAACCCGATGGCTGCCTTCAGCTTCTTCCAGCAGAACGGCTTCCGGGGATTCGTGGCCTTGGGCGCGGTCGTGCTATGCCTGACCGGTGGTGAGGCGCTCTATGCTGACATGGGGCATTTCGGTCGCAGGCCGATCCGGCTGGCATGGTACGGTCTCGCGTTGCCGGCGCTTGCCGTGAACTATCTCGGGCAAGCGGCATTGCTGCTGCGCGATCCCGCCGCCGCAGATCGCCCATTCTATGCGATGGTGCCGCAATGGGCACTCTATCCGATGGTGGTGCTGGCGACGCTCGCCACCATTGTCGCGGCGCAGGCATTGATCACTGCCGTCTTCTCCCTCACCAGCCAGGCCATGCAACTCGGCCTGAGCCCGCGGTTCCAAGTTATCAACACGTCCGCGGCAACGCGCGGACAGATCTACCTGCCTGCGCTCAACTGGTTGCTGATGGGCGCCACCATTGCGGTTGTGCTGGGCTTCCGCTCCTCGGCAAGTCTTGCTGCCGCGTTTGGCCTGGCGGTGTCCGCCACCATGGCCATCACGACCGTGCTTTTCTCGGCGCTCGCGCGCCAGCGGTGGGGTTGGGGAGTGCCCCGGGTTGTTGTGGTCGCGGGGGTCTTTATGTTGGCAGACCTGGCATTTTTCGGCGCCAATGCGCTGAAAGTCACGGAAGGCGGCTGGCTGCCGCTGCTACTCGGCGCCGCGACTTTCCTGGTGATGTTTGCCTGGCGCTATGGCCGCTTGCAGTTGGCCGCAGCGCGCCGTGGCAGCGGCATGACACCGCAAGCCTTGATCAGCGTATTGCGAAGAGGGCCGCCACACCGCGTGGAAGGCAATGCGGTATTCATGTGCGAGCGCAGTCAGGAAGCGCCCGCCGCGCTGATGCACCACCTCAAGCACAACCAGGTGCTGCACGAGCACGTCATCCTCCTGACGCTGGAAACGGTCGACGCACCGCGTGTCAGTGCCGACAAGCGGCTGACATGCGAAGACCTCGGCCTGGGCTTCTTGCGTATTGTCGCGCAGTTCGGCTTCATGGAATCGCCGAATGTGCCGGCTGTACTCGAGCAGGCGGAGCGGGTCTGCGGGGAGGCTCCTTACGATCCGATGCGGACCTCCTATTACCTTGGGCGCGACGTACTGACTGTGCCTCGAGGCCGCCGCTTTCTGAGGCATGCTTTACTAACGGCCTTTATCTGGCAGCGCCGGAATGAAGTCGACGCAACGGCCCATTTTGGGATACCGGCCAACCGGGTCGTCGAGCTGGGTGGCAGGCTGGAGCTTCCACCTGATGGCTAAGCGCTGCCTCTGAACTGGGAGCCAGCAATGCCGAAGTCTAGGCCCCGATAGAAATGGATTTCTACGGCGGCTACAAGAATACGTTCGGTGCCGGCTGGAGCTACGACATCGGCGTGCTGCAGTACTCTACCTGGGGGCCGCGACAATGTCGGCCGGCTGGTCTTCGCCGCACCGGAAAAAGGAAGGCTCAAAGGTTCTCCCGATCAATCCACCTGAGCACTATGGACATTGTCAATTCAGCTCACGCCGCTCCAGCACTGCAAATTTTCGATGTCCATACCGTGTTAATCGGTACGCCGGAATCAAGCAGAGCTGTCCCCTCTTCCATGCACCGGAGAAGGGTTGACGTAAGCCAGTGGATGGGTCAAGAAATCGGCGAGGCGGCCGTCAATACGGGACGCCCACTCTGCGCCATACGTTACATCCCGATCCGAGACCAGCACCTCGCTATCCTAGCCCGCGACCGCGATGCCTGGAGGGATCGGGCGGAACGACGCTTTGACGTCGAAAGTCTCATTTGGGCCTGCGTCCCGGATGCCGCCACTTGCGATCCAGGGGTGGTGGCCGACGCTATCCGGGAGTGGTTCGATAGTTTCGACGAAGGCATTCCGACATGGCGGCTGGCTTCGCAAGATCGATAAAAAAGCCCGCACCAGCGGGCTACCGCACTTGGCCAGCCGCGGCGACCGAGACTGCCTGACTGCCGTCGGCGTCGACAACCGGCCAGTTTGAGAGGAGACGATCGCCAACCTCGGCTTGGATGACGGCTCGTCGCCCCTTACCGGACACCCGGCGACCAGAGCCCGGACGCCCGTCAATTGGCAGCCATTGCGGATATGGCAGACCAGCAATCGCAGGACCAACTTTAGCGAAGACTCCGTGATGGTCTTTTGCCAACACAGGTGGTACCGCAGCAATTCACTCAGTGGTGCTGGGGCTCCAGAAGGCCTGACTGACAGCACTTGACTCTGCCAGTCGCTCGACAACGTTATCGAGCTTCTCCCCATCGACCGAGGTCGCCATCAGCACGGCCTCGATCTCCACGTCGTCCGAGCCAAAAGCGTGAACTACCAGGTCGCGCGTGGGATAATTACTGCTTTCCAGGGCCTCATCCAACATGCGCATTGCTTCCTTCTGGCGCTCCCGCGGTGCGATGACGTAGACGGTATTGGTCACCTCCACGGCGGGAGTATCGATGGGCTGGCGGTTGATGCGGTCGACCATGGGGCGAAGCAGCGTATTTGCAGCCAGCACGAATAGACAACCGACCGTAGCCTCCAGAAGCAGATCCGCGCCGGCACACGCGCCTATGGCTGCCGAGCCCCACAAGGTGGCAGCGGTATTGAGTCCGCGCACGTTTCCCTCTTCCCGCATGATCACGCCGGCGCCAAGGAAGCCGATTCCCGAGACCACATAGGCGACGACGCGCACGGCACCATCGTGCCCTGCCAGCCGGTTGGCCATATCCACGAAGATGGCCGCGCCGACCGCCACCAGCACATTCGTGCGCAGGCCGGCGGTACGTTGGCGGTACTGTCGTTCGTAACCGATCACCGCGCCCAGCACGAATGCCGCGGCCACACTGATGCTGGTATCGAATAGAGAATCCAGATTGATGTTTTGGATGGCTTCAATGGTCATGTTTCACTCGAACTGGTCAGAGTCGGGCTCAAGGTGACTGCGTCAGGTTGAGGACAGACAAGTTGCATTAGCTTTCAAGCGAAAACCGCTCCGTATGGTCATCGTACGAGAAGATCTCCGCATAACGTCCCCATTCAATGATCGCCTCCAGCGTCTGCCTGGCCAGTTCATCGCTCAGAAAATCCTCTAACTTCTGCTCAAACCGGACGCGCGGGGCTTGCTGGTCTTTCCGCTCCGCCAGCACCGTACGGATATAGCCGGCCATCGGCACACGTCGCACCAGATGCTCGGCGAAGAGGGCTTTGCGTTCCTGCGTGCCATGTTCATTGAAGACCAGCCCTGCCGCGGTCAGCACAATGTCGCCCTCGCGCAGTTCGGCAAAGCCGAGATGTCCTAGCATCTCGGCGACTGGAAAAAGATCGTCCACCTCCAGATGCATGGTCGCTGCGATCTCCGGCAGATCGGCCTGGCCCCGATACGGCTCGGCAGCCACAGTTTCGATCAGACCCGCCATCAGGTTTGTGGAAACCGGCTGCAGCGGGCTGCCGATGTCCAGGCCGTTCCTTGGTGCAACTCCCTTGGTTGGCCGGGCTGTCATCTTGGCGTAGATCTCGTCGACAAGTTCGCGGAATGCCGGCTCAAGGCGGTCACGCCGATGCTTGAACGGTACTTCGAACTCGGCGACGACAGCCCCCGGGTTGGATGACAGCAGCAGGATACGGTCGCACATGAAGACCGCCTCCTCGATGTTGTGGGTCACGATCAGCATCGACTTGATCGGCAACATGCGCTCCGTCCACAGATCGAGCAGGTCGGTACGCAGGGTTTCGGCCGTTAGCACGCCGAGCGCCGAGAATGGTTCGTCCATCAGCAGCAACGTCGGATTGACGACGAGAGCGCGAGCAAAGCCCACACGCTGGCGCATGCCACCCGACAACTCGCGTGGGAAGGCATTCTCAAAGCCGTCCAGCCCTATCAGGTCGATGGCCGCAAGCGCGCGCTCACGCCGCTCCGCCGGCGGCACGCCCAGGGCTTCCAGGCCAGCTTCGACGTTGTCCAGCACGGTCAGCCAGGGGAATAGCGCAAAGGTCTGGAAGACCATGGCGACGCCTTCGGCTGGGCCCTTGATAGGAACACCGCAGTAGTCGAGCTGGCCCGATGTAGGGGAAATCAGCCCGACAATCATCCGCAGCAGCGTGGACTTGCCAGAGCCCGACCGGCCAAGCAGGCCGACGATCTCGCCTTCGCGCAGATCGAGGTTCACGCCGTCCAGCACTAGGCGCTTGCCTTGCTCGCGGCCATAGCCGTGGCTCAGGTCGCGAATGCTCAGGATGTTCCGGGAAGGGGTCAGAATTTCGTTTTGCATTGTGCTTGCCCTCTCAGTTCATGCGCAGCTTGTTTTCGGCGATGGCATACAGCGGACGCCACAGGAAACGGTTGAAACAGACCACCATAATCGACATGACCGCAATACCAAGGACGATCTTGGGATAGTCCCCGGCGGCGGTGGCTTGGGCGATGTAGGAGCCAAGGCCGTGCGCCGACAGGCTGGTAGATCCCCATGACACCGCCTCGGACACGATGCTCGCGTTCCATGCCCCGCCCGACGCGGTGATGGCGCCGGTCACGTAGTAGGGAAAAATCCCGGGCAGCATGATCTTTCTCCACCACTGCCAGCCGTGAATGCGGAAATTGGTGGCCGCTTCGCGGAAATCGTTCGGAAATGCGGTTGCCCCGGCGATGACATTGAAGAGGATGTACCACTGCACCCCCAACACAATCAGCGGACTCAGCCAGATGTCCGGATTGAGATGAAAATGGACAATGCCGAACACAAATACCGGGAACAGCAGGTTGGCTGGAAAGGCCGCCAGGAACTGGGCCAGCGGCTGGATTTTTTCGGCAAGCCGGGGCCGCAGGCCAATCATGACCCCGACCGGCACCCAGATCAGGGAGGCGAGGACGATCAGCACCAGCACGCGCAGCAGCGTCAGCAGCCCCAGCCCGATAACTTTCACAACTTCGTCCAGCCCGGCTTCAGTGTGGACATAGCTGATCGTCCGCAACAGCAGATAGCCGGCAAGCACTGCCACCAAAAAGCTCCAGACGAGGTCGACGACTCGGGTCAGGCCTGCCCGTTGGACGCCTGGGGCCACGGGCAGGCGGACCGCGAAGCGGGCCCGCGCCAGCTTGCGCAGCAGGCGGCCGAAGGGACGCAGCAGGCTCTGGATCAAGTGGGTACGGTGCACGAGGTTTAGCACCCAGGACTCCGGTGCGGTTTGTGCGCTCGTGCTTTCCAGCCGGAAGCGATCTGCCCAGGCCACCATCGGACGAAATAGGAACTGGTCGTACAGGACGATCACTGCGATCATGGTCAGGATGACCCAACCCACCGCTGCCATATTGCTGTCGGCAATGGCGGTGGTCAGGTAGGCCCCGACCCCAGGCAGGGTGATCGACTTGTCGCCGACCGTGATGGCTTCCGAGGCGACGACAAAGAACCAGCCGCCCGACATGCTCATCATCATGTTCCAGATCAGCCCCGGCATGGCAAACGGCACCTCCAGCTTCCAGAACTTCTGCCAGGGCGTCAGGCGCATGCTGCTCGACACCTCGATCAGGTCAGGCGGTAGCGTTCGCAATGACTGGTAGAAGCTGAACGTCATGTTCCAGGCCTGGCTGGTGAAGATCGCGAAGATCGCTGCGAGCTCGGCGCCCAGCATGCGGCCCGGAAAGAGCGCGAGGAAAAAGACCACGGTAAAGGAGATATAGCCCAGCACCGGCACCGACTGCAGGATGTCGAGAATGGGGACCAGTACCTTCTCTGCCCGGCGGCTCTTGGCTGCCAGCGTGCCGTACGTGAAGGTGAACAGCAGCGACACCGCCAGTGCGGCCAGCACGCGCAGCGTGGTCCGCAGGGCGTATTCGGGCAGCATGGCGGGATCTAGCGAGATCGCCTCGGCGCTGGGGCCCGCGAGCGGTGCCAGCGTTTCACGGATGCCCGACGCGGCCACTACCAGCAGACCGATAATCAGCGGAAGTGCGACGAAATCCCAGCGGTTCGGAAGCAGACGCCGAGCCGTGCCGGGGGGGTGCGGAAGGAATTCGTTTGCCATGGGGCCTCCTTGGCCGACAGCATGGTTAAACGGGAACCCACGGAGCTTGTGCTGGCAGCTTCGTCAGAACAGGCTCGCGAGCCATTGGATTTACCACCCTGCCAGCCGGGCACGAGCAGTTGGTAGGCGCAGCGCAGCGATAGGGTCGTCGTCCATGATGGCCCCTCCTGTTCACTGGAAGGTTATCGCCTTGCTCCTCAGAATTCGGCGTGGAACCGGACGCCATAGAACATTGCAGGCCCCCGATCCCGGTTGTAGCCGGGGTTGCGGATGTACTGGAAACTCGGGCTGATGCTGAAGTACTTCAACAGTTCCAGGCTGTAATAGATTTCGAGCACTTGTTCCGGCCGACCTGCTTGCCGATTTCGGTAAAGGCATAGGTTTCCGTCTTGTCGTCCGACATATTGGCGCGGAAGAACACGCCCAGCGAATCATTGACCTCCTGCAGCAACGTAATGCCCACGCCTACCTTGGCATGTTCCGCGCGCACGTCGGCGACGTCGGGCGTCACGTTGTTGGCCTGCCCGAATGCGATGGCATCGCTAAACTTGCCCATCTTCGCTTTATTGCGCCAGAGCAGCAGGCGCGCCGCACCGGGACGGCCAGCCAGGTTATAGCGCTTTTCCAGCTCGAGGATGTCGCCGTAGTGCTCAAACATCCGTGTGTCGAGCTTCAGCCCATTGGATTCCAGTGGTTGCAGGAAATGGCCAAAGCGCGCCGACCAGCCATCGCCAACGTACTCCAGCGCCAAGCCCCAGTTGTAGCCGCGCGCATCGGCGGGATAGTCGAACGAGCCATGCGTCAGTGAGGACCAGTTCATGAACTGCGTGCGCGGGTCGGAGCCGTAGGGGTTCAGATCGAAGATGTCGAGCACGCCAAAGTTGCCGGCGGTCAGCATGACGCGCTGCTTGTCGACGGTTCGGGCGAACTGGTTGAAGTCGGCATCGAGCTTCTCCTCGCCGCCACCCAGGCCCCACGTCTGGCGCACGAAGGCCCGGGCCCGGTAGAACGTGGGATTGGTGCCCGACGACTTGGCCAGTTCTCCGTTGGTCAGGCCGCCCAGGCCGTGCAGGCCGGAGAACGGCACGCCCTGCGAGACCTCGGGATTGAAGTGGAACTCTGCCCCTTGCCACAGGCGCAGGCCCAAATCGAGCGTGCTGGTGAACGAATAACTCTTGGCCCGTTCCGTGCCGAGGCTGTGCTCGCCCGAATAGGCCGCGCCAAACGATGGCTTGCGCTGCCAGATGTAGGTGGCCTGCCCGTGGAAGGCAAAGCGGTCCTCCATCGGATCCGACGCCGTATTGCCAGGGGCAGCGCCCGGAGCCGGCTGGCTTTCACCGGCGTCCTGGGCATGCGCCGGTGCGAGGCCAATGCCAAGCAGCGCCAGGGTCAGCGCCACAAGCGAGCGGTGCGACCAACGGGAGCCCTTCAAAAAAGTAAGGGCGGAGAAGGCAAACTGGAAACAGGTAAGGAACGACATGAGACCTCCCTCACGCGTTTCTATGGCGCGTGTAGGCTCGGTGCGACTGCTCGCGAAGGTCAAAGAGTGAGGGCGATGTTGCCCGCGACTGCCTTCTCGGTACAGAACGCTAACAAAAAAAATCGGGAGGTGGCCACACAGAGAATCTGTATGGTTGCCACTACCCGCCGGTAACGGCTAGGCAGTGGCGAGATGTCGCCTTGACTGACTAGCCGTTCAGAGATCGGCGTGACGCCGACTAGAACAACAGTCCATGGGGAGAACCCTTAGTGATGACGGAGCGGAGGATACCAGAAGGTTTCATCGGCCCACAAATGGTTTTTTCCAGCCTCTCGGCCGCTCGCAGCATTTCTGCTACAACGCATTTCCGGCGGTCAAACGAAGGTTGAGGAAGGCGCGACGTAGCAGGCGGAATGGCAGTTGTCCAGACCGCAGTCGCGCCAAGAAAGGCGGCTATGCGCCACTTTCATGGTCCGGGCTTATCCCGGTCAGTTGGGTTCCGCGGCGGTCCGCACCGCCGCTATGCGGTGAACGCTTTTTCGCAGAATCCCTGCAAAGGTTTTCAGTTGGCCTTTTGCTCCTGCTTGCCCGCCGAATCCGGCCGCGTTTGCTGCCTTGTTTCTTCCCGCTCCCTTCTCCGCTCGCGCTTGCGGCCCTCGTAATGTGAGATAGGCTTGGTGCCTTGTGCTGCGGAAGCCTCAGGGCGCGGGCTTGTGGGCGTTGTCGGGGTCGCCATGACAGCGCACGGGGACGCGGCCTGCCACGCGGCCAGGATGCACAACAATAAGTTGCGCATGGCGATTCCTGTTTGCATTCATCAACTCTTTCAACGCGCGGCGAAAAGGGGGGTGTGTTAGGGCCGTGCCACGCATCAACCTGCACCCTTGCTTGAGGAAAGCGGCCCTGCCGCTCGCTGTCGGCATGGTCCTGACATGCCTCCGCACCTGCCCCGAGGACAACATATACCAACAACATTATCAGAATCGCCGCCTTGCGCGCCCAGCCGCCACTAGGCACACGCGACGGCAACCGCAGCAGGTACAGTCCGCCACAATGGCCGGACGGCGCGAGCAGCGGATCACGGAAACCCATACAAACTCTCGAGGAAGCTGGAACGTACCCGGTAGCACGTTTCGTGGCGGAAGAGCGCGCTGTGGCAGCGAGCGCGCGGTGCTGCGAGAAATCAATCCGGAGCGCATGCTGCGTCATCGAGCAGCCACCAAAGGTACCGAATGGCCGGTGAACGGCCAGGAGCTGTCTTCCAAGCCGAGGCCAAGACCGTCACTTCATCGGCCGATGCGGCCGCCCAAGGCATGCTGATAGAGCGGCTGTGAAGGGGAGCCAGCGGGCACGCGGCCCCCCCATCAGTAAGCATCCCGAACTCGATTTCCTGCCCGGGATACGCGTCTTGGTGTGCGTAAGCCAGTGCAGTGCCGATCCCTCGCCGCCGATGCCCTTCGCTCACTTCGATAAAGGAGATCTTCGGGACGCCCTGGAAGCAGGAGTAATCAAGATGTCCGGCACATACGTCGCCCATGCGTGCTTCAAGCATGTAGTCGTCCTGGCCGTGGTGCGCGCCGCGGTGGATAGCGCGAATCTGCAGCACTGATTTCGCCATGGTTCGCGACTCAGGAATGGCGCATACGGGATGCCGCCCGATCCGCCGGCGAATCCTCTGCCTGGCGTCTTCGTCATGCTGCTCGTCAACAGCCTTCCAGCCTTGCACGGTCGCCCGCTGTCTGCTCTCTACACCATCACCGAAATCCGCAGCTTGGCTCGGCGTTGGCTCGGATGCTGCAGCATCCAGGGCTCTCGCTGACTTTGACGGGCGTCACTTCGGGCGTTTCCCCCCGAAAGCTCAAATTGTTCAAGTCCCTTGTGTCTATCGATTTCACCACTCAGGCCTAGCGCGAAGCGCTGGACCTTACGATTTCCTTCTACCGGCGCCTAGTTGGCTCCTGACCGCTGGTCAAGCCATGAAGCCACTGCGTGGCTGCTCGCAAACCGTTGCCGCAATTGGCCTTTTGCCTTGGTGTTGTGAGAGAGAAAGCTTGACGAAACAGCATCACAATAACGCGGGCCGCCCGCGAATCACGCCGAATGAAGCACACGTCGCAAGCGGCTGCGGGCAAAGGTCTGCTCGTCTCTTTGATATTGACTAAAACGTCAGGATGACGATAATGTCGTCAAAACATCGGGTGCCACCTATGGCGGCGCCCGGCCATTGGAGACGCCATGACCCGTCCGCCCCGCAGCGTGCTGCGCACGCCGCCGGCTTTCCCCGAAAGTGCGCTGCCTGCCTTCGTCCAGAAGCTCGACCGGCCCGAAGCCCTGGTCAAGGCCCAGGCGCTTGCCTTCCTGATGTTCGAGAAGCGCGACCTGCGCGCGACGCAGACCTTCCTGACGGATTTCGGCATGCATTGCGTGTCGCGCACCGGAAGCCGGCTGTTGATGCGCGGCGCCGGCCCCCAGCCGTGCCTGATGCTCGCGACGCCAGGGCAGCGCTCGCGTTATGTCGGCGCGGCCTTTTCGGTGCGCAGCGAGGCAGACCTGGACTACCTCGAGGCCAACGCGAATGCGCGCCGCCTCCAGGCAGACGAGATTCCGGGCGGCGGCGCCGGCGTCGAACTGACCGACCCCGCCGGGAACTTGCTGTGGCTGGTGACCGGCCAGCAGCCGGTCGACCCGCTGCCATTGCGGGACCCGCTGCATTCGCTCACCAACGACCCGGGACAGCTTCGGCGGGTGAATGCTACGGTCCGGCCGCCGCTGGAGCCCGCGGCCGTGGTCAAGCTCGGCCACGTCGTGCTCCAGACCGTCGACTTTCCCGGCATGGCGCGCTGGTATATGCGTCATCTCGGCCTGATCCCGACCGATGTCCAGTATCTGGAGGACGGGTCTCCCAATCTCTGCTTCTTCCGCTTGGACCTCGGCAGCACGCCCGCGGACCATCACGCCTTCGTGCTCGCCGGCGGCATCGAGGAGAAATACGAGCACAGCGCATACGAAGTGCTCGACCTCGACGCGCTCGGCCAGGGCAACAACGTGCTGCGCGCGAATGGCCACCGCCATATGTGGGGTATCGGGCGCCATGTGCTCGGCAGTCAGCTATTCGATTACTGGTTCGATCCGGACGGCATGGAATTCGAGCACTACGCCGACGGTGATGTCTTCACCGCCGACCGGGAAACCCACTACGTGCCGCTGGAAATGTCCGGCATCTGGGCATGGGGCGACGACGTCCCCGCCAGCATGGGTGTCAAGCGCAATCTCGCCACGGTGTTCCGGGTTGCGCGGCTGCTGCGCGCCGGCCGGCTCTCGGCCGCGCGGCTGAAGCTGCTTGGCCGCGTGATGACCCAGGCGCGGCCCTGGCTCTGAGCCTGCGCATCCGCCCCACTACGAACCCCCTCACGTCAAGGAAAGCAAATGTCCGTCAAAGTCGTCCGATATCTCCACGGCGGCGAACCCTGCTGGGGTGTGGTCCACGACCGCCGCATCGCGCCCCTGTCTTGCGGCTCTGCCAGCACCGCCGACTTCGTCACGAACGGCCTCGAAGCCGCGTGGCGCAGCACCCCCGGCCAGGCCACGCTGCCGCTCGACGCCGTCACGCTGCTGCCGCCGGTCACGTCTGACCGCCAGTTCCTGTGCCAGGGCATCAACTACGCCAGCCATGTGCGTGAGTCCGGCATGGACCCTGACAAGATCGGCTTCAACACCCTGTTCACCAAGGCCCCGTCCTGCCTTGCGCCCGCCGACGCCGACGTGGTGCGGCCGGCGCATGTGCATCTGCTCGACTACGAAATCGAGCTTGGTCTCGTGGTGCGCAAGCCGCTGAGCGAGGCGGTCCAGGTCGGGCCGGACCAACTGCACGAGTACCTCGCTGGCGTGACCATCGTCAACGACATTTCGGCGCGCGACGTCCAGCTGCCGCAGGCCCAGTTCTACAAGGGCAAGAGCTACCGCAGCTTCGGCCCGGTCGGGCCTTTCCTGGTGCTGTTGGACAAGGAGGAATGGCGGCGCTGGCCCGCGTTCCGCATGCAGTTGCATGTCAACGGGCAGCCCCGCCAGGACGCCTATTGCGGCGACATGCTTTTCAAGCCGCACCAGACGCTTACCGAGATGTCCGCGCTGCACGACCTGCAAGCCGGCGATCTGATCGCCACCGGCACGCCGGCCGGCTGCGCCGCCCGTGCGCCTGGCAAGCTGGCGATGTGGGTGTTCCGGCATTTGCTGTCCGAGAGTGCGAAGTGGCGCCTCTTCATCAAGAAGGGCTTGTCCAACCCGGCTTACCTGCGGCCGGGCGACATCATGACCGCTTCGATCCGCACCGACGACGGCGCCATCGACCTGGGCGAGCAGCGCAATCGGGTGGTGGCGGCATGAGCCACAGTTATACCGCCGCCATCGACGGCTTTGGCGATGCGTTCGGGTTGCGGCTGCGCCCGGCGCCCCGCCCGCAGCCGCGCCAGGGCGAGATCGTGGTGCAAGTGGAGGCCGCGGCGGTCAATCCCATCGATGTGCGCCGCCGCGGCGGCTACGGCAGCAGGTTTTTCTCTCTGATGGGCGCGGCGCGCATGCCGCTCGTGCTCGGTAACGATTTTGTCGGGACGGTTTGCGCGGTGGGCCAGGGTGTGACCGGGCTGCGCGAAGGCGATGCCGTGTTCGGCGCCAAGCCGCCATCGAGTGCGGGCACGCATGCCACCCATGTCGCCATGCGCGCCGAACACGCTCGCCTGAGGCCGTCGTCCATCCCGGCCGCCGCCCTGGCGACGCTACCGTACAACTTCCTGACCGTGACGCGCGCGTTCGCCGACGCCGGGATCTGCCGCGAGACCGTGAACGGGCGTCCCGTGCTCGTGCACGGCGCAACCGGTGGCCTGGGCCAGATCGCGGTCTGGTTGCTGCGCAGGCTGGGAGCGAGTGTTACCGCTGTCGGCGGAGGTAAAGGACTCGTTGCCTGCCTGGCCGCTGGCGCTGACGTACTCGTCGATCGCCACCGCCAGTCGCTGGCGAGCCTGCCGCGGCATTTCGCCGCCACCCTGAATTTCGCCAACTGGGATGACGAAGCGGACCTGCTGCGCCGGCTGGCGCCCGACGCGGCCGGTCATGCGACCACGGTACATCCGCTGCTCGGCAACTTTGACCGGCTGGGACTGTTCAGAGGCGGGGTGGCCACGCTGGTTGGCAAGCGTGGCAAACGCGGGCTGATAGCGAAGGGCGCGCGCTATGGGTGGACGACCTTCCGCCCGAACCCTTCGGCCTTGCAGGCACTGGCCGATTGCGCGGCGGCGCTGGCGCCCGCCGAGGTTAAGACTTTTGCGCTCAGCCAGGCCGGGCAGGCGTTCCTGCACGTCGGGCAAGGCCAACCCCGGCGGGCCGTCCTGCTGCCAGGGGAACTCTAGAAAAAGACAGCGCCACAACAAGGAGACAAGCATGCCCCATAACATAAACGACCGCGGGACGCGTACCGGCGGCATTCGGACCCAGGCCGATATCGACGAATTCGAACGCACGCCCTGGCAGGAAAAACTGCCCGCGCAGAACACCTACGAACTGCTGTGCCGTGCCTGCGACAGTCATCCGGACAAGACCGCGTTGCGCTTCGTCATGACCGGGGAGGCTGACGCGCCAGACTTTGTCGTCGATTACGCAACCCTCAAGGCGCGCGTGACGCAAGCGGCCAACGCCTTTCACCGCGCCGGCATTACCACCGGCACGGCGGTGGCGTTGCTGCTGCCCAATCTGCCCCAGACCCATTACGCCTTGCTGGGCGCGCAGGCTGCCGGCATCGCCAGTCCCATCAACCCGATGCTGGAGGTCGACTATGTCGCCGCCATCGTCAATGAGACAGGCGCGCAAGCGCTGGTCGCCTGCGCTCCGGTCTCTGACAGCGCGCTGTGGGACAAAGCCGTCGCCGTGGCCGACCGTTGCCCATCGGTGCGGACCCTGTTCGTCGTCAGCGCTGCGCCGTATCTTCCTGCCGCGCAGCGTGCGCGGGTCGACGCGGCCTTCGACACGGCGTCAAGGCCATGCCGCGCGGACGTGAAGATGGTCGGCTTCGACCAGGCGCTGGCGGCCGAGCCGTCGGACACGCTGGTTTCGAAGCGCCGCATCCTGGCGACTGACCTCTGCTCGCATTTCCATACCGGCGGTACTACCGGCCTGCCCAAAGTCGCGACGCACACGCATCTCAATGAAGTCTTCGTCGCGTCGATGCTCAAGGCGCTGATCCCGTCGCCAAACACGATCCTGTGCGGCCTCCCACTGTTCCACGTGAACGGCGCGATGATCACCGGCCTTGCCGCATTCCATGGCGGCTGGGAGGTCGTGATGCTGACGCCCGCCGGCTATCGGGGCCAGGGCGTGATGCCGAACTTCTGGAAGCTGGTCGAACGGTTCCGCGCCACCAGCTTCAGCGGCGTGCCGACGATCTACGCCGCGCTGGCCGATCTGCCGCGGGAAGGCGCCGACATTGCGTCGTTGCGCTTCGCCTTTTGCGGCGCCGCGCCGCTGCCGGCCGAGGTCGCGCGGCGCTTCGAAGCCGCCGCTGGCATTCCGCTGTACGAGGGCTACGGTCTGACCGAAGGCGCGTGCGTCTCGGCCCTCAATCCGCCGCAGGGCGAACGTCGCCTCGGCACGGTCGGCCTGCGCCTGCCGCACCAGGCAATCGGCGCCTGGAAGGTCGACGGCTCCGGCCACGCCACCGAGCCTTGCGCGCCGGGCGAAACCGGCGTCATCGGCATCAACGGCCCCAATGTGTTTCCCGGCTATCTGCGCGAGCAAGACAATGGTGGCATCTGGCTCAAGCCGGGATGGCTCAATACCGGCGACCTCGGCCATCTCGATGCCGACGGCTATCTGCATCTGACCGGCCGTGCCAAGGAACTGATCATCCGCGGCGGCCACAACATCGATCCGGCGATGATCGAGGACGCGCTGCTGCAGCATCAGGCCGTGGCAATGGCGGCCGCGGTCGGCCAGCCGGATGCGCACAGCGGGGAGTTGCCAGTCGCCTACGTCACGCTCAAGCCAGGCTTCACCCCGGCTGCCGACGAATTGCTCGCGGCCGCGCGCAACCTCGTGCCGGAACGCGCTGCAGTGCCGGTGCGCATCGACATCCTGCAGGAGATGCCGCTGACCTCCATCGGCAAGGTGGCGCGGGCGGAGCTACGCATGCGCGCTGCGCAGCAAGTATTCCGAGAGATTCTGGCGCGGGCCGGTACGGCCGCCAGCGTGCATGTGGGGCCGGATATCCGGCGTGGCACCGTCGCCTTCGTCCGATGCCCCGCCGCGGACGTGGCGTACGTGCAGGATCTGCTCGGACGGTTTCCGTTCCCGCTCGACTTCAACGGCCCGGTGTGAACGCGCCGAGTCCCCTCCCGTAGAGAAACCGCTCATGAATACCACATTGCCCGAGCAGGTCGACGTCTTGCTGGTGGGCCTGGGCCCGGTCGGCGCCACCGCGGCCAACCTGCTGGGACGCTACGGCGTCCGTACCCTGGCCATCGACAAGGCCGCTGATATTTTCACCGCGCCCCGGGCCATCGTGCTCGATAACGAAGCGCTGCGCATCTTGCAGATGGCAGGGCTCGAGGAAGGCGCGTTCGAAACGCTGGCCATTGCCAAGGTGCAGATGCATTCGCCGCTGTTCGGCAGATACGCGCGTGCCAACACAGCCGGCACCATGGACTGCCACCCGCGACTGGTCACGTTCTATCAGCCAGATCTCGAACGCGCCTTGCGCGCCCGCTTGAGCCGCTATCCCTGCGTGAGCATCGCGCTTGGCGCCGATCTTACCGGTTTCGACGACGACGGCGAAACGGTGCGCGCCACTGTGTGTCTTCCCGGCGGTGACACGGCCACCGTGCGCGCGCGCTATATCGTGGGCGCGGACGGCGCCAATTCTTTCGTGCGGCGCCACGCCGGCCTTGCCTTCGAAGGCAAGACCTTCACGCAGGACTGGCTGGTCGTCGACGCCCTGAACGTGCCCAACCCGATCGACCATGTCGAATTCCTGTGCGACCCGCGCCGGCCTACGCCGCACATGGTTGCCCCGGGCGGCAGGCAACGCTGGGAGTTCATGCTGCAGCCCGGCGAGACGCGTGAACAGATGGAATCGCCTGACAAGATCCGCGAGCTGCTCGCCCCCTGGTGCAAGCCGGAGGACATCACGATCGAGCGCACAGCGGTCTACCGGTTCCATGCGCGCATCGTCGATCGTTTCTCCAAGGGTAGGGCGTTCCTGGTGGGCGACGCCGCGCATATCACGCCGCCCTTCGTCGGCCAGGGGCTCGTCGCCGGGCTGCGCGACGTGGCCAACCTGTGCTGGAAGCTCGCTTGGGTCGTGCAGGGAAGGGCGACGCCCGCCATTCTTGAAACCTACGACACCGAGCGGCGCCCACACGCCCGCTCCATCATCAACCTGGCGCTCCTGATGGGCCGGCTGGTGATGCCGCGCAACCGGCTGGCGGCATTTGCCGTCCATGGCGCGATGGCGCTGATGCAGCGCATGCCCTGGGCTCGAGCCTTCTTCGAGGACCTGAAGATCAAGCCGCCGGCGCGTTTCAGGCGCGGCCTGTTCCAGCGCGGCAAGACGCGCGCGAGGCTGGTGCGCGGCGGTCTGCTGCCGCAAGCGCTTGTGCGCCGCGGGCCGGGGGCACCCATCGTGCCGAGCGACGATGCGCTCGGGGCGCGGCTCGTGCTGGCGGGATTCGGCTGCGATCCCGCGCCGATGCTCGACCGTAGCCTCCTGGCGGCATGGCGGCAGGCAGGCGGCGCCATCATGCAGCTGCGCCATTGCGGACAAGGCGAGCATGGGCCGCAGCAGGCGCACGAGCGGCAGGACGGACATTCCTGGGAGGACATGTCGGACCAGCTTATCCCGGGGGCTGCACCCGTCGGCTGGATCGCGGTCGTGCGTCCCGACCGCACCGTGCTGCACGACGGCCCGCTCGAAGCCGTCGACGACATCGTCCGAGAGTCGCTGGCAATGCTGGGAGAGGGAAGCCCCTTGCCAGACGGCATGGCGCGCGCGTTGCGCGCCGCAGGCTGACATTGGTCTGACCTGATCGCTTTGGCGTGCGCCCCCGCGCGCCAGCGATGTGCTGGCGATGACGCCCCGTCCGACCAGAGGCATCCCGCGATAACCGCGGGCGAACACACCGGCCCCGGTCGAGGCAAGGGTCGATCCCGGCTCGTCAAAAAATAAAGCAAAACGGCTTTGATGCCGGAGGAGACAAAGATGGCAACGAGAACAGCGGACGCGCTTCGCTCCGTCGTTTCATGGACCATGCTTGCGTGGTCTTGCGCGGGATGGGGGGCGGAGGGCTTCGAGCCGCGCTACAACCTCGCCGGAAGCCTGGGCGGCGAGATGTTTGCGCCGCCCAACCAGACCGGCTTTATCAGCGCGCTCGCCGCCACCTACGTCAGTGTCAGCAAGGTGACCGGGGACGATGGCGGGCAGCTGACCCAGAGCCTTCCGGGGGGCACCGTTGCCTTGCCCAAGCCGACGCCGTCGGCCCTTTATCCCTCTTATTCGCGTGGCACGGTAGAGATTCCCGCCTCCGGCACCATGACGCGCTGGGACCTCGTGCTCGGCTATATCACCAGCGAGCAGTATGGCGGCGGGCGGCTGGCCTTTGCCGTCGACGTTCCATTCGCCAGGAAATCTCAGTCAATCAGCACGAGCGGCGCCACGCCGGTGCTCAACTGGAGTCCCGCGGTTCCGGCCGACGTGCAGAGCGCCGTGCAAGGGCAATTCAGCAGCCAGTACCAGGGCGCGCTCAAGGCGCAGGGCGCGAGCGAAAGCGGCGACGTCAGCGGTCTCGGGGACGTCGAGCTCATCACCGGCTGGCACTACGTGGGCGACAAGTTGCGGGTGCTGGGCAGCGCTGCGCTGGTGGTGCCGACGGGGAAGTACAGCGCCGACGCCGGCCCGGATATCGGCAACGGCAACTTCTACACGGTGCGCCCTGCCATCCAGGTGGCCTACCTGCCCACATCGAACCTGGCCTTCGCGGCCAAGGTATCCGCGGGCCTGAACAGCCGCAACCGGGACAACGATGTACGCAGCGGCAACTGGTTCGGCGTGGAGCTGGCTGCCGGGTACAAAACGCCTATCGGGGTGGTGGGCGTGCATGGGATCCGGATCCAGCAGTACCAGGACGACGAGAACAATCCGCTGGGCGCAAGCCGTCTCCGTTCCAACAACCTGGGGGCGTTCTTCACGACGATGATCCCGGTGGTCGATGTGGCATTGACCGTGCAGTACATGGCGACGACATCGTCGCGCAATGCCAAGCACGGAAACTTTACCCAGGTCCGACTGATCCGGATGTTCTGACAGCCGCCAGGGGGCCGGCCGAGTATTCCCGGCGCTCCCCGACGGCGCCGGTCATTCCGGCTGAATGCCGGCGGCTTTGATCACCTCAGCCCATTTCACGGTCTCGCCGCGCACGAACGCGGCCAGCTCTTCTGGCGTCGATGGGGAGGGTTGGCCTCCTGTCCGGCTGAAGTATTCGGTAGCCGCGGGGTTCGTCAACCCCTGTCGAATCAGCTGGCTCATCCGCGCGACGACCGGTTTTGGCGTATTGGCAGGGAAGAAGGCAGCAACCCAGGCCGTCATCTCGTACCCTGGCAGGCCGCTTTCCGCCATGGTCGGGACATTGCCGAGCAGGGGATGGCGGCTGGACGTGGTCACGGCGACCGCGCGCAGCTTGCCGTTCTGGATCAGGGGCAGGGCCGGATTGATGTCGGAAATCATGAAGTCCACCTGGTGGCCCATCAAGTCGGTCAGGCCTTGCGGCACGCCCTTGTAGGGCACATGCAGTGCCGATGCGCCGCTCATCATCTTGTAGAGCTCACTGGCGACCCGGGTGGAAGAACTGCCGCTGGCGAAGGTCATCTTGCCTTGCCGGCTTTTCGCCAGCGTGGTCAGTTCTGACACCTTCTGCACCGGGCTGTCGGATGGCACCACCAGGACCAATCCGCTCTTGGCGATCAGTGAAACCGGCGCATAGTCCTTGATGGGATCATAGGGCAGCTTCCTGAACAGGGACGCATTGGCCGCGTGGGTGGTATTTGTCGTGATCAGCATCGTGTACCCATCTCCGGGCGCCGTCGCGACCGCCGTGGCCGCGATGAACCCGTTGGCACCGGGGCGGTTTTCCACGACGACGGTCTGTCCGGTCTGGGCCGTGATGGTCCGCGCGATGTAGCGCGCGATGTTGTCCGTGCCACTGCCTGCAGGGAACGGCACCACGACACGAATTGGTTTTTCCGGATACTCGTTCGGGCCGGTTGCCCACACCCATTGCGGGGCCGCTGAGGCAGCTGCCAGTCCGGACAGCAGGGCGAGCATGCGTCGCCGAGGAAATCGCTGGATCATCTTGTCTCCTCCCGCATCCCGGGATCTGATGGATTGACTTGGCCGCGCTTGCGTCAGGACAGCGGATCGTGTGCGCGAATGACAATCAGCTCGCACGTCCCGTCTGCCGCTTCGAGGCTGAGCTCCGCACCGTCGGGAACGTAGACCCACTCCCCAGTCCCGGCGGCAAAGCGCTCGCCTTCGATGCGACCGTGAATCGTGCCGCCACGCACGAAGAGCACCTGCTCGGTCTCGCCAAGCCTGTGCGGCTCGGCGCCGCCATCGGGAGCAAGATCGACCATGTAGATGTCGAGAAACCGGGAATCGACGGTCTGGCGTGTGATGACCGGCCTGGCGAGCGCGCCACGGTAGTGCGGCAGGGCGATCGGTTCGGTGCTGGCGGGAACGTCGCGGACCTCGGCGGCACCGGCCTGAAGGCGCGGATCGTCCGGGCCGGTCGCAGTCACTGCTGCGTTCGGGTTCTCGCTGTACGGCGGCGCGTAGACCACCATCACCTGCACCGGTTCGTCGCTGATGACCTCGAAGCGATGGAAGACGCCGGCCGCATTGAAGCTCCAGTCCCCTGCGCGCAAGACGCGCTGCTTTCCCGGTAGTTCGCCGAGACCCTCGCCGGCGAGCAGGAACGACGCCTGCTCGAGGTTCGGGTGTGCATGCGGCAACGCGCCATGGCCCCGCGATATCGTGCCCAGCAGGACCTCGAGCCGGCGCGCGCCGACAGTCTCCTTGCCGATGATGCGCTGGTTCGCCGTTCCCGTGTGGTTGGCCGGTGCGTATGCGGCCACGTCAGTGGCCCTCCGTACAAAGGGTGATGTCATACCGATGTCTCCTTTCTCGAATGGTGAAGGCTGTCGCGCTCAGCGGCGGCTGTCGGGGATGGCCAGCGCCGGGTAGTGCTCGGTCAGCTTGGCTGGCATCTCCACATCCAGGATGAAACGATCACCGCGATACCAGAACTCCCCTGCCAGGAGCACATTGCCGTCGACGTCCAGCGTCGATCGAATGATCCTGGCGATTGGCGCCCCGAAGCCATAGGCGAGATCGCGTGCCAGGATGTAGTCGGCCGGCTCGACCGTCATGGTCTGCTGCATCATGCCAAGGCGGTCGCCTTCCACCTGGCGCAGCAGGTGACCGAGCTTGTGGTGCTTTTCGCCACCGCGTGGAAAGCGGGCAAAGACTGACGAGGCCACATACACCTCGATCAGGCAGAATGGCGTGCCGCCATGCAAATGCAGTTTGCGGACCATCACATAGCTGTCCAGCGGCGTGCCGCGGCGGGCCAGCCCCGGCCGCAGCGCCACGCCCTCGCGCATTTCCAGGATGCGGATTTCCAGCTCGCTGCCATGGGCCGATTCGTCATTGATGGCGGAGCGCAGGCCTTCTCCGGGTGCTGGCGGCTGCTTCATGACGTGGGTGCCACGACCGCGCTGGCTGCTGACCAGCCCCTCTTCCGTCAGCGCAGCAAAGGCCTGGCGCACGGTGACCTTGGCGATCCCGTAGGTTTGCGCGAGGCTGTCCACGGTTGGCAGCTGCATGCCCACCGGGTACTCGCCCGAAACGATCTTGTGCCGGATGACGCTGGCCAGTTGTCGATATCGCGTCACGCCGCCGATGCCGTCGTCGGCGAGGATGACGCCCTCGTTGGCAGCTGCGTTGGACGCATTGCTCGTCATGACAACAACTCCCGCGGCACGCGCACCGGCATGGTCAGCAGGATCTGCGCCATGCCCTTGCCAAGCGGATCATTGCGCAGCGACGCCATGCCACCGCCATCCAATGCTGACTCGCAGACAAAGTTCATGGCGTCGAAGCCGGGCAGGTCGTAGCATGTCACCGGCCCCTTCACCAGGTACCCAAGCCAGTCCGCCACGCGCGCCACCGTCACTTCGGCCCGCAGCACGGGCAGGTACGCCGGCCGGCGGGCGATCAGCCCGATGTTGGAGGTATCCCCCTTGTCGCCGCTGCGGCCATAGGCAAGCCGTATCAGCGGAACTTCGACGGTATCGTGTTCCGCAGGGCCGGCGCCCGTTGGTTCAGCGACTGCAGGTGCTGCGGCCGCGACCGGTGCCGCCGGGCTGCCCGAAGGAACGGTGACGCCGCTGCGTACGCCGTCCATCACCACCGCCGGGGTCAGGGCGCTCTTGTCGAGCAGGAATGCATACTGGCGGATCGATGGCGAGGGACTGGAACGCCCGCCAGCCGAGCCCGTCGTGCCCGGCGCCCAACTGGTCCCCGCCGCGGCGATTTCCCGCGCGAACAGTTCCAGCGCCGCCTTCTCGGGATGCATCACCGCCAGCCGCATCACCGCCTCGCGGGTGTGCCGGACGGCAGCATGTGGCCCAAAGCAGGACTCCGCTCCCAGCACCTCAATGTGGGTACGACTGTAGTCTCCCCACCCGTTCTCCGCGAACAGCTTGCGCGTGCGGGCAAGGATCGCCTGCGCCGTGCGTTCTGCCTTGGCGACCGCGTCGACGCCGACGATGGAAAGCTGTGCATTGCAGCGAAAGCCGTCGACGTAGGTGGCACAGACCTTGTAGGCATTGCCCGGGGCCCGCCCGCGCGCGCCGCTGACTTCCACCACGTCCGGTGCGGCCTGCCGAAGGGTTACCTGCGTGAAATCGCAGGTGACGTCTGGCAGCAGGTAGGTGGCCGGGTCGCCGATCTCGTACAGCACCTGCTCGCCGACCGTGGCGGTATTGACCAGTCCGCCGGTGGCGGGCGGCTTGCCGACCAGGAAGGTGCCGTCGGCACGGCACTCGACCACCGGATAGCCGATGTCGTGCCAGTCCGGGACGCTTTCCCAGTCGGTATGCAAGCCTCCCGTGGCCTGGCACCCGCACTCGATGATGTGGCCGGCCAGACTGCCTTGCGCCAGGCGGTCATAGTCGTCCGCCTGCCAACCGAACTCGTGCATCAGCACGCCGAGCGTCACGGCACTGTCCACGCAGCGTCCGGTGATGACGATCTGGGCGCCCTGGTCCAGCGCTTGTTTGATCGGCAAGGCCCCCAGGTACGCGTTGGCGCTGACCACCTTCTCCGGCAGGGGTCGGCCTTTCTGCATGTCCTGCACACCGGCTTCGCGCAGCTGTGGAAGCAGCGGCATCACGTCATCGCCTTCCACCACGGCGATGCGCAGCGTCAGGCCCTGTTCCGCGGCCAGCGCGGCAATGGCCTGCGCACACCCGTGCGGGTTCATGCCGCCGGCATTGCTGACCGCGCGAATCCCACGCTCGGCAATCTCTCCGAGCAGGGTCTTCATTGTCACCGTCACGAAATCGGTGGCGTAACCCAGTTCCGGCTTGCGCAATCGGGCGGCGGCGAGAATCGACATGGTCAGTTCGGCCAGGTAGTCGAACACCAGGTAGTCGATATCGCCGTGGCGCACAAGCTGTGGCGCGCCAACGCTGCTGTCGCCCCAGAACCCGGAAGCCCCGCCAATGCGTACCGTTTTCGCGTCCATTCCCATCTCCCTATCTGCCAGTCCACTCGGGCTGGCGCTTCTCGCGGAATGCCAGCTGGCCTTCGCGCGCGTCCTCGGTCAGTGCAAACAGCCCGATCTGGCTTTCCGTGAACGCCATGGACTGCTCGAACGACATGGTTTCCATATGCTTGAGCGTGTACAGCCCCCGACGGATGGCGGCGGGCGAATTGTTCCGCAGGCGGGTCAGCAGCAAGTCCAGCCTGGCGTCGAGATCGTCGCTGACATCGTTGATTAGCCCCGCGGCCAGCGCTTCCCGCGCGGACAGTGGCTCGCCGCACAGGCACAATTCGGTGAGCGTGCGACGCGGCACCAGGTGCTGCAGCACGCTCAGCACCTGCGCCGGGAACAAGCCCAGCTTGACCTCCGGCAGGCCGAAGCGGGCACCTTCGCTGGCTATGGCCAGATCGCACATCGCCATCAGCCCCATGCCGCCCGCCATGCAGGCGCCATTGACACGGGCGATCAGCGGCACCGTCGACTGCCTGGCGCAGCGGAAAAGGTCCGCCATCCCCAGGTAGGGCTCGGCGTAATCGAAGGCAAAGGATTTGCCGGTCTGCAGATCGGCGCCGGCGCAAAACGCCTGCTCGCCCATTCCGGTAATGACCACAGCGCGGATGTCGGCGTCGCGATTGGCGCGCAGGATGCCGTCGCGAAGTCCCTGCAGCACCCCCGGCGTGATGGCATTGCGGCGCTCCGGCCGGTTGATGGTCAGGTAGAGTGCTGCGTCCCGGACCTCGCTCAGCAGTTCATCATTCATGCGGAGTTTCTCCTTCGGTGCGTTGCACTTGTGACCCATCCCTGGAGATGCCAGACGCGAACAGCGTATCGATGGCGTCGTCGTCGTAGCCGGCCTCACGCAGGACCTCGCGGCTGTGCTCACCCAGGCTTGGTGCATGGCGGCGGCTGGTCGGTGGGGTGCCATGCCATTCGCTGGGCACCGCCATCTCCCGGATACGCCCGACGGCCGGGTGGTCCGATTCGCTGAAGAAACCGATGTCCTGCAAATGGGGATCGTCCAGCAGCGACTCGAATGTGTGCATCGGAAAGACCGGAACATCGGCGTCCTTGAGCAGGGTGCGCCATTCCTCGGTGGTGCGCTTGGCCATTTCGTCGCTGACCATGGCATACAGCTCGGTGATGTTGGCGGTGCGGGTGTTGATGTTGGCGTAGCGCGGATCGGTGTCGTACACCTCCGGCTTGCCAATGACCTCGAGGAAGGCCCGCCAATGATGATCGTGATAGATCAGGCAGCAGACATGTCCGTCCTTGGTCTGGTACGGTCGCCGCTCGGGCGAGAGCAGGCGCGGATAGCCGAAGCCGCCCTTGGGCGGGACGAAGGTCTCGCCATACAGGTGGTCTCCCATCACATAGGGAACCATGGTCTCGAACATGGGGACATCAACGCGCTGGCCTTTGCCGGTGCTCATGCGCGCATACAGGGCGGCACAGATCACGCCGAAAGCATAGAGTCCCACCGAGCGATCGGCGATGGTGATTGGCAGGTATCGCGGACTGTCGCCACTGCCCAGCGAAACGGCCAGCGGCAGGCCGGTTGCGGCCTGGATCAGATCATCGAAGGCAGCCTGGGGCGCGTAGCGTCCGCGCTGCGAAAAACCGAACATGCCGACATAGACCAGGCGCGGATTGATGGCCGACAGCGATTCATAGTCCAGGCCCAGCCGCTGCATGGCCTGCGGGCGCACGTTGTAGGCCAGCACGTCGGCATCCCGTACCAGGGAAAGCAGAGCCTCCCGTCCCTCGGGCGCTTTCAGGTCAAGCACGATGCTGCGCTTGTTACGGTTCAGGCCAAGGAAGAGCGGCCCCAGCTTTTCATCGCCGCAGGGACCTATGCCGCGCGTACTGTCTCCGCCCGGCGCCTCGACCTTGATTACATCGGCGCCAAGGTCAGCCAGCATCTGCGTGGCAGAGGGCCCCATGAATACTGACGTGATGTCAACGACTTTCACGCCGGCCAGCGGCCCCGTTGTCTGGTCTTTCTTCATATCCCTTTCATCTCGGTGGGGCAATGTATGACGGCTGGCCGGGAGGCCACCGTTGCCTGCCGGTTGGCCGCCACATCGCGCTTGCAACAACACATCGATCATCGGTCGACCTCCGGCCTGGCCAGCCCTGGTATCCGCTTCTTGATTTTCGAGACGGTGTGGAGCTTCACCCGCTGCGCCCATGGCCCATCGATGGTGCGCAGATTCTTGTCCTTGAGATGCGCCAGGCCGAGCTCGTCGCTGAGTTGCGCAAGGGACGTCTCGACATCGAGCGAGAGGTTGGTGACAAGAACGTCGCCGCCATGGAAGACGAGGCTGTTCGACCAGAGGAAGCCGATGGGCGCCCCCTTGCGATCGATGCCGCCGAAGTCGCCGAGCTTGGCAATCACCTGCCCCTGCGTCGGCTCGAGCACAAGAATCTCGTTAGACTGGTTGCACGCGATCCAGAGGTTGTCGTGCTCGTCGATGATCAGGCCGTCGGGTCCGCCGCCGATCCGGTTGACGAAGACTTCAGGCGTGCCGGGCTCGAGCGTCGACCCGGTCACCGGTATCTTGACGACGGTGTCGTTCGCCGTATTGGCGACGAACAAGGCCGTCTTCTTGTTGTTGAACGACAAGCCATTGGCGCCGATGGTCGGTGGTATCCGCGTGGGCTTCAGCAGCGCGCTGGTGACCCATGCCGACGCTTCGCCGCCGGCGGGTCCGACTTTCCAGATGATGCCCTGGTGGGCGTCGGTCACGTAGACGTTTCCGGCGGGGTCGAACGTCATCCCGTCGAGGCCGGGGTTCTTGCCGCTGACCGTCATGAATACGGTCGAGGCACCCGTCCTGGGATCGACGCTCAGGACCTTCGCGCCCAGGTAGTCGACGACGAGCAACTGGCCCGTCCGGGGATGGAAGCCGAGGTCAAGCAACAATCGGCTCGAGCCCTTGATGGTGACAGTGCGCAGGTGCTTGCCCTGCGGGTCGAACACTAGCAGCGCGCCCTCGCTCGTCCTGGGTTTTTCCACCGCCACCGTGACGACGTAGACGTTGCCCTCGCGGTCCACGGTGATCCCCTCGGGATGCGCCTCACCCGCGGGCAAGGTGGCGAATGTCTCAACCTTGCCGCGCTCCCAGGCTCTTGCGGCCAGCGGTGTCGCCAGCAACACAAGCCAAATCAGCATTGGCAGTATCGGCATCCTGTGGGCTTTGATCATTCTCATGTTGCACTCGCTCAATCGCGCGGATTGATGGATCGTCACAAATTGATCTGATCGGTGTCGTACACGCTGGTCTCCAAAGGAGCAGAGGAACGGCACCGCGCAGGCCGACGAGCGGCCTGCCATGGTGGAAAGTCGCCTTTTTATTCCTCAGTAACGTCGGAGCCGTTGCCGCGGACGTAGGGCATCGGTCCGATGCCGCGCGCCGCCGCGAGCGTGTGGAGCGCGTACTGGATCGAGAGCGCGTCATTGAGCGAGTGGAAGGTGCCGTCCTCGTTGAAGCTCACTTGCGCGCCTTCGATCCAGGCGATTGTGATCGTGTCCTCGGTGTTGTCCTCGGGGGTATAGAAGGTGTGCACCGAGCCGCCGGGTTCGTATAGGTAGGAGCCGGCCGTCTGCGGCTGGTCGGGGTACTCGCGATACTTCCAGCAGCCCTGAATCGTCCACACCTGCGCCGTCCCGGTGTGGTAGTGGATCGGCAGGGAACAACCGGGTTCCACGATGGCCATGAAGACCCACTCGCCGCGCTCCGGGTCCAGGCGCAGCGGCTTGATGTGGATGCCCGGAAAGACGTCCTTGATCAGCGGGATCTGCTCGATGTTGACGGTCAGCAGCTTGTCTTGCGGCAGGGCGGGCAGCGGCAGCTTGGCGCCGGTGGACGTGGTGGGCTGCTCGAGAATTCTTGCATTCATGAGTTGTCTCCGTTTGTCAGAGGATGTGAAACAGTGGAAGGAAGCCGCCCTTTGATGAGACGGAAGAGTCACGCCGGTCCGCCGGGAAATTCAGAGCTGTGGCGGCAATGCGCCGAGGAATAGAAGCGTCCAGCGCGACGGTGAAGCCTGGATAACCTCTGCCCGGCCGCATGTCACTGGATACTCCTAAAGTTCTAATGTTAGTAGTTTAGAGGCTGAGAAAGGTTTTTTCTGCCCCTTGTTTACCCTAGGGACCTGACCAAGGGCCTATCGCTTCATTTGTGCTCGCTAGCCGCTCGCCGCTGGGGTTCGGTGATGGCGGGCACCGCCTTCAATGCGGACGCCGGGATCTCGATTTCGGAGACGTAGCGGTCACCCCGATACCAAGTGACGCCTGCGTACAGCACGCTGCCTTTGCCATCCAGAAGACGCCGCGACATCTTGGCGACGGGTGAGGCGAACGGGATCTTCAGCATGCCGCACAGAGGAAAATCCGCCGGCATCACGGTCATGCGTTGTCGTACACGTTTGCTGCGCGAGCCCAGTTCATCGAGCACCGCGGCGAGAAGCTTTTTCTTTCTGGCGGTGTCCTTGGGCAAGGCGTCGAAGACCGGGGCCAACACATAGATCTCTGCGTAGCAGAACGGCTCGCCGGAATAGGTGTGCAGCTTGCGGACACAGACGTATTCGCCGTCCGACTGGTCGCCCGGTCCGAGCAGTTCCTGCGGCACGCCGGTGCGGCGCCGGACTTCGAGTACCTCAAAGGCGAGCGCCGCAGGTGCGGCGAACGGATCGTTGATCGCCAGTTCGATGTCGCCCGTGGCGGCGGGCAGGGCAGCCACGTGGGTGCCGACACCCCGCTGGCTACGAATCAGCCCTTCTTTGGAAAGCAGCTCATACGCCTGCCGGACGCTGACGACGGCCACGCCGAGGTCAGCCGCGAGCTGCGTGATCGGCGGCAGCAGCATGCCGAGCGGATATTCGCCCTTTGCGATCCGGTACCTCAGCAACGAAGCCAGCCGCTGATATTGCGCAACGCCCCGTTCAGCCGACAGCTCCGCCCGCTCAATCCCCGTAGTTCGTTCGTCCGTCATTCCAGTTGCCTGATACTCAGAACATTGGAGTATGCACCAGAAGAACGGGCGGCCTATCACCTGGCAGGCGTCTACCGTCGGCCGGCTGGAGCCGGTAGCGTCGAGATGTGGCGCGGTGGCAGCGGGCGCGGAGCGTTTCACGTCTAGCGGTTAAGCGCTTGCACGCCAACCGCTATATCGGCCGCGGTTGCCGCGAGGATCTCCCGGTACGCCTTCACCACGCCCTCTACCGGCCCGGGCGCGGGCACCTCCGTTTCGGTGCGGCCGCTCAGGACCTTGCCGTCCGGCAGCCGCCGCACGGTCCAGGCGATGGTCGCCGCTGCCCGCTTGCCCACGTCGGCGTCGAGGGCTACCACATCGGTCGTCACGCGAAATGCCCGCTGCGTCGCCGACAGGCCGCGCTGGTAGACATCCACCGCATCGAGGCTCGCCTGCAGTTGCTGCGACAGCGCATCGCGCAGTTCGTTGGGGAATGGTGAGGTCCAGCGCGAGGTGTCGGACAGCTTGAGGCCACCGCCGTTGCCGTCACGCACCACCAGCTGAATGCGGTTCAGGCGCTCCGGCACGCGCACCGGCGTGACTTCGATCCATAACGGGTCGCCGCTACGGCTGGCTCGCGCGGTCGCGGGCGGCGCGGCGTCGGAGCGACTGGCCGCCAGCGTGTAGTAGCGCGCCTCGGGCGACGCGCAGCCGTTCATCAGGGTCGTGGCGGCGGCCAGCGCAACAAGCATCGTCAGATGTTTCATCATTTCTCTTCCCTCTTGCCTTGCAGGAGCGCTTCGGGATGCCGCTCGAGATAATCGGTGAGCATGCGCAGCGAGACGGCCGTTTGCGTGAGTTCCTGCATCATCCGGCGCGTATCCTGTTGCAGCGAGGCGTCGGGCGCCAGCGCGCCATTGGCCGTGGCGAGCGTGCGGCGCATATCCTGCAGTGCGGCGACCACCTGTGGTGCCACATCGCCATTGACCTGGGCCACGAGCTTGTCCGCGTTGACGAGCATCTTGTTCATCGACACCAGCGCCGTGCGCGCGTCCTGCCCGATCTGGTCGAACGGCACCTTGCCGATCTTGGTGACGATGTCGCCAAGCTTGGCCTGCAACTCGTCGAAGGTGCCCGGTGTGGTGGGAAGCTCAGGCACGGACGCGTTCAGGTCCAGATCAACCGGCGCGGACACTTTCGGAAAGAAGTCGAGTGCCACATACATCTGGCCGGTGAGCAGGTTGCCGGTGCGCAACTGCGCACGCATGCCGCGCTGTACCAGGCTATGCACGATCGCGCGCTTGCGCGTGTCGTCAGCCACGTCGTTCTCGCGCAGACCCATGCGAGACGGATAGAGCTCCACCACCACGGGCATGCGGAAGGCCTTCTTGTCACGCTGGTATTCGATACCGATCGAGCGCACCTGCCCGACGGTCACGCCGCGGAAATCGACCGGCGCACCGGGCGACAGCCCGCGCACGGACTGATCGAAGTTCAGCACTGCCAGTGCGGGGGCGAGCTCGTCCGGTTCCTTCATGGCTTCGGACTGGTCCGCTGCCAGCAGGTACTCGGTGTTCTCGGCGGCCGCGGCATGCGCGGTCGAGTGGTCCGGGGCCTGGAAGGCTACGCCGCCAAGCATCACGCTGGCCAGCGACTGCGTGGACAACTTCAGCCCGTTCGCGTCCAGTTTTAGGTCGACACCGCTGGCGTGCCAGAAGCGCGTATCGGCGGAAACGAGCTTGTCATAGGGCTTGTCGACGAAGACCCGCAGCGTGATGTCGCGGCCGTTCGGTTCGAGCTGGTACGCCACCACATGGCCGACCCGCACGCGACGATAGTAGACCGGTGAGCCGATGTCGAGCGAGCCCAGGTCCTGCGCACGCAGCACGAACTGCCTGCCGGAGGCGTCGGTGGTGATGACCGGCGGATTTTCGAGCCCGGTGAAGCTGTGCGTGGTCTCGCCCGACTTGCCGGCATCCACGCCGATATATGCGCCCGATAGCAGTGTTTCCAGTCCAGACACGCCACTGATGGCAAAGCGGGGCCGTACCACCCAGAACCGTGTGTCGGCGACGGCGAAGTTCTTGGCGTCCTTGGTCAGCGCAATCGTCGCGATCACATGCGAACGGTCCGCTGCCAGCCGTGCTGTCTTGACCAGTCCGATATCGACATCCTTGTAGCGCACGGCAGTCTTGCCTGGCGTCAGGCCTTCGGCAGTGCGGAAGGTGACAGTGATCTCGGGCCCGCGCGACGCAAGCGTGCTGACCAGCAGCGAGAGCCCGACCACCGCGGCAACGATCGGGATTACCCAGACAAGGGACGGTAGCCAGCGCGCGCGGGGCTGGCGTCCTGGCTGCGGTATGTCGTTGGGAGGAGGATGGTTAACGTGTTCGGGCATTATTGGCGTGCAGAAATTCGATGGGGGAGGGCGAGGTCTCGAGCGCATCCCACAGCAGACGGGGATCAAAGCTCAGTGACGCGAGCATGGTCAGTACGACAACCGAGGCAAAAGCCAGAGCTCCGGCACCGGCCGTAATCGTGGCCAGCGCCCCGGCACGCACCAGCGATGCCAGCAGTGCCACCACGAAGATATCGAGCATGGACCACCGGCCGATGACTTCGACCAGGGTGTAGAGCCTGGTCTGCTCGCGAATGCGCCAGGTCGATCCGCGGCGCGCCGATAGCAGCAGCAAGGTCAGGATCATCATCTTCAGCAACGGGACGACGATGCTGGCGATCAGCACCACGATTGCCAGCATGTATGAGCCGGACAACCACAGATAGATCACGCCGGACAGGATGGTGTCGCGCTGCGTGCCGAAAATTGACTGCGTCACCATGATCGGCAGCAGATTGGCCGGGATATACAGCAGGTAGGCGGCCAGCAGGAAGGCCCAGGCGCGCGCCAGGCTGGCCGGCTTGCGATGATGCAGTACGGTGCCGCAGCGCGGACACGGTTCGGCCTCGAGCGTCATCGGACTGAGCCGGTCGCAGGTGTGGCACGACAGCAGTCCGCGCGAGGTCGCGGTGGGGTGGGGTGAGTGAAGCGCGGTCACGGCGCGGCATCCCGCGAGCGGGCCGGTACGTCATCTGCATCGTGCGCATCGAGGTGGTGCCAGAGTTCACGCGGGTCGAACGACAGGATGACGGCGAGTACGACCACCAGGGCAGCGAACGACCAGAGCGCGACGCCAGGCACCACCTGCGCTATGGTCGACAGCTTCACCAGCGTAACCAGCACGCCGATCATGAACACTTCGATCATGCCCCAGGGCCGCATGCGGCAAATGCCGCGCAAGATGCGCTCGAACCCGGGTGGCGTGCGCTGCCGCGCCATCGGCACGAGCAAATAGCACATCATCAGCAACTCGGCCAGCGGAAACAGGATGGTCGTGGCGAACACGAGCATCGCCACCGGCGCCATGTTGTCCGCGTAGAGTGCCTGTACCGCGCTCCATAGCGTGGTCTCCATGCGCGAACCCTTGAGGTCCATGGCGACAATGGGGTACGCGTTGGAAATAAAAAGCAGGATCAAGGCAGTCACCACGAGCGGCAGCAAGCGGCGATAGGCTCGCGAACTGTCGCGATAGAGCGCGCCGCCGCAGCGCAGGCACGTGGCACGTTCGTCGCGCTTCAGCGCCGCGCGCGTATGGAGCGCGTCGCAATGCTCGCACGCCAACAGCCTGTGCGGATCCAGCATGGCAACCGGCGGCGAGGCGTGGTTCTGATGCACAGGTGTCCTGGGGAAAATGATCGGCCTCGTTGCGTGAGGCAAGCAGCGCGTGCGCGCACCGGAATCCTTCATGAGTTCCGTATTCTTCCACATAATGACTTACGTGTCATCATGACATTGTGTGTGTTATAAGAAGAGCACGGGCGCCGCTGCTGCCAGCATGGCGTACTCCATGTTGGCGGCGTTGAAGCGGCGTATTGATATAATCGCCTCGTCACATAAGGTCCTCTAACTGAAGATGCCTGCCGTTCCTGATCCCAAAGACCACCGCCCTCGCGTTGCCGCAGAACGGCGTGCACGGATGCGCCAGCGTCTCATTGAAAGCGCGATGATTGTTTTTGCGCAAAGGGGTGTCGGAGCCAGCGTGATCCCGGAAGTCATTGCATCAGCTGGCGTCTCGCAAGGTTCCTTCTACAACTACTTCCGTACTAACGAGGATCTGCTGGCGGCTGTCGGCGACGCGCTCAGTCACGACATGGTGCAAATGATCGAGAGCGTGGTCGGCGATATCGAAGACCCAGCGTTGCGTGTTGCAACGGGTATGCGCTTATACCTGCACCTTGCGCGCTCCTATCCTGTCGTGGCGCAATTTCTTTCCGGTACGGGCCTGCTTCTGGTCGGCGCCAAGGGTGCTGCCGTCTACGAATACCTGCCCTCGGATATCAAGGAAGGCCTGAAGACGGGCACGTTTGACGAGGCTTCGGCCGACGTGGCATTGGACATGGTGGCCGGCGCCGGGCTGATCGCCGTTCACCGCATGGCCAAGGGAAGAACCGCCAGGGATTATCCCGAACGGATTGTGCGGGCGGTATTGCGGTCGCTTGGCGTGTCCGCAGCGAGTGCGGTACGGTTGACCTCCGCGCCTTTGCCAAAGCTGGTGGCTCCGCCGGAATCATTGCTCGAAAAAGCCCAGGAGAAGCTCGCCGCCAA
Source organism: Cupriavidus sp. GW823-FHT06D04 (assembly GCF_058795055.1). Classification (NCBI taxonomy): domain Bacteria; kingdom Pseudomonadati; phylum Pseudomonadota; class Betaproteobacteria; order Burkholderiales; family Burkholderiaceae; genus Cupriavidus; species Cupriavidus sp. GW823-FHT06D04. Next base: position 90,769 of record NZ_JBXAHL010000005.1, on the reverse strand, counting down.
GGCCGAGCCCTCCAACTAGCAGCCAGCGCTACGGCACATCGCTGATCGTTTCCGCGAGCAAGCCATCGAACAGCGCTTCGCTCGCCTGCAGCGGCGACCTGGATATCGCATCGGCCGCTGATTCCTCCACGCCCAGGGCGCGCAATGCCACCGCAGCGGCGAGCTCCGAAAAGTCTTCGCGGCATTCGGTATCAAGCATGCTCTGCATTGCGCTCATTGCGGCGCCGGCAACGATATTGAAGCCCAGGGCGATCGGCATGCGCTTGAAACGATTGCGACGAACGCCTTCCTCTATGTCCCTGCGGACAAACTCCAGCATATTCGGCGCGTGGTAGCCCGCCCATCCGAGCCGGCCAAGGATGCCAGCCACACCGGGCTGGTGTACCGTCAGGATCGACGCCAGCCGTATTCCCCTGGCGATGTGCTCGGCCGGGTCGTCATGGTCGCGCACAATGGGGTCGGCCGCCCGCACCCACTGTTCAGCCATCTTCCCGACAAGCTCCCGCACGATCGCATCAGACGACGGAAAGTACTTGTAGAACGTTCCGCGTGAAACCCGTGCTGCCGAAATGATGTCGTCGATGGACGGCGTCGAGGCGCTGTTCTCCAGCATCAGGCGCATCGCACTGTTCAGCAACAGCGAGCGCATACGCTGCCGCCGTGTTGCCGCAACGCGCTGACGGTGGTCGCCAGTCTTCCACGGTCCTGTTTCAGCTGCGAATTGCGTCTGCATCGGGGTCATTGATCTGTTTCCTCCTCATGGTTAATGCGTCGACAACGCCGCGCGCCGGTCTTCCTGCGTCTTCGGCCTATACCCGTCGCATCACTTTGCGTATGCCGTTGTCGTTGCGCACCACAGCCTTCGGGCGCGCGCGTTCTTCGTCTCATGCGGTCCGGGACCGCAAAGTCGACCCGTCCTCACACAATAAAATAAATTGTACGTCATCATGACAAATAAGTCAGTATGACGTAGACTTCGAATCCTCAGGAAGGGCGAAGAGCCCGAACAGGCTTGCCGTCAATGACGCCAGCACGAGTCCGGTCAGACCGGCTCGGTGACGTGGATCGCTGATGACTCGCAGGCGAGCGACGGACCTTAGTGGAGCGCAGAAATTGAACAGGAACCTTCGAGCGGCAGCTCTTGCCATCATCGCGGCACATCTGGCCGCGTGTACCCCGGGTCCGGAACCCGAACGCAAGGACGTGAGGCCGGTGCGGACAGTGGTCGCCGGACGCACCGCCGGGTCGGTCGGTGCGACCTATTCAGGTGAGATTCGTGCGCGTTACGAAAGTCAGTTGGGATTCCGCACCGCCGGCAAGATCGTCGCGCGCATGGTGGAAGTCGGCAGCCATGTCAAGCGCGGCCAGCCGCTGTTCCAGCTCGACACCACGCAGGAAACGTTGCAGGTAGCCGCAGCGGGTGCGGAGGCTGATGCGGCAAGAGGCCGGGTAGCCCAGGCGCGGGTGGACGTCAAGCGTACCGAGCAACTGCTCGCCCAGAACTTTGCCTCGCAAGCCGAGCTGGACCAGCAGCGGCTGGCGCTTAACCAGGCGGAAGCACAACTGCGCTCGGCACAGGCGCGCCAACAGCTCAATGCCAACATGCGCGGATTTACCACGCTCGTAGCAGACCGCGATGGCGTGGTCAGCGCAATCAATGCGGAAGCCGGCCAGGTGGTTTCAGCGGGGCAGACGGTCGCCACCGTCGCGGCAGACGGCGAACGCGAGGTCTCGATCAGCATTCCGGAGTCGCGCGTCGACGAACTACGCAAGGCGCCGACACTGACGATTACGGTGTGGGCGCAGCCGGACAAGTCCTGGACAGGCAAGCTCCGCGAGCTCGCGCCGAACGCGGACGGCGTCACCAGAACGTACTCGGCACGCATTTCCATTCAGGAGGCGGATCCGGAGCTGCGGTTAGGCATGACAGCGTCGGTGATCGCACCCGACGTGGACGGCAGCGGCGTAGTCCGCGTGCCGCTGACCGCCATCGTCGATCATGAGCGTGGCCGCCAGGTATGGGTGGTCGACCCGAAGACGTCGCGGGTGATCGCACGTGAAGTCAAGCTGGGCGCAGCGCAGAACGACAGCGTGATCGTGGTTGGGGGACTGGCGGGCGGAGAGACCGTGGTCAGTGCCGGCGTGCACATGCTGCAGGCTGGCCAGCAGGTGAAGGTGGCCGAGGCGGTGACTGTCGCCAGGGCGGGAGGTGCGAAGTGAAAGGTATCAACCTGTCCGAATGGGCACTGAAGCACCAGCAGATGGTCGCGTTCCTGCTGTTGCTGTTGTCAGTGGCCGGCGCGCTCGCATATGGCAGCCTGGGTCAGAAGGAAGACCCCGAGTTCACGATCAAGACCATGGTTGTGCAGGCGTACTGGCCGGGAAGCTCCGCGCAGCAGATGGCCGACCAGGTCACCGACAAGATCGAGCGCAAGCTGCAAGAGGTTGCGGAGATCGACTATACGTCCACCTATGTGAAACCGGGCGAAACGCAGGTCAAGGTCAACCTGCGCGAGGATGTACCGCCGGGTGCCGTGCCGGATGTGTGGTACCAGGTCCGCAAGAAGATGGGCGACATCCGGCATACCTTGCCACAGGGCACGCAGGGTCCGTTTTTTAATGACGAGTTCGGAGACACGTTCGGTAACCTCTATGCCATCACGGGCGATGGCTTCGACTATGACGACCTGAGACGGATTGCGGACGCCGCGCGTAATGAGTTCCTTCGTATCAGCGATGTCAACAAGGTCGACCTGGTAGGCAAGCAGGAACAGAAGATCTATGTCGAAGTCTCCACCGCCAAGCTCGCCTCGCTGGGTATCGACCCGGCACTGATCGCGTCGACCCTCGCACAAACCAATGCCGTGACATCGGGCGGGACGGTGCAGACCACCGCGGAGCAAGTACGGTTGGCGGTCAGTGGCGAGTTTGACTCGGTCGAAAAAATTCGCGCCATCGGCATCCGTGCCGGTCAGCGTACCTTCCGTCTTGGCGATATCGCCGACGTCCGCCGGGGCTTTGTGGAGCCCGCCACCTCGAGGATGCGCTTCAACGGCAATGAGGCGATCGGACTGGCGGTGAGCATGCGCAAGGGCGGCGACGTGATTCGGCTTGGCGCAAGGCTGGATGAAACGATCAGGCACATCGAGTCCAACCTGCCGGTGGGCGTGCAGATCCACGCGGTCAGCGACCAGCCGCGTATCGTCGAGCATTCCGTATTCGAGTTCAAGAAGAGTCTGGCCGAGGCTGTGATCATTGTGCTCGTCGTCAGCTTCCTCTCGTTGGGCTTGCGCACCGGACTGGTCGTCGCGCTCAGCATCCCGCTCGTGCTGGCCATGACCTTCCTGGCGATGTACGTGATGGGCATTGAGTTGCAACGCATCTCGCTGGGCGCGCTGATCATTGCGCTCGGACTGTTGGTGGACGACGCCATCATTGCCGTCGAAATGATGGCGCTGAAGCTGGAGCAGGGCTGGGACAAGTTCCGCGCCGCCACATATGCCTACACAGCCACCGCTTTCCCGATGCTTACCGGCACGCTGATCACGGCGGCGGGTTTTCTTCCGGTCGGCTTTGCGAAGTCGGGAACGGGCGAATATGTGTACTCCCTGTTCCAGGTGGTCGGTATTTCGCTGGTGTTGTCCTGGATCGTGGCCGTCCTCTTTACGCCATACATCGGCTTCAAGCTCCTGAAGGCGCATGCGCACGCGTCGCATGACGAGGACGCGGTCTACCAGCGCGGCTTCTATGTCAGGTTCCGCCGCTTTATCGACTTCTGCCTGAAGCAGCGCGTGTGGGTGCTCGGCATCACGCTCGCCGCGTTTATCGGCTCGCTGCTGCTGTTCAAGGCAATACCCCAACAGTTCTTTCCCGCGTCTGACCGGCCCGAACTCATCGTGGACCTGTGGATGCCGAAGGCTTCCACGTTCGAGGCGAGTCAACGCGAGGTCCAGAAGCTGGAAGGCCTGCTCAAGGGCGATCCGGACATTGCGGCGGTGACCAGCTTTGTTGGCAACGGTGCGCCGCGATTCTACCTGCCCCTCGACGTGCAGACGCCCAATCTGAACCTGGGCGAGATGCTGGTGATGACGAAGGGCGGGGAAGCACGGGAGCGGGTGAAGGAGAAGCTCGAGAAGCTGTTCGACGAGAGATTCCCCAATGTGCGTGGCCGCGTCAATCGACTGGAAAACGGTCCGCCGGTCGGTTACCCGGTGCAGTTCCGCGTGTTCGGGCAGGACAACGCCAAAGTTCGCGCAATCGGGCAGAAACTGGCCGCAATCATGCGCGAAGAGCCGCACGTGCGCGAGGTCAACCAGGACTGGGGCGAACGCGTCAAGCGCTTGCAGGTCGACGTCGACCAGGACAAGGCGCGTGCACTGGGTGTCAGCTCAGGCCAGATCAAGGAGGCACTTGAGGCTTCGCTGTCGGGCACGCCAATCACCCAGTACCGCGAGGAAGACCAGGGTATCGACGTGGTCTCGCGCCTGGTCGCGGTGGAACGCACGGACCTGAACAACCTGAAGGATGCAAAGATCTACGTGCGTGACGGCAAGTTCGTGCCTGTCTCTCAGGTGGCCCGACTCACGCTTGACAGCGAGGACAGCGAGCTGTGGCGGCGTAATCGCGTGCCGACGCTGACGGTTCGTGCCGATATCGCCGGGGCGCAGGCACCCGACGTCACGCGTGCACTGCAGCCGAAGCTCGACGCACTGGAGAAAGAGCTTCCGCTCGGCTATGGCATCGAGATCGGTGGCGCTTACGAATCGAGTGCGAAGGCCCAGCATTCTGTTTTCGCGGTGATGCCTGTGACGATCATCGCGGTGCTCCTGCTGCTGATGATTCAACTGCAGGATATGAGAAAGATGGCGATGGTCCTGCTGACCGCGCCGCTCGGGCTGATCGGTGTCAGCGTCATCATGGCCGCGTTCCGGATTCCATTTGGTTTTGTCGCCATGTTGGGCGTGATCGCCCTCGCCGGAATGATCATCCGCAACTCGGTGATCCTGGTCGTGCAGATCGACCAGGACGTGGCCGCAGGTGTCCCCTTGTGGACGGCCATCGTCGAGGCCGCGGTGCGACGGCTGCGTCCGATCGTGCTGACTGCCCTGGCGGCAATCCTGGCGATGGTGCCGCTTACCCATTCCGTGTTCTGGGGTCCCATGGCATGGGCAATCATGGGAGGGCTCGCCGTTGCCACGGTACTGACCCTCGTCTTCCTTCCCGCCCTGTATGCGACCTGGTACCGGGCCAAGCGTCCTGCGACCGTCTGATCGCAAATGTGACGATGAGAGTGTTTTCGATGAAAAGATTGAGTATGGCCATGCGGGCCGGGCAAGTGGCGTTGGGCTGCATGCTTTTCCTGAACGCTGGAGAGTCGGGCGCTATCGATCTCGTGGGGGCCTATCAGCAGGCATTGGCGCATGATCCGACGAGCCTCGCTGCGAACGATGCGCTCACGGCGGGGCGGGAGAGGGCAGTGCAGGGCGACGCCTTGCTGCGTCCCCGCGTAAGCCTCCAGGCGACACTGGACCGGATCAATAATCGTTCGTCCGGCAACCCGCCGGCCGACGTTGCGCCGTTGGTATCCAGCGATAGCTCGGGAACTGCGCGCCAGGCCGGCGTGGTGCTGGTTCAGCCGCTGTACGACAGGACCGCCGTAGCCACGAGGAAGCAGTTCCGCGAGCAATCGAACCTGGCGCAGACGCAGTTCGACCAGTCTCGCCAGGACCTGGCCTTGCGGGTGGCCGAGGCATACTTCGGCGTGGTGTTGAGCGAGGAGACGCTTCGCGTGGTGCAGGCCGAGAAGGCGGCGTTGCGACAGCAACGCGACCGCGCGAAGGCACGCTTTGACATCGGCCAGGGCAAGATCACCGATCTCCATGAAGCCCAGGCGCGCCTGGATGGGGTCGAGAGTCGCGAAGTCACGGCGCAATCTGCGCTCGAACAGCGACGCACGGGATTCCAGGAAACCGTCGGCATGCCGCCCGATCAGCTCAGCGGGCCGGCGCCCGGTTTCACGCCGCGGCCGCCGGAACCGGACAATCTCACGGCGTGGCAGGCAAAGGGTGAAGAACAAAGCTACCTCGTCAAGACCAGACAGTCGGAGCGCGACATTGCCGGCGCGGAGATCGATAAGTACCGCGTCAGCAGTCGCCCGACCGTCGCGCTCGTGGCGCGTTATGGCGCACAAGGGCAAACCGGCAACCTGGCTCCCTGGGTTGCAGCCAGCAACACCCGGACCGCGACGGTCGGCTTGCAGCTCACCATTCCGCTGTACGCGGGCGGCGGACTGGATTCGCGCGAGCGGGAATCCGTTGCGAGGAAGAGCCAGGCGGAGCAGGAGGTTGCCGCCGCCCGGCGCGACGTGCGCCTGAAGGTGCAGGACGGATTCCTCTCGGTCAAAACGGGCGTGTCGCGCGTCGCCGCACTCGAGCAGTCGTTGACTTCGGCGCGTAGCGCGCTCGCGGCAACGACGCTTGGCCGGGACCTCGGTACCCGTACGGAACCCGACGTGCTCGACGCGCAGCAGCGCGTGTTCACCGCTGAACTCGACCTGGTCCAGGCACGCCTGGACTACCTCCTTGGCCGTCTGCGGCTTGCCGCCGCGGCGGGGGAACTGAGCGAGGAAACCTTGCGCTCGCTGAATGTCTGGCTCGCAGCCTGATCGAGAAATCCTATGCCAGGAGATCTGCAGCACTACTGGAGCGGCGCCTTTCTCGCCGCTAACGCGTTCATCGGGCTGAACATGGTGGGCGCGTTGCTGCTCGGCATGCTGGTTGGCTACGAGCGCTCATACAACGGCCGCGCCGCCGGCATGCGCACTTATGGTCTCGTCTGCATGGCGTCGACGGCCTTGACTGTGTTCGTCGGCTACCCGGGGCTGTGGTACGGGGGTGTTTCAGCGCACGCCCAGGCAGACCCGACCCATATCGTCCAGGGAGTCGTCACCGGCTGCGGCTTCCTTTGCGCGGGGGTCATCATGAAGGACGGCATGAGCATCCGCGGCCTCACGACCGCGGCATCGATCTGGGCTGCCTCGGCCATAGGGGTCTTGCTCGGCGTTGGCTTCTATGCCGCCGCGTTGCTGCTTGCCGTGCTCTGCGTGGGCTCGATGTCCCTGTTGCACCGGCTGGAGGCCAGGCTTCCGGGGCGCATGACGCTTGATGTGTCTCTGACTTTCCAACCCGGAGAAGCGCCTGACCTCGATCTGCTGATCGACAGGGCAAAGTCCCGCGGCTATCGCGTATTGCACGACAGCCTGACCATCACGTTTGCCGACAACCAGGCGGTGTGGAGAGTCAGCCTGGTCGCACCGGACAAGGCGCGCGCAACATCGCCGGCAGCATTGGCGGCCGAGATGGCCGCAACACAGGGTGTCTCCCGGTTCAGCATCCTGCCGGTGCGCAGTTGATTCGGGTACGCGAGCACTTCTTTATCAACCAACGCTGTTTTGCTGACAATGCATGGTGACCTAAATGAAATTACTGAGGAGCCTGGCGCTATTGACACAACAAACAAGAGCGCACATGGTTTCAGGCCATAGGATCCAATTAGTGAAGTCCACCGTTGCGATCACGCTGTTTGGAATGGTGTCAGCGGCAGCGTTTTCCGCTCCGCAGACAAGCAGTCGAGCCCAGATTCCAGACCAGCGCGGCATTAGCGAAGGCTGGAATGGCACTGAGTTGGAAACCGCGCCACTTTCAAAGCAGGAAAGCTCCGGGGCACAGCCGATTTCAACACCCGCGACTATGCCGGCTAATGGATCGGCGACCTTTCCTTACGCCGTCGTGCCGTACGTTAGGTTACCTAGCGTTGCTCCGACTCCCCCACCGATGCCACGTTTGCCGTAGGGAGGCACGGGCCACCAGCGAAGGCGAGCTGAGCAGTGGCAGTGCTGCAATTGCGGCCGCCGCGTCGCCTGTTGCAACCAATCATTTTGCGCTGACCGGAATTACAATCCCCTGCTCCAAACTACACATATTGCGATGTATCGGGAGAGTGACATAAACGGCTTTACCACAGGTTAGGGCCCGTTCCGGCAGGTACGCTCATTGCGAGTGACGTTCATGCGGTTCACGAGGAACCCGTGGTCGCGATGCATGCATCGACCGCAAGTCACCTCGTGTGGCGCCTCATGAAGACAGCCAGCGGTGCTGCGGGGAGGCCGCTGCAAAACTCGCAATATGAGTAATAGGCCCGTATTCTCCGCAAACGCGCGACAATAGGCAACCATTCCCCCATGGCATTGCTGACATGTCCGTTCGTTCCGCCGCCCCGGCGCTCGCTGCCGCACTCCTGTTCGGCGCTAGCACGCCGCTGGCCAAGACCCTGACGGGCACAGTCTCGCCGCTGTTGCTGGCGGGACTGTTGTACTTGGGTAGCGGCCTGGGCCTTGGCGGATTCCTGCTACTAAGGAAGCTCACCCGGAAGGCCGACAGCCAGACCCCGCCGCAACCGCCGATTCCGCGTCACGAAATTCCGTGGCTTTTGGGAGCGATCCTGGCTGGTGGAGTGGCCGGCCCGGCACTTCTGATGACGGGGCTTGCTGTGACCAGCGCGGCATCCGCCTCGCTCCTATTGAATGTGGAGGGTGTCTTCACAGCGCTCATCGCCTGGATCGTGTTCAAGGAGAACGCCGATCGGCAGATTGTGCTTGGCATGATTGCCATCGTTGCCGGGGGCATGCTTCTTTCCTGGCAGCCCGGTGCTGCCACCTTGTCTCCAGGTGCACTGCTTATTATTGCCGCCTGCGGATGCTGGGCGGTCGACAACAATCTCACCCGCAAGGTGTCATCGAATGATGCTGTCCTGATCGCCTGTCTGAAGGGCTTGGTCGCAGGCGCGTGCAATACGGGATTCGCACTGGTCGCAGGCAGCACGCTCCCTGGAGCGATACCTTTAGCTTCGGCGATGGTGATCGGCTTTGCCGGCTATGGTGTGAGCCTGGCGCTGTTTGTGATCGCCCTTCGTCATCTTGGTACGGCCAGGACAGGTGCTTATTTCTCAGTGGCCCCCATATTCGGTGTGGTGATCTCCTTTCTCTTATGGCCGGAGATACCGAATTTCCTGTTCTGGCTCGCCGCAGCGCTGATGGCATTGGGTGTGTGGCTGCATCTTCGCGAACGGCACGAGCACGAACACACCCATGAGGCGATGGAACACACGCATGCGCATCGTCACGATGAACACCATCAGCACGAGCATGATTTCCCGTGGAATGGGAAGGAGCCACATGTGCACACCCACTGGCATGCCCCCCTCGTCCACAAGCATCCCCACTTCCCTGATATTCATCACAGGCATTCGCACTGACATAGCCGAGACTCGGCCAATATGGAATACAACACGGAGGGATAGTGTTCGCGTCTATTCCTTGCACCAATTGGTCTCTATTCCTGCACTGCCAGTGCGGGGTGGGGTGGGGTAGGCCCAACACTCGCCGCCGCCATAGATGCAGGTGGCCAAGCGGCGTCACCCGGCGCGGCGGGCTGGTCGTTGCCAAGGTCACGGCATGCCAGCCGCTCATAACATGGCAGGGTATTCGGTCCCGGATCGGACTGTCAGGGTTTTGGTTCGCGTCACGATCTATAGTCACGCGCGACACGTCGTGGCTGGAGTCCGGGTAGTCTTACCATTTACGTAACTACAGTCTCACAAAGAACGTCCCAGTCTCACGAATTCCGTTTCCCGGCCCTATTGCATCGCGCACTTGCTTGCGACGTTGCCAATTGAACAGCTCTCGTTTCCACTGATCCTTAGCCATTCCGACAAGCCGGATTTCCTGCTGACCATGCCTGGTGGTGATGTCAAGATCGAGCACACGGAAGCCGTACCGGGGAACGTCGCCCGGGCCGATTTTCTTCGCGAAAAAGGCCTGGGGCCGGATGTCTACTTCACCCCTCGTGCCATGCCTTGGGAATCCAGGAAAACGGCCGCTGAACTCCGTCGCTGCGAAAGCCGGCCGGCCCAGATGACTACGCGCTCAACCGCAATGCCATCCGCTGGTTGGCCCAATTGCCGGAAGAAGTGCGTCCCCTAGAATTGGGGCGCAAGTACCCACGCATCGTCAACACCATTGCAACGAAATGGGTCGATTTCGTCGACTGCCCGCGCTACCTTGACAGCCTGCAGATGGACGCCGCCGCGGCCTCCGACAGGGGTTTTCGTTCGAGATCGTGCAGGAAATCGGTAAGCTGCGCGAATACTTCGATTCGCTCTACCAGCCCGGCAAGGACTTGCAAAAAAAATCGAGCGATGCGGATGCCAAATGATTGTGCGCGCTCCTGGGAGCCGTCCTACCGCACACAGCCAAGAACTCCTAATGTCCTTACATGGACGCCCCCAGTTTGCCAAGCCGTCATTTGGTGATGAGCGCGAAGGTAGATTGCAACCGTACATTCGGACTTTTGCTGCAGCGACGCTGCGGTCCCTGATGGGTTTCGCTGGCCGGATCCCCGTCGGTTCTTCGTGACATTATCGGGCTTTGCCGGTCACGGTCTAACCTGTCTTGCCATCACTCGATGATTGCCTGAGCAATCTGTGATCTTCCTACTGATACTGTTTCACACCATTAAGAGAACCGGCTAGGCGGCTGAAGCCACAGGCGTGTAGCCAGCTCGGTAATCCCTATCGTGCCTCCACAGTGCCCACACAGTTCGCGCGATCTTGTTGGCCAGAGCCACAGCGGCTATGTTGGTATTGCGCCGACGCGCCACGTCGTGGACCCAACGTTGCTCCATACCTTTGCGTCGTGACGCGAAGATTGCTGAGCGCGCACAGTGGATCAGCAGTGTTCGCAGATACGAGTCTCCACGCTTACTAATTCCAAGCAGATTCTGCTTTCCGCCGCTGGAGTGTTGTCTGGGCACGAGGCCGAGCCACGCTGCCAACTGTCGGCCGCTCTCGAAGTGCTTCACGTCACCAATGGTTGCAACCAGCGCGGTGGCTGTCACGGGCCCGACACCGGGTATCTTCTCAAGCTTGCAGCACAGCTCACTCTGCCTGTGCCATGCCCTGATCTCGGCATCGATTTCTGATACCTGTTGGTGAAGCGCTTTGAGATGTGTCATCAAGCGTTGTATGAGCTGCCGGAATGTCCCCGGCAGCTCGTTTGAGCCATCCTCAATGATGTCGGGGACCTTTTCCGCAATGCAGGCGATTCCTTGAGGTAAGACGAATCCATACTCGCTAAGCAGGCCACGGATCTGATTGGCCCTGCGCCGTGCGAGCGCACACAAATCCCTGGCGAGCTCGATGCAAGGCCAACATCGCCTGCTGCTCGACATTCTTGATCGGCACAAAGCGCATGTTGGGACGTGGTCACGGCCTCGCAAATTGCCTCTGCGTCGGCGGCATCGTGTTTGTTGGTCTTGACATAAGGCTTGACGAACTGCGGTGCCATTAAGCGGACCGTGTGTCCCATGCCTTGTAGCTTCCTGGCCCAGTAGTGAGCGCTGCCGCACGCTTCCATGCCCACAAGGGCGGGAGCAAGGTTCGCGAAAAAAATGACCACCTGGTCGCGTTTGAGTTGCTTTCTGAAGACGATCTTGCCGTTCTCAGAAACACCATGAACCTGGAATACGCTCTTCGCCAGATCGATGCCGATAGTAGTAGCCTTCATGATGGACGCTCCCTTCCGTGAAGTGGTGATACGCAACTCCACTTTGGCACACCGATGCCGTTGGGGTGGGGGCGTCCATCCCATTGGTTCCGTTGTTAACGGATCTATGTTCGCGTTAGGATGATCGTATCAGCGGAGAACCCAATTGGTTTCATAGCCGATGGGGTATTCCCTTGTAACTTGTGTCGATAGTCTGGTTACCGTGACGTAGCCCTGTAAACCGAAGTTCTCGTCGCCTTTTGGGTCAGTCGTATCCGTTTCCTGGAGTTCGAAATCACCTGCTGCCAGACCATTACGCTGCAAGGCCGCAAGAAAGTCCACGATGCCGGCATCTTCGATAAGTCGGAATAAGATCCTGCATGCTATTGGGGCGGCGGGTGAAAGATGACCACCTGCCTGATTGGATACTCGCGTAGAAGCAGGCAGCTCCAGACCATGCGCATGTACCCGGCAGAACACCTTCTCCTGCCACACTGCCCCAGTTTTCCTTTGGCCGAGATCCCTTGTACGGGTGCTACCGGTAATGCCGTTCAGATGACTTCTTTCTTGCGGTGAAGCACGGCGTAGCTGGGATACGAATTCACCCTTCTGCGTCACTCTGTTGCAAAGCGGCGGAAGAACCATTGCTTCATGCCTTCCACCGCCAACAGATACAAGAGCAACATGGCAGCGAGGATGAGGAAGAAGAATGCCGGCGGCGCGACGAAACCGAGATGCACGCCGGCAGGGGTGAACGGCAGCAGCACGGCCACCGCCACCACTGCCAGTGAACAGGCGATGAGCCACGGATTCGGGTAGCTCCTGAAAGGATTCCTGCGGGTGCGGATGATGAAGATAACCAGCACCTGCGTGGCCATGGACTCAATGAACCAGCCGGTATGGAAGAGCCTCTCGCCGGCATGAAAGACCGTCAGCATGATGTAGAAGGTGAGGAAGTCGAAGATCGAGCTGACCGGGCCGATAATCAACATGAAATTGCGGATGAAGTTCATGTCCCAGTGGCGGGGGTGGCTCAAGTAATCATCATCTACCCGGTCCAGTGGAATGGGCAGTTCGGATACGTCGTAGAGGAGATTGTTGAGCAGGATCTGCACCGGCAGCATGGGGAGGAAGGGGAGAACAAGCGAGGCGCCGGCCATGCTGAACATGTTGCCGAAATTGGAGCTGGTTCCCATCATGATGTATTTCATGATATTGCCGAAGGTACGCCGTCCTTCCTGGACGCCGGCATGGAGGACTACCAGGTCGCGTTCCAGCAGGATCATGTCTGCCGCCGCTTTTGCCACGTCCACGGCACCATCCACGGAAATGCCCACATCGGCGGAATGGAGCGAAGGCGCGTCATTGATCCCGTCGCCGAGATACCCGACCACATGACCGCGCTGCTTCAGCGCCAGGATGACCCGGTTTTTCTGGGTAGGCGCCACGCGGCAGAAGAGGTTCACTTGCTCCACCCCCGCTGCGAGTGCCGGGTCATCCATTTGCTGGATCTGCGCACCGGTAAGCACACCCACTACCGGGAGCCCAAGTTGGGCGAAGACATGCTGCGTGACCAATTCATTATCGCCGGTGATGATCTTGACCGCGACCCTATCGGCGGCGAGCTCCGCCAGGGCCGCCTTGGCGCTCTCCTTGGGGGGATCGAGGAAGGCCGCGAAGCCAGCAAAGACCAGTTCCGCTTCATCGCCCACCACGGCATGGGGGTGGTCCATCCCCACCTGCCGTGAAGCGATGCCCAGCACCCGGAAGCCCTCTTTGCTGAGACCTTCAAATTGCCCGTTGATCCCTTTGAGCGCCGCCTCATTCAGGGGCCGCAGACCGGCCTCTCCATTCAATCCATAGCTGACCGACAGACGCAGGATGTCTTCGGGCGCTCCCTTGACCACGAGCAGTCGGGTCGTCCCGTTGTCGAGGAGTACCGACACCCGGCGGCGCTCGAAGTCGAACGGCACTTCATCGATCTTGCGCCAGCCGCTCACGTCGATTTCTGTGTGCTCCAAAATGGCGTTATCCAGGGGGCTTCTTAGTCCTGTTTCAAAAAAGCTGTTGAAGTAGGCCAGTTCCAGAACCCGCTGACTTTCCCGGCCAAGGGGGTCCAGGTGGCGCTCCAGGTGGATGCGGGCCTCGGTCAGCGTGCCGGTCTTGTCGGTACAGAATACGTCCATGCTGCCCAGATTGTGGATCGAGGCGAGCCTCTTAACGATGACCTTGCTGGCCGCCATGCGCAGTGCGCCTCGCGACAGCGTCACGGAGACCACCATGGGGAGGAGTTCAGGCGTCAGCCCGACGGCCAGGGCCACGGCAAAGAGGAACGATTCGAGCCATGGGCGGTGAAAGAACGCGTTGACGAGAAGGACGAACAGGACGAGGAGGATCGTCATGCGCATGATGAGGTTCCCAAAGCGGTGGGTACCCTGCTCGAAGGCGGTGGGCGGGGCCGTGACCAGCAGGGTGTCGGCAATCTCACCAAGCGCCGTATTCTGCCCGGTGCGGCACATCAGCACCCTGGCCGTGCCGCTGATCACCGATGTCCCCAACAGCACGGTATTGCTGGCCGAGAGGATCTCTGTCTCTCCCGGCAAATCACCGGGGGTCTTTTCCACCGGATATGGTTCGCCGGTAAGGAGGGCTTGGTTGACGAAGAAGTCTTTTGCCTCCAGTACCCTGCCGTCGCAGGGAATCAGGTCCCCGGCGGTAAGGAGCGCCACATCGCCGGGCACCAGCTCCGCAAGCAGTATCTCAAGGGGCTTGCCGTCTCGCAGCACCCGCCCCCGTACTGCCACCGACTGGCGCAGTCGGTCCGCCGCCTGACCAGCCCGGTATTCCTGAACGAAATCGAGGGACACGCTGATGATAACGATGGTACCGATAATGAAGAAGCTGACGGTGTCGCCGGTGAAAGCGGAAAGGGTGCTCGCAGCGAGGAGAATGATGACCAAGGGGTTGCGGAACTTGGTCAGAAATTGAAGGATCAGCGCTCTTTTTCGCTCCCCATGGATCAGGTTTGGGCCGAACTGTGCCAGGCGCGCAGCCGCCACAGCACTGCTCAGTCCGTCAGGATTTGTGGCCACCTGTTTCAATAGCGCCGCGACAGGGAACTGCCAGAATGCGGAATCCGTTTTGACGGCGGGTGTAGGCATGATGGATTCCTCCGGCGAACTCACGCATCGCGGTATCCAGTCTAGTGGGCGTGTCCATGTCAATGCTTGCCGACCCGGCATGTGCGCGTCTCGCCGCACTGCACTGCACCGTCGTGTTCCCGCATTAGAGATTGACGGCGCGTGCTCGCCATCCTATAAACATCCTAGGACCATCCTGTTGGATGGCATAAGGATGAAGAATGGAAACGCACCAAGCCCGGGATGCACTTACGGTAGGGACCCGTCCGAAGGGGGGCGAGACGGAGAAGATCACCATCAATCTCGGTCCGGTCGACCTCGGCCAGATCGATCTGCTGGTCGAAGAAGGCTTCTACTCGAATCGCACAGATCTGATCCGCACTGCAATCCGCAACCTGTTGGCGCTCCATGCCCAAACCGTCAGCGAAACGGTTACGCGCCGGGCGCTGGTACTCGGTCTGCAGCACTTCTCCAAGCAAGACTTGGAGTCGGCGCGAGCGGCAAATCAGCGTCTCAACATTCATGTACTGGGGCTCGCCAGCATTGCGTCTGATGTTACCCCTGATCTCGCGCTCGCCACGATTGCGTCGGTCGTGGTGCTGGGTGCATTCCACGCTTCACCTGCGGTCAAGGCAGCTTTAGCTGGACGAATCAGCTAGCCTGGCCGGCTGCTTAAACCGACATACGGACACGGATCATGAAGATGAACGAGGATTTCCTGTCGTCCATGCGAGAAGCGATGCAATTGTTGCGCACCTCCGGTCCGCTCGAAGCTACCGCAGCGATTCAACGAGCGCTGCGGGGCGACGGCAGGCCAAGCCGGGAAGTGCCCCAACCGCCCGCTGACGCGGGCGACGTGCTACCTCATCTCGACGGCGTGTTGCCCAGGAATCGATTCGCCCGCGCGAGAGCCACAGACGCGTTTTCCCACCCGCATGTCGCCCGCGAAGCCGGCGTCGCGGACTGCGGGCATTTCAGTGCGAGCACGTTTGCAAACGACGCGGGGCGGCGGGACTACAAACTCTACGTACCCAGTGGGTACAGGGGCGCGCCGTTGCCGCTGATCGTGATGCTGCACGGCTGCACGCAGGACGCGGACGATTTCTCGGCGGGCACCCGAATGAACGCGCTGGCCGAGCGCCACGACTGCCTCGTCGCGTATCCGATCCAGCCTCAGTCAGCGAATCCGTCCAAGTGCTGGAGTTGGTTCAAGCCGGGCGACCAGCAGCGGGAGCGAGGTGAGCCTTCGCTGATTGCAGGAATCACCCGCGACGTGATGTCCAGCCACAGCGTGGATCCGGCCCGCGTGTACGTCGCCGGTTTGTCGGCTGGCGGTGCGATGGCCGCAGTGATGATTCACACATACCCGGAACTGTATGCCGCGGCGGGAATTCACTCGGGTCTGCCGTATCGCTGCGCTCACGACTTGCCGTCGGCAGTTGCAGCGATGAAGGGGGGCAACCGGGCGCGACATAGGCGGGCCACCGACGGTAACGATGGGGCCGCCGTGCCGAAGCGGCCGTTGATCGTCTTTCACGGCGACGCCGATGCGACGGTTCACCCCTCCAATGGCAGCGAAATCGTGCGGGGATTCAGTGCGAGCGCGTCGTCTGCCACTGATACGCCGTTCAGCCAGGTAGGCGGGCGCACGTGCACGCGGCGGCGGCTGACGGCCACCAACGGTGTCGATGCGGAGTATTGGGTCATCCACGGTGCACCGCATGCATGGGCTGGTGGCAGCGTCCGCGGATCGTACACCGATACCGGCGGGCCCGATGCTAGCGCCGAGATGGTGCGGTTCTTTCTTGCGCATCCGCAGTGCCGTTGACAGGGACCGGGTAAAGGGGTGCTATCACGGTAGTGCAGACGAGCGCAATGCCGGCAATCGCCCGGTCGCAAGGCGCGCCACTGAATTGCTCGACAATGGCCCAGTGGCACTCAGCGCGCTGGCGGCCACGGTCCCTGTGGGCGTCAGCTAGGTTGTTTGCGAGGTAGAGGAGTCGGGTTCACCTAAAGCTCTCCAGCAAAGATGTGCGCTGCTGACCTGTTGGGGGCGTCCATTCTCATATCCAGCGCAAATGAGGCAGGAAGTCGCCACGTTCCTCTATGCCAACTCCGCCCTTGCCATATAGCAAGGACTTGACCTTTTCCTTGTCGGAAGATTTGAAGCCGACGATCATGAGAATCTCGCCTTGCGATAATAGGGCGGCATGCCGGGCTAACCGCGGTCGCGCTAGCCTGGTTCCGCCCAAGGCGCCCACGCACCAGCCGCAGAAGCCGCCGATCACAAAGCCAAGGGGCCATACGCGGTGAGACTACTCAGCGGGTCAGGATGGTCGCCGTAGTATCCGGCGAGCGCTATGCCTAGTACCGCGCAGATAGCATATCCCGCCATCGAAGCTTCATGTCGGAAGGTGGTGTGGGTGGTATCGGCAGCCGGAAAGCCCTCGATCGGCTTGAGGCCTTTGCCCAGGAACCGTGGGCCCGTCACGTAGGTTGGCGCGTTCAATAGGGGAAGCAAGCGGGTCCCGCCATTTCGGGCGGAAGCGGCATCTATGAAACGAAAATAGAGAAGGGTACGCATAACGGCACCTCGGTAATCCGAGCAAAGCTTCGCTCGGAGGGTTGGGACCCACGGTGCCGACGTTAATTGGTACAGCCGGACAGGAATGCCGCGATGGTAGCGCCGAAAATCCGTTTGTAGGCGCGATAGCACCGCAAGTGATGTTGATGAAACTAGCTAAAATCTGCAATCTGTTTGCTTTGCGGCTCGAATTGGCCGGGTTGCGCCGTCTTGCGAGCTTCATCTGGTTGTTCGCTCTGGCGTTTTCTCGGCGCTGTCGAGCGCTTCGTCGGGGCCAGAGGTACACGGGCGTACTTCATGAGTGCCTTGTCGTTGCTTATAGCCTGTTGTTATGTCACTTCTTAAGAATACGCTCATGCTGCTTCCACCCGGCACGGACGACGACAACCATGGCGACTCCACCGTGGATACGCTGGCCGCCGCAGAGCGCGCCGCCGCGTTCGTCGATCAGTCCATGGAGCCGATCAAGGCCTATGAGGAATGGAAGGCCGCCATGGAAACCGAGAGCATGAAGGGAAACAAACGTTGATGCGCAACCGACCACGGAGCCAGTAGCAGCGGCCAACGAGCGCCGGCTACCAGGTGGAGATGGCCTTTGCTGTGAACACCGGCATTTCAATCCCGGCCGCTGTGTCGGTCACAGCCTGGATTTCGACAAAGGGCCGCTCCGATTCCACCGTGCCGAATATCGCCGCGAACGGTATGTCCGCAGCATCCCGGCCGGTGCCAATACGAAGTAGCCCTGTCGGGATCGATACGCCAGAGGGATCGAGCAGGTACCAACGGTGGGACAAGTACACTTCTACCACCGCATGAAAATCCGGCGCGCCCATTGTCGGATCCGCCCCATAGTCCAGGCTGCTGGACATGCGCGCCGGAATGCTCAGAGCGCGGCAGATCCCAATCATCAGGGGCTCTTTTGAAAAATGAGTGGGTTATGCGGCATGCGGGTTGATCGAGGAGAAGTCGAGCTTTCCGGCGATCAGGAAGATCACGGTGCGCATGGTTTTGAAGCTCACATAACCGCGGGCCTTGCGCTTAGCGGCTTGGAACAGGCCGTTGAGCGCCTCCAGGAAGCCATTGGTCTGGCGCGTCTGGGTCCATGCAACGATGCCGTCGAAATGCTTGCGGATCATGCGCGCGACCTCCTTTATTGGCTCGACCTTGGATCGCATGACGTTCGTGCACCACTGCTCGAGCATTGCGGAAACAACGTTGATCTGCTTGCGCCCAAGGATGTGGCGCAACTGCTCGCGATACAGCCAGGCACGGGCGGTGCGTTTGGTCGTGACGTTGGCGATCAACGCGTCGAGATCGGCACGCTGTGCGGCTGGCAAGCCGTTCCGATCCTTGAGCAGCGTCCAGCGCAGGCCTTTGAGGCTTGGATCGGTCTTCTGTTCGATACGCCGGGTCTTGTCCACGGCTGCCGAAGCGTGCGCCACGACGTGGAACTTGTCGAAGGTGATGCGCGCGTTGGGCAAATGCTCGCTGACGCCCTTGATGAACGCCGGCGACATATCGATACTGACCACCCCGATCTGCTCAGGCGCAGCGTTGTGCTCGCGCAGATGTTCAGCGAACTTGCCAACCGTGGCAGCATCCTTGCCTTCGGTCACAAACACGACCTTACGCGCGTCGGCATCAGCGACAAGCGTCAGGTAATTGTGACCGCGCCTGTAGGACGTTTCGTCAACGGCGGCAGCGGTCATTGCGGCCCGATCGAATTCGGCCACCGCGAGGTCGACATAGCGCTCGCAGATAGCGTACACGCGATGCCACGACTCACCCACCGTTCTGGCTACAGCAGAAAACGGCATCTGCTGCGCAAGCGCCACCACCATGGCTTCAAACAGCAACGTGAAGCCAGAGAGCTTGCCAGCCCAGTCCGGCTCGACCAACGCCACGCGGCCGTCGGGAAGCTTCACGCGTGGCGTGCGGACTTCCAGATAGCAGTCGTGCTCGAAGAAGTTCAGGTGCCGATAGCGTTTGGTCACCGTGTCGTGAACCGGGTGCCCACCGGCGACCTCCGGGTGGGAAAAGCGGCTGCCGGCGACAAAGTCAATCTGGATCGTCAACGTCTTGGTTTGCGCGTTGAAGTCGACTTCCCGGACGAACCACGGATCGCTTACGCCAAGGGCTGCTTCAAACAGTTTGCTATGCATCGCTCGTATTGCTCTTTACCTGAAACACCCCACGATACCACCCACTTGAAATTCAAAAGAGGCTACATTTTCGAAGCCGATAACTCGCCCCATGATTGGGAGCGCGTTTAAGAAAGTCGACACCTGCAATTGCGGTGTAATTGGGTGCCGCAGGTTCCCGTCCCCATTGGTTGCGCAGGGATTCAATGAACAATCCCCGCTACATTCGTATCAATCCTGATACCTGGGGATGCGCGAAGGGCGTCACATGATCACACGGACCCGTTCGTCGACCCCCACCTGTGATCAGGAGACGCCTGGGGGCTCCGATTGATTGGGTCCGACAGCGCACCCGCCGCGAGTAGGCGTAAGCCCGCTGAAGTTGTTTCAGATGCGATACTGCACGTCAAAAAAGGGTTCTTCGCCGATTTCCGGGAAACCCAAGGTCGCTTATCGGCCCCTACGGCCATTCGAGCTCGGGGAGGCGAATGGCAGCTTCCAAGTGGAAGCGACATTCAAGTGACTCGGGTGTCTTTGAGCCCAACGACAGAAGTCGAGCGGGATGGGCGGTCAACTAGCTTTTTCAGCGGCCGGTGCTATCTTGAAAGTTCGCGGCTTCGGCCAGCGATTGATACGCTACGCGGTGTCCTTGCAGAGGAGGTGAGCAGATGAAACATGGGCCGCAGTAAGCCTCATGACCATACGAGACCCAGACGTTTGTCTTATTTGTCGGCAGAGTTGGTACAAGTGCTATGAAAGGAGAATGCGATGTTTGCGACGGTACGACGGTACGAGGGCGTGACCAATCCGAGTGAGGCTGGGCGGCTGGTGAATGAAGGTTTCTTACCCCTCATCTCTCAGATCCCGGGGTTCGTGGCGTACTACTGGGTGGATGCCGGGTCAGGCGTCATGATTTCCACGAGCGTTTTTCAGGACCAATCCGGCGCGGAAGAATCAAACAAAAGGGCTGCAGGCTTTGTACGGGAGAAATTGGCCCCCCTGCTCCCAAACCCACCACAGATCACTGCCGGTGAAGTTGTCGCGCAAGGTAGCTCACTCAACTAGGATCTGCTCACGCTATACCGGTTTGCAGAGCACGAAGAACTAAATACGGGAAACTTCGGGAACTAAGTCGAGGTAAATAGTGATGCGTAGCCGTTTCCCACTTTAGTTCCCAGTTCATCTGCACAGGTTTCCGAGTCCGCGACCCAAAGCGGAAGTTGCCGGCTCGTGTAAGCGGTCTTCGAGGAACTCCCAATGTAGATGAGCCCGTTGGTTGGTACCGGTCAATTTAATGTTCGCCCGAATGGCCGTTTTGGGAGCGTTGGAGCCGGCTGAATGGCAGGATGCCGGCACGTTCGAACGGCGGTTCATGGCCGAGAGCTGCCTGTGGTCCTTCGGGGTCCCGTGAGCCTGGATGGGGTAGGGCGGTGCCGGTCGTCGGGCGCCGGCCCCGGGCTGTCGTGATATTCCCCACCTTATTGCAATGGCGATATCAGCAAGCATGTACGGGCGAACCGCGACGCAGTTTTCTGAGGCTGAGGTTCGAACAGCTTCAGGCATCGTCGAGCCACACTTGAATCGCTGAGACTGATCTTGAACGGTTCCCACTGCGCAAGCTGATGCGACGCCAGTCTACCTTCGCCACCATGATGCTCTTGGTCTGACGGGCGACGAAATCCGTCGCGGAATTCGGGGTAGGGCGTCTGGGCTAGGCTAAACACGAAAACAGTGAAAACACAGAAATCGAGCAGTTATCGATTAGGTTGGTTATCGATATAGCAGCGTGTTGTGGGGGCGAATCGACTTGGAATTGACGTATTTTCCGACCCTCCCGCAGCAGGCATGACGATCGCATCTCTCTCGCTGTCGCCGTTGGTCTGGCAGTGGACGCCCCAGCCTCCGGCTTTTTTGGCGAGCCGATTCACCATGGAGCACGCAGTGGGCGCATTCGCATCGTTGCCGCTAGCGGGACGTGCTAGACCCACGCACGTGAGAGATCGCGGAACGCTTCGTCCTCCACGGTGGGCACAAAGACCCTCGACAGGTCGCCCGCGCGGAGCGCACGCACGAGCTTCACGGTGTCACGTCGATCAGTCTTGACGCGTTCACCCGGCATTTTGGGAATCAACGACGGTGCGCACACCATGCCCTCGAATCCCTTCCCTGCAAGCTGTCGGTAAAGACCATATCCGCATGGGCCCGCCTCGTAGACGACCCTGACCCGTCGCGCTTTGGACTGCAGGCGCTTCAAAGGCAGAATACGACGATCACCGGCTGGCTGTACATGGCCTTCGAACTGGGCGGGAAGGGATGGAAGCTGTCGCTAGGCGACGGCGTGCGTGGCCCGAGCCGACATACGCTGGCGGCTGGTGACAAGGATGGGGTCTTGCGAGTGATCGCCAAGGCCAAAGCACGCTGCGGCCTGGCGCCGCAAGCCCCGGTGCGCAGTTGCTATGAAGCCGGCCGCGATGGCTTTTGGCTGCACCGATGGCTCATCGAGCAAGGTATCCAAAACCTGGTGGTCGACTCGTCCAGTATTGAAGTCGACCGCCGCGCGCGACGCGCCAAGACCGATCGGCTCGACGGCGACAAGCTGCTCTCGATGTCGATGCGTTACCACGCCGGCGAGCGGCGCGTGTGGGCAGTCGCGCGGGTGCCAACACCAGAGCAGGAAGATGAGCGGCGTTTGCACCGAGAGCTCCGGCGACTCAGGCTCGAACGCACGGCTCACAGCAACCGGATTCGTTCGCTCTTGGTATTGCACAACCTGCGGGTCGCCCACATTGGGGACCGATCCTGGAAGCGCTCGTGGAACGGTTATGGCTCGCAACTCCGTCCCGGCGTGCGTGCCGAGATCGAGCGTGAAGTCACGCGACTGGCGCTGGTGGTAATGCAGATCAAGACGATCGAAACCCAGCAGCGCGAGGCGCTGCAAGCCGGCACGCAACCAGCCATCGCACTGCTCGCGCGGCTCAGCGGGATCGGCGCGGGCAGTGCTTGGCTCTTGATCAAGGAACTGTTTGGCTGGCGGCGCTTTCACAACCGGCGCGAAGTCGCAGGTTGCCTGGGACTGGCACCGACGCCCTACAGCAGTGGCGAAAGTCAGGTCGAGCAAGGCATCAGCAAGGCGGGCAACAAACGATCCCGCTGGCTGATGATCGAACTGGCCTGGAGCTGGCTACGCTACCAGCCAACGAGTCAGCTCACGCAATGGTTCAATGAGCGCTTCGCGCCAGGTAGCAGGCGCATGCGGCGCGTCGGCATTGTCGCACTTGCCCGCCGATTGGCAATTGCCCTGTGGCGCTCTCTCGAGTACGGCGAGATTCCCCCCGGGGCAAGCCTCAAACCAGTAGTGACGTGTTCAAACCAGTAGTGACGTGATGCCGATCTAAGCGTGGAGAGCGACGCGGTAACGATAGCAGGTCAGCGTGCCCGTAACAGAGCCGGGCTACCTCCGCGGGTAGCCGTTCTTCTAGATGGGCCGCGCAGGTAACAGGGGAAGTCCCAGCGCTTTGCGCATGTGGTATGTGGTGCCCGGCCCTGCGCCGGCACGGATAGAAGGTAGTCCGGGCCAATAGCCCGAAATTGAGTACCCCGACCTCGATTTCGCGCCGCGTCAGTCCGCGAACGAAGTAAATCGCTTGCAAGGAGAAAATATCGCGCCAGACATACCTATGCTGAAATCCAATACTGAAGGGGGTTCACACCCTCGCCCTCATAGAAGGCTGTGTTCACAATTGCACCAATGATCCAAAGGCACAGGCAAGCAACGCGAAGACGAGATAGCTGTCGGCCGGGCTGGGCCGAGGCCAAGGTGTTGATCAGAAGTAAGGCCGCGATCGTCAATGGAACGTTGGCCACAGCAATGCCGCTCCGCATTTCGGCCTTCCTTAGGGTAAAGACGACTCCGCGGAAAATGCCGGATGTGCGGCCGCCGGGAGGCGGCGTTCAGTCGTACATGTGATAGCCGCTTACGACCTTCAGGCGATAGCCCTCCTTGGTAAATTTATCGAACTCTTCTTGATATCCGTCAGCGAGCATTTGATGCCGCGCCAGCCACGGTGGGCCATCGACCTTCTCCCAGATCGCAGCGAAACGCGGCTCGTTGGTCGATCGCCAACCACTCACCGTGACGACGCGATAGCCTTGCTGCCCAAGCCGGTTGAACTCCTGTTGATACTGCGCGGAGGTCATTCCATGTCGTGCGACCCAAGGAACGGAGCTGCGCTTCTCCCATATCGCTGCGTAGCGGTCCTGGCCGTTCACGTTGTAGCCGCTGACCACGACTGGCCGATATCCATCCCTCGTAAGCCGGTCGAATTCCCTCTGGTAAGAGGCGGAATCCAGGTTATGCCGAGCGACCCACGGTGGCGCTGGAGCTTTTTCGAAGATGGCGTTGTAACGGTCCGCGTTTCCGACGGCGAACCCATCCACAAAGACGGGATGGTATCCAGACTGCGTTAGGCGATCGAATTCGCGCTGGTAGGCGTCGCCGGTAATACCATGAAAAGCAGCGAACTCGGGGCCGGCGCGCTTTTCAAAGATGGCTGCATAGGTAGGCTGACCCCCAACGCTATAGCCGCTGACATCGACCGGCCTATATCCTTGGCGAACCAGTTCATCAAACGTCTGCTGGTACTGCTGACTAGTGAGCCCGTGGCGAGCCTGCCAGGCAGGACCGGGCGACTTTTCCCAGATGGTGGCGTACTCCGTCAACTTGGGGTTGGATGTGAGCGCCTGTCGCGAGCTGCCGGCCGACGCTCGGCAGCAGAACTTCTTCTGCCCAGTGACACATGCGGCGCCGCTTGTTGATCCTGCCGGCGGCGCCGCGGCGACTTCACCGGGTCCGCATTCGCCATCGCAAAACGGGGCGGTGCCATCCCATCGACATTGACTGCCAGCCGACGCCTTACAGCAGAGGGCTTTGGAGCCGAAAACGCATGCTGCGCCGAAGTTGGTGTTCTGGGCTATGGGAAACGCTTGCTTCCAGTGCTCGGGCAAATCGGATACGCGTGCCATTTCCGTTTCGCCGCTGCCGCAAGAGCCGCTACACCATGGGGCCGTGCCATCCCACCGACAAGTTTGTGCAAGGCCGATGCCAGGAAGCAGCGAGAGTGACAGGGTCACGAGAATACGGTTCATGAGGCGCATATGAACCTCTCTGCGTCAAACTTATAGGACCGAAAGCCGGGAAATCGTGCCTTGCGCCCCGACGTCGCCACTGCGTGTACTCCACGCAAACTGAAATATATTCAAACCGATTCGCAAGGCAAGTAGGCGGGACTAACTTGAGATCTTCTTAGCTTTTATAACGAAGCGCCGTTGTTTCTCTTTTGGAACGAAAAGGTGCGAAAGTGACGAGGATCGTTGGCATCGGTAAGAAAGCTTGCGTGTTCGTTCGAGATATGCAGAATAGAGTCCTCGCCAGAAACCTAGCCGCAATGGAGTACGCGGCGTCGCTTCCACGTTTATCTCTCCCGGACAGTTGTAGGCGCCCGGGTAGATTTGACTCAGCACGCCCGGTCCTTGAGGAAGGTAAGCGGAGGACGAGGCCTAGCGCCGATCGTTGTGAATCATAAACTCGATGTGCGAACGTACTGGCCAGGCAAGCTCTGATCTCACCAGATCGATGACCTTAGTCTCGCCCGGATCGGTGTTGTTAGCAAGAGCGGGTTCGACACGGCACCGAAGGAGCGCGCGCAGGGAGAAGCAGGTGAGGGGGATGCGCCGGACGAGCCCGCCGGCGAAGTGACAGCCAACGCGCTGGCCGCGTGACGTAGCAGCATGGCCCCGGCGCGTTGCGCCGGGGCATCCGCTCAAACCGGGCGCGGCAGATCTGCCGCGCCCGGCCTCAACGTCCACAAAAAAAATCGCCACGTCGCCGCCTTCAGCCAGGCGAAAGACCATGCAACTCGCATCCCGCTTCGCTTCCCGCTCCCCGGTGCTGCGCTCGGAACTCCCCTTGTCGGATGACCAGATCCGGGCGGTGGCGCGTCCATCTTCGCGGAAGCCCCGCACGAAAATCGCTCGGAACGGTACAGCTACATCCCGACCGCAACGGTCTTGCAGGAACTGCGCGGTGAAGGGTTCCAGCCCTTCATGGTTTGCCAGACCCGTGTGCGACAAGAAAGCCGCCGCCACTACACCAAGCACAATGATCCGGCTGCGCCATTCCAGCCAGATCAACGGCAGCGAGGCCAACGAAATCATCCTCTTGAACTCGCACGACGGCATGAGCAGCTACCAGATGCTCGCCGGCATGTTCCGCTTCGTGTGCCAGAACGGCCTTGTCTGCGGCGACGCCATCGCGGACGTGCGCGTACCAACGGTTGACTCTCTGAGGATTCGAAGCCGGCAACCGCCGGCGGTTTTGCAGCGCTAACCTGCGTTCATGTCACCGAGTTTCTTGGCGGACGCCTGAAGGCCTTCCAAGATGCTGTCCGAGACATGAGCAGGGAAATTTGGTGGCAGTCGATTGGCCACGTTCGAAACGGCCGTTGGGACCTTGGCAATCAACTCCTCCATGATTGGTTCCGCAGTTGAGTCTGCATAGCACTTAGGTGCCATGGCATTGAAATGGCGGCGCCGAATATCCTTCAACAGATAGTGGCGGTTCTTGCCTGCAACTGCCATGGCGAGCTTAGCCTTGTGGTACGAGACGTGGTTGGGCCCATCCCCGATAATCGGCCAAGCGGACAGAATGTCATAGAGCGGTGTGAGGTTGTAACGTCCCCCTGACAACATATGGATGCTGAAGTTCTTGGCGTGGCCGTCTGTAGCAGCCAGCATCCAGAACAGGACTTGTGTTGCCAAGAATGTTTTCAGATCCCGCTCTGGAGCTTGTGACTGCCGGAGAACTGCCGCAATGTCGACCATTGCAGGTCCGCCTTCTGCTTCGTACTTCAGATGGGGAGGCACGCCGAGGACCTGGCAGAAATCCTCTTGCGGCAAACGCATTATCCATTTGCCGCTGTGATGAAGTTGTCGGTCGAATCGCGTGACGACGAGCACCTTCTGCTTGCCGAAGGTCAATATCTCACAGTCGGCCACCGGCAGTCCGAACTCCTTGAAGAGCTGCATGCAAAGCCATTCGTTCTCTACCGAGGTCGACAAGTCAGCTTTCCGGTTGCCAACCAAGCCGAGCGGTAGCTTCAAGATATGTGTAGTCGGCGTTGCCCCATGCGGAAGCAGCCATTTCCCTTCGTGACGGAGCAGGGCGGTCTTTTCTTGGGCGCCTGCAATGGAGATGCGGAAATCTTCATCTTCCATTATTGTTCCAGGCCCCGTTGTGGTAACTGTGTTCTCGAGGAGCGTCTCAATGTCGGTGTCAGATAGCGGGGTGCCTTCAATACTGTTGACGTTCTGGGGGGCTTCGTCTTCCTTGAGAAGCTGGACGGCGCCAACGCAGTCTCGTCCTATTGCTTCCAACAGGTCGAAGGGGTCGGTGGAAGCGGTCTGATATTTGGTAGCGAGCCGCCGGCGGATGTTGTCGTTATCCGGCAGAAGGTTGTCGAAGTAGTTGCGGACCCGCTCGCCCTTCAAAGGAGAGGTGTCGATGCCGAACGGCAGTGAAAGGGACAAGGGGCGTCCTGCGGCAGAAGCCATCCAGTCTTTGTCATACTGGAGCTCCATAGGGCTATGCGGCGGGATGCGCCAGGTGCCAACACGTTGGCCATTGGTCCAGACTGACAACGCCCGAGTGTGTGACTTTCTTCCCATTGATTACCACTCCGTTTCTTGCGATGGAGAGGCGTGGTTCTTCGACTGGAGAACGAGCTCTAAGTCATAAAGGCTGACCAAGGCCAGTAACTGTTCCGAAGAGATGGCTTTGGGCTCAATCTCCAAGGCAGACAGCCGGCTTTGGCTTAGTCCCAGCCTGGTGGCGGCTTGGCCCTGCGTGAGCCGTTTGGCTCGGCGAGCTGACCGCAATATTTCGCCTAGCTGAGATGGCGTTGAGAGCACTTGCTTCATTTTGGATACCTGCAATGCGCGTAAATCAATTTTAACTGCTTTGCTTGTAAAAGCAAATTACTTGCTATGCAGGTAGGCACGACTTACCACCATAACGAGTAAAGTTGAAATAACTGTAAAGCAAGTAAATGTGTGTAGCAGGTACTTCAAGCCCGCGGTCTTTGAAGTGTGCGCTGGAGTACATCTGGCAAAAAAAGCTTCCTACGGCTTTTCGAATGAACTGTCAGGGTCGCAAGCGTTGTGCCCCGCTGCAGGGGGCGGTGCCGTGGGGCTACGCCTCGGCTTGCTGCAACAGGTTGTGCGAAAGCCTTCTGTCCTCGACGCTAGCGATTCGTCGCCCACAACGTCATGAAGGGCGGTTCACGGATACGCCGCTCGGCCTCTATGGAGCATCCACGCCATGCCTCGAAGGAGTCGCCGCGGGCTACGGCAGGGGCGTTCTCGCTTGTCGTTGAGGGACGGGTCCTTGCCCGCGTCAGGGCGTAAGCCGATGCAGGCAGTCATGCGAGGATGCCGAGTCGGCCACGGCTCCTTTCGGAGAGGGTCGGCCCATGCGTCCTTTGGCTGTTGTGCATCCTGGCAGGGGCGCGGCTGCGCCTCGGTCTTTATGGCCGCAACCTTCCAGCCCAAACAATTTCCCCGCCGCTGCGCGGCTTCCTCGCGCAGCAAATTGTTCGCGCCTGCAGGTCCTCCACTGCGTCTCGGCCGCAAGCGGTGCAGCCAGCCCGGCCCCCGCGGATCGGATCACAACAAGGACGCGATGGGCGCGACCTTGGGTAACCCGAAAGGAGAATGCATCATGGCCAACATCGGCATCTTCACCGCTCAGAACGACGGCTTCATCGGCACGGTTCGCACCCTGACGCTCAACGTCAAGGTCCGGTTCATCCCCAACGACAAGGCGAGCGAGAACGCCCCCGACTTCCGCGTCCAGGCGGCCGGCGGCTATGACCTCGGCGCGGCGTGGAAGAAAGTCAGCCAGTCCGAGCGGCCCTACCTGTCCGTGACCCTCGATGATCCTTCGTTTCCGGCGACGATCTACGCCCGGCTGATCGAGGAAGATGATGGTACGCACAACCTGATCTGGTCGCGCAGCAAGCCGACGGCCTGACGGATGCCCCAAACGCCCCGCCCATTGCGGCGGGGCAGCAGTTGCTGCTAGCCGCAGCATCGCGCGCACGCCTACGGCGCGTCGCGCTCTTTCAAGATTGCCTCCAGCTTCTGGCGCATTGGCGCCAGAAGCTGCTCGCCCTTCCGGTTGATTGAGCTGCTTACGGCTTCTGTTGGAATCCGTATTTGCGGATCCCAACAGATCAGGGTGACCGCATCCGTGCCTTGGCCTGGCTACTGAAATTCCGCTTCCGTGCCTGTGGCTGCACGATTCCGAGGGTTTTTGGAACCGTGCTTGTGTACTGGGAGCGCACCAGATTCGTCGGGTCACACGGCAGGCGCGGCTCAAAGTATTCCTGGCCGCCGCTGAAGAACTGGTAATAGACGTCCTGCGCCCACCGCTCGCACACCGACTCATCGCTCTCGTTGTACGCATGCTTGAGGTACAGCAGTACGACCATCAGGCGGATCGGCAAACGCCGGCGTCCGGCCGCACTGATCTCCGCGAAACGCACTGAGGCGCCTGTCTGTCTCGCATCAACCTGCGAATATCCTCAATGGCTGCGTGTGCCACTACCGACGACCGCTGCCTCGCTTGCGCCGGCTGGGCTACGGCAGGGGCCTGTCCGCCCGACACTTTGTCCAACTCGATAAGCCAGGCGCGCGCCCGGTCATGCGCCAAAGAGCTTCGGCGGCCGTTAGCGTCGGTGATCACGATGGACGCTGAATCGACTTCATAGGTCGATCCGTCGGGTGCTGAAACCCGTTCGTCTCGGTACATCTCCACGAGTTCGGCAACCTGCTGCCGCTCTTGCATGGCCCGAGCCTCGGCAGCGCGCTCACCGTCATCACGGAGCTTCCGCGTCCGGACTACATGTCCATAGTCAACAGGCTTTTCGAGGAGCGACTTGAGGTACGCGAACAGTTCTCGCCCCCGGAGCGGCCTGAGCGCATTGCCGGATGCCGAGACGACGTCCGACAGTCGGTGGCCAGCCTCCCTCGCGAGTCGCATCAGAAGGAAGAGGGCGGACGTCTTAAGTTCTTGATTGCGCACTAGAGGCGCCAGATCAATGGGGACTGCCCGATCGTCAATTTGTACAAAGACTCCCTGCCCGGGATGTTTCTTCGTAGAAGACTGCATGGTCTTGTTTACGCCACTCACCGATGCGAGACAAGCAGAGGTCCGCGATTCATCGGAACGTGCCGGAACGTGGACAGTGGATTGAAGCTGCGGACTGGCGATCCCAATGCATCGGAGCAACTTTGCGGAGAACCCGATCCGCCCAACGACCTCGAGATGCGCCCTGGTGCGCCGCTGCCGTTCACGCGCAATAAGCCCGGCATTTTCAAGCGCACCAAGCGCTCGATAGACAGTGGCCTCACTGATCCCGAGGTGTTGCGCAATCGTTGCCTTCTTGATGAAGGCGAGCGCAGAGGGATCCTTCTGGTTCAAAGCGAAGCGGACGAGCGTGGCCAGTACCTGACGATTCGTGATGTGCAAAGTCCGAAGTCCATCGGACTCGTAGACCAGCGCGATTGCCCTAAGAATCCGCTCAGGCAGCCGGCCGGCATCGAGCCTGGCTGCCTTGGGTTGCCGGCCGTCGGTAGCGACAGGGTTAGGAGCATGCGACGTACCGCCGCACATTGTTGATCTTCGGGCAATAGGAAGCCCGTCGAAGCCACATTTCATCTTCGATCAGCGCAAACTTGGAAAGGAAGCATTGACAGCGAAGGCGCGAGCTTCGTACACTCGATCTGTCTTGTAGGTCGAGTCAAAGGGGTTTCGAAGCTTGTGACCTCTTTTGCCTATGCAGATGAAAAACCTGGAGCTGCAACTCCAGGTTTTTTTTCGCCTATGGAGACGCCTACAGGCTCATCCATTCCTCCTTGGAAATCCGCGTGGCCACGTCGCACTGATGCCGCGGCGGACAGGTAGAGGATTGTCGATTAGCGGATGCACGGTCATTGGCAGCTTTCTCTCTCGGGATTTCTGCGCGCAAGTCGGACGTCATCCCTTCTTGCACGTGTTCCCGTTTGCAGGCAGCGACCACCGGGTCACAGTGCCATCTCTCTTGGCGCATCATGTGGCGATTGCCACATCAATACCTGCCTCCAACACAAATCGAGAGGTCGGATTCTTCTTCGCCATCGATAGACGCAGATCCTCCCGCGCTCTGGTCACCGCCACATAGAACAGCCGCCGCTCTTCCGATTCGGTGCTTTTTTCATCGGGCACAACGGTCTCCTCAGCACGAATGATCCATACCCGATCCCACTCAAGCCCCTTGGAGCTGTGCATGGTTGTAAGGATCAGCGCATCCGGCGCCGGCTCATTGTTATCGCGGCGCAGGAACTCCAGCCGTTCGGAGAATGGACCGTTGAGTCGGGATAGCACGTCATAGGCCGTGGTAATGGCACGACGGGCAGGATCCGCGGCGGTATGCTGCATCATCCACTCACGCGCGCCCTCGAGCACCAGGGAGTAGAACTGCCTGTCGCAGAGGGATCGCCACTCCGCAAGCCGCTTCATGAGTTCCCGATAGCGATCGCTGGACGCTTCCGAGAGGCCCAGTTCCAGAAGCTCCTTTCTCTGGCGTTGTTCTGTATTCGCACGGCCCTTGCTGTGCAGGAGCCGGAGTTCTTGAGTTCCAATCCCGACAAAGGACAGCAGCGCATCAACACCGGTACTTTTCGTCTTCTGGACCAGCTCCAGAAGATTGCACATCAGGGCAGCCTCCGGCCGGCTCAGGATCGACTTGCCGGACGCCCGATAATATTTGACGCCATGCGAACGGCATACGGCCTCGACCGGGTCAAGGATGCGGTTCGTTCGCGCCAGGATTGCCGCCGACTGGCCATTCCTTAGCGCCACCGCCAGGTGCTCCATGGCGGCCACTGCCTCGGCATACTCGTCAGGGAAGCGCTGGAACCGAACCTGCCCACCGGGGCCCTTGTGCGCAATCAGCTCCTTCGGAATCCTGTCACGGTTGTTCCGGATGATCCTGTCGGCCGCGCCAAGGATCTCTGCGTGGCAGCGGTAGTTGTTGCCGAGCACCACCGGCTGCGCATCGAACTGGCGAATGAACGACTCCATTCCGCGGAAGCCCAATGCCGAGCGGAAGCCATAGATGCTCTGGTCGTCGTCGCCAACGACGGTCACGATCGAGCCGGCCCGAGCATGCAACGCAATCCACTGGTACTGCAGGGGGTCGGTGTCCTGAAACTCGTCGACCAGTAGGTACGTGAACGGATAGGGCTCGATGGTGCCGCTCTGCATGCCTTCCACCGCGAGTCGCAGCATGTCCTGGAAATCAATCTTGCCATTTCGTTCCAGTGAATCCTG
The DNA here is from genome assembly GCF_058795055.1 of Cupriavidus sp. GW823-FHT06D04. NCBI lineage: Bacteria > Pseudomonadati > Pseudomonadota > Betaproteobacteria > Burkholderiales > Burkholderiaceae > Cupriavidus > Cupriavidus sp. GW823-FHT06D04. The sequence continues at coordinate 58,878 of NZ_JBXAHL010000005.1, read as the reverse complement.
GTAACCGCGGTAAAGGAGTTCTTCCGCGCTGCCGCTTTGTACCTGGCCGAAGTTGGTCTTGATCGCTTCGATTGCTGCAATGGCGTCCTCCACCTTCCAGTCCATCCCGACGTCGGAGAGGACCTGGATGAGCAGGCCGGTACGATCGCCCTCGGTTGCGATGTCTGGCGCACCACCGCCGCGCCGTCCAAGCTGCTTATAGGCGAGAGAGTGGAATGTACCGGCAAGCAGCCGCTTCTTCGTCGCCGGTCCGGCAAGCGCCAGGATGCGCTCTCGAAGCTCGAGCGCTGCGTCTTTGCTGAACGTCACGGCGCCCACGGTAGCTTTGGGGTCCGCCAGAAGCATCGCAGCCTTGGTGGCAATGGTCTTAGTCTTACCTGCACCGGGACAGGCCACGGCGACGCAATGTCGCCGAAGCTCCACGACCTCTCGTTGCGCGGGATTCAGCTCAGCCAGCATGCGTGTCCAGCTCTGAAGGTTGAACGATGATTTCGATGTGGTCTTCGGCGCCTCGCCAGTGCATGCCATCGTCGTCACGGATGACCAGGTCGCCGGTGCGCTCGTTATGTGCGATCACACGGCCTTCACCGTACGAGTCCAGGTCGGTCTGAAACTCGACCCAAGCGCCTCTTATGTTCATATCCCGTCAATCGGTTGATGTTGCAGGGGAGTGGCCGGCCAGAAGCTGACCGGCCAACCAGTTCAGACGGCTCGAACGGTGGTCATGAGCTTCAGGTGAGTCATATAGCTGCGCAGGCCGAGCGGGTGGAACTTGCGCAGGAAGCTCGCGACCTCGTCGTTGATATCGCTCTGATCGCGGATGCCATTCCAGACCATGAAGTCGAACTGATCCATGGTGCGATCGAACTTGGCCAGGACGCCCAGCACGCGCATGGAGAAGCGCGAGTAGGCCTCGACCGTCAGGTTCAGAGAGGGGAGTGTGACTGTCGGCTCAAACACGATGTCGTTCCTGGCCCGCATCTCCGATTCGCGCTGGTCACGGTATGCTTCCGCCACGCGCAGCTGCTCATCGACGTAGTCCTCCATGCGGGTCAGTTCGCGCTCGAAGTAGGTTTCGACGGTGGATAGCTCGCCCTTGCCGAAGGTGGCACCGCCGAAGCGCTGCAGGTTGATGCTCATGCGGTTCATGAACGGCCACCATTGCTCGAACAGCGGGCGCAGGCGGGTGTGGTTGAGCTTGATGGCGACTGGCACGACTGCGGCGCCTGCCAGTTGGCGGGTGAGAATCTGCGCGCCGATCTCGCGACGGCGGCGGATGATCGCGGCGCGATCCTCTGGCTTCAGCTCGCGGAAGCGCTTGCGGGTGTTGGCGACCTCCGCCTTCTTTTCTTCCGCCTCGTCGGCCGAGATCAGGCCTTCCTTGCGCAGCGACTCGGCCGCCGTTTCCATGTCAGCCAGTTCACGCTCGATCGAGCCGTCGTCGGCGCCATCGGTGACGCCAGGGTTGGTGCCCGGCGCAGCGTCGGCCGGTCCCTCGATTGCGGTGTTCGGAGCCAGGGCATCCATGGTGGCCGCGAGCGGTGCATCGTCCTGGGTAACAACGGCGGTGTCGGTATTGGTGGTCATGCGGTTTTCTCCTGAATGGACCCCCATAGGTGGGCGATCCGCGTTGAATACTGTGGGTAGTGGTGAATGCGAGGACGGCTACCGATTCACATGGAACGAGGCAGCCAGACGCCAGGCCAGCACGCCCACGCAAGCGGTGGCGACCGTCCAGACGGAGGCGGGCAGCGAGAATGGCAATAGCAGAGCCGACGCGCTCACGCCGAGCGTAATGAGCAGGCCGTGCGCTGCGAGGTGAAAGCCAACGGGACTTGCGACCCCTGCGGCGGCCGCGCGGATGCGCCGCTGCACGGCGCCGTCGTTGAGCATGGCAACAGCAAAGAAGAGCGCACCCCATGCCCAGTTGCCGGCGACCGTGGCGCGGTAGATGCTGCGGTACATCTCCATCCAGAGATGCCGCATCCAGCTTGCGGCAACCCCGGCCGCGCCGCCGTCGCTGATCAAGCTTTGGTTGGCTGAGCCAGAATAGGAGCGGCGGATTGCACCCGAGTCAACGAACCAGGCGCCGAAGCGCGCATTGGCACGGCTGGAAATGTCTTCGGCCCGATCCTCCCCGAACAGGGACTCGACAGAGGCCTGTTCGGCGCCGTCGACTTCGAAATGCCCGTCGTCACGCAGCATGGGCGCGAGCGTCGCCAACAGGACAGGCGTGACAATCAGCCACATACGCAGGTGCGATACGAAACGACTGTTGCTCATGTCAGCGCACCAGGGCGTGCAGGGCCAGGATCGGAATCGCGACGAAGGCGAGCAGCCCGCCCCAGAATTGGGCGGGACGGGTCTGCTCGAGCTTCACCATCGCCATGGCGAACGCGTGTCGGCCTTGGGCGAACTGGCCCGGTACCGAAGCCTCCGCATCGTTCGCGCGCACCCATGCCCGCATGGCAGCGACCTCCGCGGGGGCGAGGCCGGAAAGGTTAGCAATGAGCGAGTTGGCCACAGACATCGTATTCCTCGAAATAGCGGCGGAAGGCCGGTCCCTTGAGGACGCGGGCGGCGAGTTGGAAGGCCGCGCTACGCGGCGTGATGGGCTCGGGGCAGGGCTCGTCAACCATGCGGCACACATACCCCGTCGCCTGCCGGCCTTCGAACAGCGGGATCGGTTCCAGAAAGGGTGCCCAGACGGTGTACTTCTCGCCCTTGAAGGCGGCATAGCGCTTGGCGTACAGCTCGTGCGCCCGGCCAAAGAGGCCCCGCATGAAGGCGACGTTGCCATAGCCGTCCTTGCGTTCGGCCTTGTAGCCAGCGAGGGCGTCCATCAGCATCTCCTTTACCAGTGGGTCGTCGCGCACGATGAAGTTCAGGCCGATAAAGTCCACGAGGCGGGTGCAGACGTCATCCAGCTCCGGGAAGCAGATGAAGACGGGCGACAGTTTGGCCGAGAGCTTGTGCTCTTTGACGATCTGGCGAAACAGACTGGTCATGTGCGAACTTATCCTTCGATGATGGGGATGCGGCCCTGGTAGACAGCGCCACCGGAAACCCGCAGGAAATATTGCAAATTGGGGAGCTGGGTAATCAGGCGCACCGGGATCAGGGGCACTTTCTCCAGCTGCCGGGAACGGGACACCGACCCGCTGAATTCGCCCACGTGGGCCTCACTGCCGGTGCTGGTGGTGCTCGACTGGACGATGTTGGTGATGCCGGTTTCGCCCACCTTGTCGGAGAACCACTGCGCCGTGTCGGTGTCTTCCAATCGTAAGATGATCTGGTTGTTGAGGTTCGCCAAAACCTGCAGCATTTTTGCTGCGTTACCGAGTTTGGCCTCTAAATCGGAACGGCTTTGGAAGGCAACAAAGGCCTTGAAGCCCGCCCCGCGCCCCTTATTTAGGATCTGGATCACCTGCTCGTTGATGGCCTCGGCCACCTCGTCGATGATGAGGACGACACCGGGCGGCTTGTCATAGAAGTTGTAGATCGTGCCGGCGACCGATGCGATATCGGACAGGATCATCGAGGCGATGGCCTTGGCGACGATGCTGTTGGACATGGAATCGAGCCCGACGCACAGCACGGCCTTCTGCTTGATGATCTTGTCGATGTCCCAGATCTCGCGGTCATCCTCGAAGTCATCGGCCTTGGGCGCGAGCATCAGGCCGGTCTCGCCGGTGGCCAGCATCTGCAATAGCGGCAGTGCGGAGGCGATGATCCGCATGTAGTGATCACGGTCATGCGTGAACGTCGAGACAAGGCCGTCGATCGATTCGTGACCGCGCCCGACGTTGACGAAGCGCTGCAGGTAGAGCTGCACCATGCCGTCGAGGAGCGTCGCGCCGCTCTTCTGGCCGAGCTTCTGCATGAAGCCGTTGACTTCGTCCTCCCAGTCCGCCATGCCGGATTCGGGGAAGAAACGCTTGAGGCAGCGCTCCAGAAGGCTGTTGATGCCGGACTGCGCATAGTTCAGGATCGAGCGCAGGTTGGGCTTGTCGCCGACATACAGTTCGCCCTTGACCGCCCGGTCAATGAAGAGGAAGGCGAAGTCGCGGAATGGCCCTTCTTCCATCAGTTGGGCGATGCGGCTCGGAATTTCCGAAGGCTGCGACCAGTTCTCCAGCGGGTTCAGGCGGATCGACTCGGAGGGCGCGGCTTGCTTCCAGTACAGAAATTTGCGCCCCGTACGCTCGCATTCCTTCTTGACCCGATCTTTGAGGTCGCGATCATTCTTGGGGTCAATGATGATCAGCACGTCTTCGGCGTTGTGAATCACCTGCGTCGCGATGATCTCGTAGGTACGAGTTTTGCCCGCGCCGGTGGTACCGCCCACGGCCGTATGGCCGCCCAGCGCCTTGTAGTGCAAGGGCACCGGTGCCTTCTTCGGCTCCATGCCGTGGATCCACGACTGGCCTTGTGGGGTGTGGTCGCGAATGCTCTCGGGAGGCGCAAACCGCGCTTCGACGGCCCGTGCAATCTTCGTCGGCAGCCAGCGCGGCAGGCCGGGGATCTCGGAGGCCGGCATCCGCAGAATGTCGTGCGCGATCTGGCAGTGCTTCTGCGTCCATTCGAAGCCGGTGCCGAGGTACATGGCATCGTCGCTTTCGCGCAGCGTGGCGCTCGCGGTGAGCAACCGGTCGATGCGGATCTTGGCGAGCCACTTGGTCGAGATCGCTATGCGAAAGGCCAGCGCCCGCCATACCTGTGTGCCACGTAGCAGAAGCATGCCAACGCAGAGAGCGGCGAAGTAGCCGGCGTGCGGCATCCCTGAGGTGGCGATCAGCATCAGGGCCAGCGCCCAGCCGGCGGCGGCGCGGGCCTCGAACATCGGGCGAAAGTGATTGATGTACTTGACCATAGGTTCAGGCCGGGGTGTTCGGGCGGGGCAGAATCAGCGTGCCAATACGCTCCGCCAGGATCAGGTCAGTGCCCTGCATGGCGTACAGGAGCGAGAGCTTGCGCAGGTTCTCGATCAGCGTGTCGCTGGCGATGCCATAGTTGCCAAGCATCTTCTTGGGCAGTGCGAGCCCCTTCTCGGCCCACACCACCTTGATCTTGCCGGCGGTTACGTCCTGGGCGAGCGCGCGGAAGAACTCGCTCATCATGCGCGAGCCGCCCAGCAGCGCCATGAATGGATCCGCCGCGTCGCGGCGTGCCCGGCCAATGGCGGCGGCATCGATGGCCGCGGGTGCGGGGGTAGCCGGCGCCAGTGGCGTCGCAGTCTCCGCATGAGTGGCGAGAGCCGTGGCCACAACAGGTTCGGCCGGGGCGACGGGGGCCTGGAAAAGCGCCGCTGCACCTGCGGCCGCGCTGGGTGTCGGTGCAACCGGTTCAGGCACCGGTGCGGCCGGTCTGCGCGTGCCGCTGGCCGCCGGTACGCCTGGGGTCGCCGCCGCGGCAAGCTGTTCGGCCGAGGGCGGCACGATGGTATCCGGGGCGAACACCGCGCGCCGCGCCTTCTGTTCGTAGTCGCGGGCCGCGGCAACCGCCTGACGCACGTTCTTGTGCAGTTGTGCTTCGAAGCCGGTGGGCATTGGGGCAGGATTGATCGCGCCAAACAGCTCCGACAACACCGGGCCGTCCAGCCACGACAGCGATTCGGCGCCAAGGATCGAGCGCGCCAGCAGGGCGCTGCGCATGCGCTCCACTGGCAGCGGCGCCTCCAGCCGGATCACGCGGTAGGCATTACCCGCGAGCCAGGTGTGAAAGGCGCCGTGCGCGGCCGGCAGCCACTGCTCGCCCGTATCCTCCCGCACGAAGTGGAAATGCCGGCAGGGCTCGTCGAGCCACGAACAGCACGCGGCCAGAAACAGCGCATACAGATACTGGGGCTCCAAGCGCCGGCGGCGCTCCGACGGCTGGTCTGCGGCGAATTTCTGGCCGCCAGAGAGGCGCATTGCAAAATAGGCCACCTCGACTGTTGCGCGGAACGCGCCACCCGGCTCAGAGTGCTGGTCCGGCTGTAGCGGCATGGTGGAGAACCAGCTTGCACAGGCGCGCAACACGACTAGCCATTTCGCATCAAAGTCAGCAGGGTTGGCCTCGTTGGCATACTGGCGAATCAGAGCAATGCGCTGCTCGTGGGACGCCAGCAGAGTGGACGCATCTTGCGGAAGGTGCTGATTCATCTTCACTTCCCTCACTTTCCGAGCTTCCACGCACCCTTTGCCAGTCCCATTGCTGCGCCGACAGAGACGCCGCCACCAGTACCGAAGAGCGAGCCGGCAAGCTTTGGAATCTCAATCGAGATCAACAGCACCAGGACGGACAGCGAGGCCGCTTTCCATCCCGCGGCAGCCGTGCTGGTACCAATGTCGGCGACCTTCTGGATGGTTTCGCCTGTTGAGGCCGCGACCAGATTCGCGATGATCGCAGCGGTAACCACATACATGGAGGCTGTGGCCATGAAGTCGAACCACGCCCAGAAGTATTTTCGCGTGTACTCCGAGAATCCAAGAGAGACAGCGATCAGGCCGATCGCAAGCCCAACAGCGGCCTGAAGCTGACCGATCATCACGAAGTATGTGTAAACGATGGACGCGGCGGCGGTCAGGGCAAAGGCGATGAGCAGCCCGAGGCAGGAGAAGATTACGTCGAGCTTGTCATACCAGGCGGCTACCCGAAACGCCTTGAAGAAGGAATCGAGGAACTTGCCGGCGGTGTACGCCAACAGCGAGCCGGTGTCGTAGGTCCCTCCACTCATGCTGCGCGCAAGCTGATCGAACCACTTGAAGATTCCAGTGCCGAAGCTATCGAAGCTGAGGTACATCGCGGCGAAGATGCCAAGAACCGTGAGCGATTCAATGAACTCCACCCACGCGCCAACGGGATTGCGATGCGCTGTGAATCGAAAGCCGGCGATCACCAGGGTGAGGACGGTGAGGGCCCACGCGAACTTACCGGCTTCAGGAGCCGTGGTTCGGCTAATGGCGATCCCGCCGTCGAGGAGCCCATCACGCAGTGAAAGCAACTCCCTGACCGTCGAAGACAGAGCCTCTCCCGTTGAACCGGCAGCCGGCGTCAGGGTTGAAGCGATATTCGGAGTCTCGTCGCTCGGTTGTGCCGTCGCTGGCCCAGAAACCAGGGAAAGTGCGGCAAGAATGGCGCACAGCAGAAGCCGCAGGGGCGCGAGGTATGTCATCTCACTTCCCCGACAGGGTGCCGCGGTTGAAGACCTGTTGGCGCAGCTTCTGAAGCTCGTCTGCCTGCTGTCGAGCCAGTTGCTCGGCCGCAGCCGTTTTCTCGGCAGTATCCGCGTTCACCTTCTGGTCTTTCACCGCATCCGCCTGGGTCTTCGCACCGATCAGTTGCAAGAGGTCGGCGTTCTGCCCGGCCATCACGTCCAGCATCTGGTTGGTGAGCTGGGCGGTGGCCTGCGCGGTTTGGTTCATGTTCAGATCCTGCTGCAGATCGCGGCGGCGCTGGGCGAGCTTCTCATTGTTCTTGGTCACGTCCTGACCAAGCCCAAAAAGGCGCTTGGCGGTCTTGTCGCCGGTTTCGAGCAAGGTACGCTGGTCGCGGAACCACTGGTCGGGTGTCTTGCCCGATGACGCCACCAGACCCTGTACGTTTGAGAGAAAGTCGGCGTTATTGGCGAGGCTACCGTACAGCTCCTGCATCGCCTGCCCGTAGCGCTGGTGCTTCTGAATGTCTTCCTGGATGCCCATAGCCTGCGTGGCCATGGCGACGGAATCCAGTCCCACCGCCTGCTGGAGCTGATTGAGCATCATCTTGTTCTGGTAGACGATGTTCGTGTTCTCGTAGATCTCGGTCTTGAGCGCCTGGGCGGCGGTCATGGTGTTCTTGATGAAGTTGGCCGCATCGAACACCGGCCAGCCGCTGGCATGGGCCAGGGACGAAGCGGTCAATGCTGCCGAAGCCAGCACGCCTGCGAGGACGTTTTTCATGGGAAGGTTCCTGAGTGTGTGATGGGGAACTCGGGGCGCTATCTACTAGCCGCGCGTCAGCACTTCGCGCACGTACCGGTCTTGCCAGTCCGGTAGCCCGGACGCGTGGTGGCGGTCGAGCACTTCCTGCGCATAGCCGTCGGAGCGCAGCATCGCGACCATTTCCTTGCTGAACGCTGTCTGCAGCATTCGGCTCTGGGTCTTGGTGGTCCAGTAGTAGTCGCGGTTGGGCACCGCCTCGGTAATCATCTTCACTTGATCGAGCGTGAGGCCGAACACATCGCAGTACAGCTCCTTGCTCGTAATGGCTTGGCTGTTGGGCAGGTAGATGATGTTGGCGATGTTGTCCTTTAGGATCTCGAAGTCCGCCACCCGGGCAACCTGCTGGAGTGACTGCGTCGCCATCCAGATCGCGCCGTTGAGCTTTCGGATAGTCACAATCCACGTTTCCAGTCGGGCGTAGAACCGCGGGTTGGTGAAGAAGAAGCCAGCTTCCTCCACCTCGATGATGGTGTAGCGGGTTCCCATGGACTGGCTAATGCGGTAGAACGCATAGTCCATGAAGAGGGCCGCAGCGCGCGGGAAATTGGTGAACAGGTCGCCCATCTCGATCGACAGGTCGTCGCTCACCTCGAAGGCATCCTCGACGTGGTCGAAGAAGTGGCCATATTGCCCGCCCTTCACCCAGATCTGCAGGCGCTCACGCAGCGTGGCGTGCAGTTGCGTGCAGAGGTTGGACAGCGTCCACCGCTCGCGCGGAAAGCGCGCGAGGATCTGCACGGCCTGAAAGAGGTCGGTGCGCTGCTGCGGCGTGCAACGGAAGTTATCGTCCTCGATCGCTAGCACCAACCAGTCCGTGACGTACGCGAAGTTGGCGGCATCCGTGAGCAAGGACAGCGGATTGGTCTGCGTGGCCGCCTGGAAGCGCCCGGTCACATCGACAAACTTGCCACCGGCGAGCAGCGTAGGGATTCGGGTCGAGCGGTCTTTGTCGAAGCGGATGCGGCGCGCGCGCTGGCGGCTCGCCTGCGCGACAAGGAAGTTGAGCATGACCGACTTGCCGGCCCCGATGGGGCCGAGCACCAGCAGGTGGCCATTGCCGCCCGGCTGGTGCATGTCCACGCGTTGCGCGGTACGGTGGCGGGTTGGCAGGTAAGTGAGCGGCGGGGTCTCCACGCCAGACAGGTTGGTGAGCCAGTTGTTGCGGGTCGGCCCGGGGCGCACCGAACGCAGCGGGGCAATGTCGGACACCGCCGGCGTTTCGACGAATTGGAGGCGGCGCTGCTTGTCCCAACGGCCAGGCAGGGTGCTGTTCCAGGCCGGCAGCAGGTTGGCCTTCTCCCGGATCGGGCCGAAACCCGCGTTGGTGATGGCACCCACCACCTCGCTCACGGCATCCTCGCATTCGGCCTTGGTGTCGCCGTAGACGATCACCGAAATATTGACGAAGCCGTGCTGCTGCCCCTCGGCGGTCAGGCGGCGCAGCGCGTCGCCTGCTTCGGCTGCCAGTTGCTCGCGGCCTTCGTCGTTCTGCGTTTCCTCCTTGGCCGCCATCTGCTTGACGATCGACCAGAGGTTGAAGCTCGCCATCTTGTAGAAACGGCGGATCTTCTCGATGTAGTGGGTGGCCTTGTGGGTGTCGAGGAATCGATAGAGGATGCAGATGTCCAGTTCCGCGTCGATCTGCGTGAGCACGTCGAGCGCGGCTTCCTGAAAGCCCATCCATTCCTTGATGGCCACCACGGCGGCGAAGCGTTTGCCGTGGGCCGATTCGAAGAACAGCTTGTCGGCGCCGCTGGTCACTTCCGACTCGGTGAGATGCGTATCCAGCAGCGTGACGGGAAAGCGGACGCGGCGCGGCGGCACGGTCGGATTGGCCGTCTGATGCAGCGCAGCCAGGCTGTCCTGCATCGACAGGCGGGTGAGGCCGAGCTTGCTCACACCACCCGTGAAGGCGTCCAGCATCGACTCGAAGCGCTTGGCGTCGGCCTCGGTGCGTTGCAAGTCGAAGGCGAAGGCATTGCGGGCCAGCAGCACGTCCTTGGCGGTTTCGAAGGCGGCGATGGCGAAGTTCTTGCCACCGACCGTCATGTGATAGGCCATGCGCTCGAACACCTTGTCGATGCCGTTCTCCGGCGTGTAGGCAAGCGCGAGCGAATGCGAGTTGCGGAAGTACTTGCCGCTGGTCATGTGCTGCCGATTGAGCGCATCGAGCCGGGCGTCGGACGCGGCGGGGAAGGTGCCGCCGATGTAGTCGCGGGTGCGCCGGTGGCGTAGCCGCCACCATGCGGTCACACGGCTGTCGAAGCTGCGGCAGGCCTGATCGAGCTGGTCGCGGGCGGCCGACACGTCCAGCGTGTTGGGGCTGTCTGCGTCGATGCCATCGAAGTCAAAGGTCGCCAGCAGCGAGCCATCCTTGTTTAGCACCAGGTCGGGGGTAACCAGCGTCATCCACGGTGCAATTTCCTGCATGGGGCGGCGTTTCAGCATGGCAGATCGCTATCAAAGCCGTAGGGGCGGCGAAAGCGGGGGCTGAATTTGCCGTGCCACGGGGCCGACTCGTAGACGTCGCCGTAGTGGTTGTAGACGTTCAGCACGAGGTTCCACCATGGGTCGCTGGTGGTGAGCCAGCGCAGGAACAAGTGGACACACAGGCCAAGCAGGAAGAACCCGGCCACCGTCCAGAAGCCGCCCGTGTAGGTGGCATAGCACAGCAGGGCGGTGATGGTTCCGTTGGCGATGGCGAGCCCGCGCACAGCGCCGCCGAGCATGCGCGGCAGAGAGAGCGAGCGGCTGACGGCGTGCTGGCGCATGATCAGCAGTACTGAGTCAGGCCAAGGTTTTTGGCGATCGGAATGGCGGCAGCCGCGAGCCCGATGCCGACGATGGCCGTCATGACGACCTTTACGATGGTCGACTCGGAGTTGGCGATACCAATTGCGCCCAGAATGATGACCACCACGCCGATCACGAAAATGATGGGGCCGCTCACCAGTGCCTGGATCGAGCAGATCATATTGGTCAGGCCGCTGAAGATCCCGAGGTCGGCTGCCATGGCGCTCTGCGCGCACAGCATCAGTGCCGCGCCCATTACCAAGGCTGTGTGTTGGGAACGGGTCACGGTAGTGTTGGACGGCATCCCCGGTTGCGGGTTGGATCGAAGCATGGTGTGGCGAACTCCCAGTTAGAAAACGCGATTGACGACGTAGTCGTTGTTCTTGAAGCCCTGGATCTCCAGGATTTCCGACACGTGCCGCATCTCGCCGGTACGACGCAGGTGCAGCACGTAGTGGAAGCATTCGGCGATGAGCTTGCGCATGTCATCCAGCTCCCAACGGGAGCCGGCGGGGATGCCGAGCATCGCCAGACTTTCGAGCCGCGACAGGGCGGAGCGGGCGTTGTTGGCGTGTAGCGACGCCATGCCGCCATCGTGGCCGGTGTTGAGCGCCTGCAGCAGGTCGTACGCCTCGCCGCCACGCACTTCGCCAACGAGAATCCGGTCGGGGCGAAAGCGCAGGGACAGGGCGACCAGTTGTTGCGTGGTCACGCGGGTGTCAGCGTTGGACAACAGGCGGACCTTGTTGGGCACCGTCATCTTCAGTTCCATCGTGTCTTCGATGGACAGCACGCGGTCGCTGTGGGGGATCTCGGCCACCAGCGCGTTTAGGAGGGTGGTCTTGCCCGAGGACGTGCCCCCGGCGACGAGGATGTTCTTGCGCTGCACGACCAGTTGGGTGAGCGCTGCCTTTAGCGGTTCATCCTCCACTGGGCCGTCAAAGATCGGTTTGTCGTCGGCGGTGTTGCGGGCCACTCGGGCAGAGAACGCGCCCATCTCGACGTAGTCGGAAAGGGAGAGGTTCTGCTCGCGGTGTCGGCGGATACTGAGCGCGTTTCCGTCGATGGCGGTGGGCTGCATCACGGCGGCAATCCGCATGCCCTGGTAGCCGGCGTTGATGATGCCTTGGTCGGTGCCGCGCACCGCGGACTTCTGCACCGAGGCGGCGAGTGCACGCACTGCACCTTCGAGCATGGCCGGATCGAGCCGGATATCGAGTTTGAGCAACTCGCCGTGGCGCTCAATCCAGACGCTATCAGCGTGGTTGATCATGACCTCGGCAACGTCCGGCACTTCGACATAGGGCTTGATCGGGCCAAGAGCCTCGAAGAACATTGCGACCGCGCTCGCTTCGAGCTGGTCGAATTGCAGGGGGGAGGAGGCGGCAGGTGCAGACATGCCGCTATTGTTCTCGTTCAGCGTCTGCGTGTGCGGCCGAAAGCTATGCGATTTTCGTGAGCTTTCTACGGGGTGGCAAAGTGACGTTGCGCCTATTCGTGAACTGGAAGTTCTCGGCCAGACAGTCTGACCCGATGCGAAATGGCGAGATGAAACGGAGTATCCGGGCGCAGTCCAACCGGTTGGACTGGGATTCTGGGAAAGACGATACAAATGTGTGAGCTTTCTCAGGATTGGCCGGCGGCTAGTTCGGAAGCTTCTCGACCCACGGCGCTGTGTCACTGCGAAAGCTCCCGAGCATCCACGTGCAGGGCTGCGGTCGAAGAACCTGCTTCGTGGGTTGCTATGGTTGAGCGGCACACCAGACTCGCGAGCCGTGGCGCAGATGGAAGGTGCGTTGCGGCACTGTTGCACTCACAGTAGCGTGGGATTCGCGGAAAGCTGTCAATAATCGTATAGCTTTCACATCTCAACCTGGCCTGATTCACTGGTTCAATTAGCGGCATCCAAACGGGTGCCGTATGCCACTGTTCTCACGCCGCAACGATTCCAAGAAGGTCCTCTCGCCAGCGCCCGGCATGTATGCGGGTGAGGACGTCACGCTGTTCCTGTTCGACCGCACGGCGCGCGTGCTGGTCGAGCGCAATCACTGGAAGCTGGCAACGCTCGTCGCAGCGCTGGTGGCCGTAGCGGCTGTGATGACGCGCCAGCCGCCCGAACCAGTCGTGCGCGTGGTGGGGGTGTCGGCCGACGCCAACGGCAAGCCGGTGGCGCGAGAGCTGGAGGCCTACCAGCCAAAGGCGTTGGAAATCCAGGTTGCCTTCAAGGACGTGGTGATGCGCATGTTCACCATCGAGCCGGTGCTCACCGCCGAGATCGAAGACTCGCGCATCTTCCAGAACATCAACAGCGTCAAGAAGCAGATGGTGGGCGCCGCGCGCAAGCAGTTCGAAGACTGGCTGTCCGAAGATGCGCCGTTCCGCGCCATCGCGCAGAGCCCGTCGCTGGTGCGCGAAGTGCAGGTCACCAACATCGCCCTGCTGCCGGACAACACGGTTGCGGTGGAGTTTGTCACCGCAACCCGCGATGAAGGGGCGAAGCCGCGCAAGCAGCGCTACGCCATGACCTTCCGCTACCAGATCGATCCCCCGAAGAGCGACGCGGCACTGACCGCCAACCCATTTGGCATCTACCCCGTGTTCTTCAGCATCCAGAAGTCTGCCGCCTGAGTCGGCCACCTACGCCATGTCCCAATCCCTGCGTTCCCGTTTTTCCGTCGTTGGCCTGACTGCGGCCATGTGCCTGATGCTGTCGGCGGGCCCCGGCTTTTCGGCCGACAAGCCATCGCGCAAGGCGCCGCTGCCCGCACTGGGGATCGGCGACATGGCCGACGCCATGAATCCGATGAACCCGTTCAACGGCGGGGTCGAGCCGGTAGCCTTGCCCAGCGACTCACGCCTGGTGGTGTTCCCCTACAGCGCCGATCAGATTTTCCGCGTGCTGACCGCACCGTTGAAGGTGACCACCATTGAGTTCGCACCCGACGAACAGATTGTGGGCGATCCCGCGTGGGGCGAGAACATCCGCTGGAGCTTCGAGACGGACGGCGCAAACCACCTTTATGTGAAGCCGAGTGGACCCGGGCTGGTCAATACGCTGTCGGTCAATACCAACAAGCGCAGCTACGAATTCACGTTGGTGTCTTCGCCGCTGGGCGGGATCTTCTACCAGAAGGCGCGCTTTCGCGTGCAAGAGCCGTTCGGCGCGAAGGCAAAGGCGCGGGCGGAGCATGGCGCAGGCGCGGCCGAGCGGGAGCCGACAACGTCGGCGCCGGATGCCGTCGCAGTCTCACCGGACAAGCTGAACTTTGACTACCGCGTGGACGGTAGCGCCGCGTTCAAGCCGGAGACGGTGTTCGATGACGGCACCGCCATCTGGATGCGCATCCCCCGCGGCGCGGACTGGCCGGTGGCACTGTACAAGGACGGCAGCGACTTCGTGGTGGCGAACTTCATTCGCCGCGGCGAGTTTCTCGTGATGCAGCGGCTGGCCGACGAGATCGCGCTGCGCTCGGGCGACACGGAAGTCAAAGTGCTACGTGGCAAGCGTCGCTTCCTCGGCCTGTTCTGAGTGAGGCGCACATCGTGAAGCAGCCCGTGACCGACGTATCCGACGCCAAAGAGCATCTGACCAGCGGCAAGGTGCCGCGCAATATCGTCACCACGCTTGGCGTGGTGGCGGCCGTGCTGGTGGGCACGCTTGGGTATTTCTACCAGAGCAACATGGAGTCGGACCTGGCCAAGCAGGCCGAGGAGAAAAAAGCCAAGAAGCTACAAGAGCGCACCAGCACGCCCGACAAGGGCGGATTGGATCAGCTCATTCGCCAGCAGCAGGAGGAAGCGCGCAAACAGGCAGCGTTGCAGGCAGACCAGGCGACCAAGCCGGAGCCGGCCACGGCACCAGTGATGACCGCAAAGGATTTCGTGCAACCCGCGACAGCCGCTGGCGCGTCTGCCGGCGAACTGAAGCAGGCGAACGATCTGGATACCGTCATGACCTCGCCGATCTTCAAATCGGACGGCAAGGCCATGCGGCGCGACGTTAAGCGCCAGCCGGACCTCTCCGGCGTGGTCGATCCCGCGCAGATGCGCGCCCAGCAGCAGGCCGCAGTGGCCGGCATAAATGGGGCGGGTGGCGTGGGTGGCGCTGGCGGCACGCCTGGCATGGGTGAGGGCGGTGACGCATCGAGCGACACGCAATTCCTGCGCGGCGCGGCGGGCACGAGCTTTACCCGTACCGGGTTCGCCGGCAAGCTCGCGCCGTGCACGGTGAGCCAGGGCTTCGTGATTCCCGCCACATTCGTCGGTGGCCTCAATTCGGACAAGCCGGGCGAGTTCCGCGCGACCGTTACCAACGATGTGTACGACACGGTGAATGGCACGTGCAAGGCGATCCCGGCCGGCGCCACCCTGGTTGGCACGTACAGCAGCGACATTGCCATAGGGCAGGAGCGCATCCTCGCCGCGTTCGTGCGCATGCAGTTGCCCAATGGCAAGTGGGTACCGCTGTTAGGCATGGGCGGCGCCGACCCCAATGGCCACGCGGGTATCAGTGGCGACGTCAACAACCATTTCTTCAAGATCTTTGCCGGCGCATTGATCATTGGCGTGCTCGAGCATCGCTTTAACGATACCGCCACCGCCACAACGGTCGGCCCAAATGGCCTGACCACCTACGGCAATACGGCGGGGCAGGTCGCTGCGCAGACCGCGCAGACAATCCTGAACCGCAACCAGAACATTCGCCCGACCATCACCACCAAGCCCGGCCAGAAGCTGCTGGTGCAGGTGAAACACGACATCGTGCTGGAGCCCTATCGTGACTAAGGGGGGGACTAAGTATGCTGTCGCAATCCTGCTGGCACTCGCCGTGGGTGTCGCGGGCGCGCAGACCATCGAAGCGATGGTGAGCCCCACGGCGCTGGTCGTGCGTGACGCGGCGGGTGCGCGCGTGGTGACGATGCCGGGCAAGCCGGTGCTCTACTGCGGGCTGGACTCATTTCTGGGCTGGTCGGCGCGATGGATTGGCGCGACGCTGCGCACGGAAGCCGGCCAGGCCCCTGCCGTGCTGATGCAAGGGAAAGCTGTGCCGCTCGCCGCGCTCTTGGCACGCGACGGCTGGCTGCGCCCGGAACGCCTGGACGATGGCGCACAGGTGGCGCTGGTCGAGCGACGCGGTGGCTGGGCCTGCGCGGCCAAGACCGAGGCCTTCACGCAGATGAGCCAGAAGGTCGAACCCCGCATTCTGGCGGGCATCGCCATGAACGAATCGGCCTATCGCGGCCGTCCATGGCCGTGGACGCTCAACGTTGCCGGCCGCGGCATGTTCTTCGCCACCCGCGAGGATGCGCACGCGACGATTGAACAGCTCCTGGCCGCCAAGCGCTGCGACTTCGACGTCGGAATCATGCAGATCAACTGGTGCTACCACGGCAAGCGCTTCGCGTCGGCGTGGGATGCGCTGAGCCCCGCGACCAATATCCGCGCAGCCGAAGCGATTCTCACGGAAAACCTGCAGCGCAGCGGCTCCCCAATGAAGGCGGTGGCCTGGTACCACAGCGCCGATCCGGCGCGCGGCGGGCCGTACTTCGCCCGATTCATGACTCACTTTCAGCAACTGAAGGCCCCTCAACCATGAAGAAGCCGCTTCTGAGCTCCGTGCTGGCCCTGGCGGTGAGCGGCGCTGCCGTCGCGGCGGATACCGACCCGCTCGATTTTGACTATCAGGTGGTGGCGCGCGCCAGCGAGCGCCCGGCGCTGATCTTCAACGATGGTCAGTCCACCTATATCCAGCCGCGAGCCGGGCAGCCCGTGACGGCCGATGGCGCGCAGCAAAACGGCCCGTATTGGGTCATCGACGGCGTGCCGGACGTGGTGCGCTACAGCGTGAACGGCCAAAGCGTCGTAGCTCGCTGGAAGCGCGCCAACGGGTTCACCGGCGAACCGGCCAATCCGGTGGGCGACCTGCCGGGGAGCCTCGCCGGCTTCTCGGGACGCATCGCCTTGATTGGTCAGCATCGCGACCTCGCGCTGGTGCGCGCCGGGCGGTCGGTGATGCCACTGGCCGCGATGGTGAAGTCGCTCGCACCGGCCGGTTGGTCGGGCTCGGCACAGAAGGACATTGCGCTCACCGAAGACGTATCGCTGCAAAGCGCCGCCGGGGAGAACTGGCTGCAGGCGCTTGGGCGGGTACTCGAGCAACGCAACCTGTACGCCGAAGTGGAATTCGAGCGCCGGCACGTCGCCCTGCGCGCCACCGCGCCCAAGGCATTTGCGGTGGATAGCCGCCGCGGCGCCGATGCTCCGGCCGCCTCGTTGCTGGCCGTGACCGCACCGGTGGCCGCCGAATTGGCACCGACGTCCGTCCGGCCATCGGCTACGGCTGCGTCCGCCACAGTCCCTGCCGCGGCGCCAGCACCGGCCGCTGGCGCTGCCGCCGAGCCGTTGACGCTCGCCAATGCCTTCGACGCCAATGCGATCCGCGATACCAAGGCGGGCCGCATCGAGATTCGCTTCTTCCAGAAGCCGGGGGACCTGCTGTTCCAGGATGCGGCGGGGAAGCGGCTCTCCACCGAGTGGCGCGATGAGGACAAGACGCTATCGCTGGCCACCGTGGACCGCTTCACCGTGCGCGGCGGCGGCAAGGCCGTGGAAGTGGCCCGCGTGCCGGGCATTCACTACCTCTTTGCGCAACAGAACGAGGCGGGTCTCTCGCGCGTGTTCGAGAAGGATGGCGCGACTTATCTGAGCTTTGACAAGTCGATGGGCAGCATTTCAGTCTTCGACGAGAGCCGGCGCGGCACTGGCGAGCACAAGGATCGCTACTACAAGTTCAACGGCATATCGGCGCATCTGACGGTCGTGGCCGATGGCAATGTAGTGCAGGTTGATCGTGTGCCGGAAGTGCGCTTCTACGAACGGGCGGTGACCCAATGATCCAGCGCTTTGCGACCGGTGTCGTCGCCCTCACGCTGTGCGCAGCCACCTCGGCGCTCGTGAGCGGTAACGCCCATGCCGATTGCATGGACGACGCCGCGGCCTATCACCAGCTCAGCGCCTTGCTGCTGCGGACTATCGCCCGACATGAGTCGGGCATGCGCGCCAATGCGGTCAACCGCAACACTAATGGCACCGAGGATATTGGCCTCATGCAGATCAATTCGGTGCATCTGCCGCGCTTGGCCCGCTACGGCATCACGCGCGCCAAGCTCTTCGAGCCGTGTGTGAGCGCCTATGTGGGCGCATGGATCCTGCGCGACTGCCTAGACCGCGTCGGCGCGACCTGGGCGGGTGTGGGTTGCTACAACGCCGGCGCCCACGACAAGCGGATGCGCTACGCGAACCGCATCTACCAGACCCTGCTCAGCACGCAGCCAAAGTAACGACAAGCATCCCGATTCCAGATACGACACATGTTCCAGCCTCTTTCTCCTGCCCGGTTGAGCCGGACCCTCTTCGCGGCGAGCGCTCTGTCCCTGTGTGCCGTGGCGCATGCCGCTGTCCCTGCCAGCACTTCGGCCAGCACCTCGCCGTTTGGCGTTGATGCGGGGGGCCATTTCGAGCCGACCGCGCCGCTGGCAGGTGCCGGCTGGCAGCTGCTTGCCGCCAATACCAGGCGTGCCGCTGACAAGCCCGCCTCGACACCGCCATCCATGGTGACTGCGAAGCCGGCCACCGAGCTTGCGGCCGCGCCTGTCCCGGCCACCCAGGTTGCCACCGTCGCCGCCACGATCCCGGCCGCCACCCCCGCGCTGCCCGCCGCGTCGAACACGTGGGCGGTGTCGCCGGTCGACGGAAATTTCCGCCAGTTGATCGAAGCCTGGGCGTCGCGCGCCGGCTGGAGCGCTGCGCCGTGGGAGCTGGAAAAGGACGTACCGATCGTTGGCAGCGAGGTGTTCGATGGCAACTTCAAGGCCGCCGTGCGCCGCGTGCTGTCTTCCACCGAGATGACGGACTACATCATCAAGCCGTGCTTCTACTCCAACAACGTCGTCCGGGTCGTGAAGCTGACCACGAAGTGCGACCTCAGCCAGTGAGCCGATATCCCATGAAATTGACCCGACTCTTTTGCCCGACCGCTGGTGCTGTGCTGGTGTGCTCGACCCTGGCCGGTTGCGTGTCGCCACAGCTGCAGCGGGACACACGCCAGGCCGCCGACGACGCACGCGCCGAACAGATGGCCCGCACCGAGAGCCTGTACGCACAGATGCGCCGCGATCGCACTGCTGTCGAAGCTGAACAGGAAGTCTTGAAGCCGTACCTCGTTGGGAAGCCCGTGCCAACTGCCCGCAACGTAACCCTGCCGGTCGCGCTGCGCAACAATGTCGATACCTGGATCATGTTCCCCGAGCGCGTGATGCCGCTGGCCGTCGCTGCGCAGCGCATCACGATGGCGACCGGTATCCCAGTCAAGATCGAGTCCGACGTGTATCTGCCTGCCAATCTGCTGATGCCGCGCAGCCTGATGACGCAGGCGGGCGGCCAGTTGCGCAGTCAGAGCCAGAACGGCGCCGCAGGCGCCCATCCGCTTACTGCGATGGGCCTGGGCCCAGCGCCGGCCACGAACGGCCCGCTGCCCGGGGCGCTGCTTGCCGGCGGCGCGAGCCCGGCTGCCGCCAATCAGGCCACTCCGCTGATTGAGACGGCGCTCAACGTCGAGTTCAAGAACAGCGAGAAGATGCCGCTGGCGAATATGCTCGACCTGATTGCGACGCGCCTGGGGATCAATTGGGAGTACAACGCCGCCAAGGGCGTGATTCGCTTCTACCGGCTCACCACCAAGATGTGGCAGCTGCCGATGAAGGCGGGTACCAGTTCGTTCACCACCGAGTTCAAGCAGAGCGCACAGGGCAGCAGCAACGCCAACGTGGGCGGCGGCGGGCAGGCCACGCAGATAGATGCAGCCGTGAAGTCCGAGGCCAAGGAGCTGGACGACATGGACGGCATCCGCAAGAGCATCGAGCCTGCACTGACCATGGTCGGCCGCGCCGAGCTGAACCCGGCCACCGGTATCCTGACCCTCAAGGACACCAAGGAAGCGGTCGAGGCGGCCGACGAGATCGTACGCAAGCAGATTGCCATCTACTCGCGCATGGTGTACGTGAAGTTCCAGACCATCGACTTTACGGTGACTGACAATGGTGAAGCCGGAGCGGACTGGAACGCGGTGCTCACCAAGGCGCTGGAGCACATTCCGAGCTTCACATTCACGGCGCTCTCGCCCGCGTCGCTTGTTTCCTCCAACGCCGGCAGTTTCGGCCTGGGGATCACATCGGGCGGATGGAATGGCACGCAGGCGATCGTCAATGCGCTCAAGCAGTACGGCACGGTCACCACCTCCGTCACGATCCCCATGGCGCTGCGCAATCGCCACGGCGCTCAATACAACAACCGCAGGCAATTCACCTATGTGTCGTCGACGACGCCAGCCTCGACGACGGTCGGGGGCACCGGCGGCATTCCCGGCATCACCACGTCGACCGGCACGGTCGGCTTCAAGCTGACCCTGTTTCCAGACGCGACCACCCGCGACGACGTGAACCTCACGCTCGCCTTTGACCAGTCGGCGCTGGATGGTCCGATCGAGACCTTTACCTCTGGCTCGGGCAGCAACCAGCAGTCGGTGCAGGTGCCGAAGATTGTGGCGAAGGGGATCCCTGCACAGGACCTGATCGTACGCAACGGCCAGACCGTGATTGTGACGGCATTTGATCAGACCGATTCGCAGTTCTCGCACCGCACGCTCGGCGAATACTTGCCGACCATCCTTGGCGGGTCGCTGACTGCCAGCAAGTCGCGCACGTTCACGCTGGTGCTGGCGACCGTGATGGTGCAAGACCAGGGCGAAGCGCAATGATTCTCGACATCCAGGGCAAGAAGCTCGTCTTCGGCATGCAGTGGCGCACGCTGACGGGCAGCGATGCCCCGTCGGCGCTCGCGGCGAACATTGCCCGCGAGGTGCGGGCCGCACGCATCTGGCACGATGACCAGGCGCTGCACATGGGCTATCTGGACACGGCCGACGCCCAGGCGAAGATCAAGGACAAACTGTACTCCGGCGCGGCGGCCATCGCTCGCCTGCCGGAGTTGGTGCCCAATGCGTTGTTCGTGTTCCGGCTGGAAGCACCGGGCCAGGCACCGGTGTACCTGGTCTGCGGCATTGTGAAGGGCCGCCCGCGGGTGGGCTTTGACCAGGTCGTGCGCGACGAGAAGACGCTCGCCCAACTGGCGGCGGACTTCCCGGCCAAGTGCGACGGCGAGTTCAAGTTGGTGGGCAACGCGCCCGAGCTGTTGCCATTGCTGCCGCCGGAACGCCATGTCACGCACGTGCCTTACACGCTGGACATGCTCGTGGCACATGCCGGGCCGGCTGCGCTCCTCAAGAAGCCCCGCGCCACGAGCCAACGAAAGTGGGTCCTTACACTGGCCGTGCTGGCGGCCGCAGCGGCCGTGGGTTGGCCGTATGGCAAGGCTGAGTACGTTGCCTACCAACGCCGTCTGCATCCGCCGCCGCCACAGAAGACACCGGCAGAGCGCTATGCGGACGATCTGGCCGCGCGAGCCGCCGGGCCGGTGGCGCTGGCTCGCGCCGCACTGCCCGCCTGGGCGCAGTGGTTCGCCAACGATGTGCCGATGCAGGTTGGGGGCTGGTCGCTCGCTAGCATCCTGTGCGCGGACGTGGTGACCCCCACGGCCAACTGCACCCTGACCTATGAGATTCGGCAGGGCGCGAAACGCCTCACCAACCAGACCTTCGTGGCCGCGCTGCCGGACGCCTTCGGGGCGCCGGTGTTCCAGGCCAACGACACCAAGGCGGTCGTGAGTGCGCAGGTGCCGGTGGGTGAGGCGCGCAATCTCGGTGCGGTGCTGGAACAGCCGCCGAAGGCGATGGCGCTGCGGGTGGGCTTCGGCTCCCAGTTGCAGACGCTGCGCCCGGTAGCCACCAAGGCGGAGCTGAAGGACCTGTCGATCTTTGGCACGGTGCCGCCCGAAGGGCCGGCCTCGCTCCTTCCCCCGGTGCTGTCGGCCCCGTGGGAGATCTCCGGTCCGCTGCGCAACGTGACCGAGTTCGCGGCTTTCCCGCCGAACGTCACCGTCAAGGCGATCGACCTCATGGTGAATCTGGACGCTGCGCCGGATCTCAAGCAATCGAAATTCATGTTGACGGTCAATGGCGATGCGTTCGCCCGCGACTGATAAGGACTCTCCCATGCGTGCAACCCCGTTCCCGATTCGCGCCGCCGCTGTCGCCGCACTCGCCTTGCTGGTGGCTGGCCTGGCACTCGCCGACGATGACAAGTCCCTCACCCAGAAGCTGATTGATGCCGACGCCAAAGTGGCGCTGCAGAAGCTCCAGCAAGAGCTGGACAAGAATGCGCCGCCCGCCGCGGTGTCGGCCGCTCCGGCTGGTGTGGCAGTCAAGTCCGCGGTCCAGCGCGCTCCGCAGACCATCGCCCTCTATGGCGTGGACGGGCGTGGAGCGGGCGGTGCGATGACGCTGCGCAGCTACGTGCGCTGG
Source organism: Cupriavidus sp. GW823-FHT06D04 (assembly GCF_058795055.1). Lineage (NCBI taxonomy): Bacteria > Pseudomonadati > Pseudomonadota > Betaproteobacteria > Burkholderiales > Burkholderiaceae > Cupriavidus > Cupriavidus sp. GW823-FHT06D04. The sequence continues at coordinate 36,645 of NZ_JBXAHL010000005.1, read as the reverse complement.
GGCGACCAGGTCTACCCGGCCAAGGTGGGCGCCAAATGGCGTGGCTATACCGTGTCGGCCATCACCGAAAACGGTACCACGCTCACGCGCGGCAAGGCCCGTGTATTTGCGCCGGTGGTACAGGAAGATGCGGCAGTGCTGGTGGATATGCTGCAGCCGGGCGGCGCCGGGACTGCACGCTCCGGCCCGCTTCCGACCCAGGGCGCAACTTCAGCGCAAAACACGCCGTCGTTCTTCCCGTTGCCGTCGATGGGCCCGGTGCTGGGCGGCGCCTCCGTGCCCACGCCGCTGCCCACCTTGCCGCCTGCCCTGGTTTCGCCGATGGGTGCGTCGACGGCTTCTGTACCACTTTCGGCCACGGTGGCGCAACACTGAGCGCGGCCATGGGACTCTTCAGCAAACGCGAGAAAGCCGACGGTTTCACGGGCGGCGGCACCGGCGTCACGGTCGTGACAGGCGGCGCGGCAGCGTTCGTGCCCGCGGCGCCCGGCGCACCGTGCGGTCCGGCGGCGGCAACGCCGCTGCCACGGGCTGGCGAAGGCCGCGTCGACGAGATCGCGACGGTCGACGACCTACCGGAGTTTGTGCGGACGCTCTATGACGAACTCGACATGGCGCCGTCGCTGCGCCACGTCATCTGCCCGGTGCTGGTCGAGGCTGCGGCCAGCGCCGACGGCCGGGGCCGGTTCGCCCTGATCCTCACGCGGGATATGGCCAATTCGGACGTCACCGAAGAAATCTTGCGCCAGTTGCGCCTGCGCTTCGACCCGGCTGCGCCCGCTATGTATCTGGCTGCGGCACAGGTGATGGTCGCGCTCTCGCGCGGCAGTGTCGAGCCGACTGGTGGAAGCGACAAACTGGCCGTCGGCGCGGGTCGCCGGCCGGCCAGTGCGCTGTGGCAAAACTTTGATGCGGTCGGCCGCTTCGCGCTGCGCGAGGGGGCTTCTGATTTGCACTGGGAGGTCGAAGACCAGGGCGGCTATTCGCAGGTGCGCCTGGCCATCGACGGCTATCTGGTCGCGCCGCCCGAATTCCGTATGGAGACGGGGGTGATGCTGGATACGCTCTCCCACGTCTGGCAAAAGGGCAAGGGCGGCTCGCAGGGCGTCTTCAGTCGGGTGCTGCCGCAGCAAACCAGCATCCGGGCCAAGATCGACGGCCAGCCGGTGGTGTTCCGCTGGGCCTCGATGCAGAGCGCGATCGGCCACGTGACGGTCATGCGGATGCACCGCGAGGAAGTCGAGACGAAGCGCGTCAACTTCGTGCACGACCTGGGCTACTTCGAGCAACAGGCACAGCTGCTGGACCGCAACACCATGCAACTTGGCGGCGGCACCGTGCTGGTTGGCGTCGTCGGCTCGGGCAAGACCACAACCGCGCACGCGATCATGCAGCGCCTGCCGGCATGGATGAACAAGATGGCGATTGAGGATCCGGTGGAGCTGCTGGCCGAAGGCACGCACCACTTCTCGGTGTCGCGCACGCTGGACGGCACAAACCGCGACGAGGATCCGTTCATTGCCGCCAAGCGCCAAATCAAGCGGATGAACCCGCATTTCGTGATGGTCGGCGAGATGCGCGACCACGAATCGGCGGGGCTCTTCCGCGACGTGGCCGGCGCCGGCCTGCGGGCGCTGACCACGGTTCACGCGCCCAGCGCGCTCACGGCGCCTGACCGGCTCTCGGACGGCGAATTGCGCATCCCGCGAAGCGTGCTCGCCACGCCCGGCTTCGTGAACCTCTACGTCTACCAGGCGCTGCTGCCCAAGACCTGCACCTGCGGCCTGTGCGGCGCGGACATGAAGCGCATGCTTGGCGCCAACAAGCTCAGGCAAATCGAGCGGCTCTTCCAGTTCGATGTGGAAGGCATCCGGCTGCGCAACCCGCAAGGGTGCGACCTGTGCCGCCGGCCCAACCTGCCGGATCTAAACGGGGCACGCGGGCGCACGGTGGTGGCCGAGATGTTTGAACCTGACGAGCTGGACCTGAGCTTCATTCGCGACGCCAAGAACATCGAGCTGGCTGCCTACCAACGCAGCAAACGCAAGTTGGCCTTCGACGTGCCCGACAGCACCGGCAAGACCGTGTTCGAGGTCGCCATGTACAAGGTGTTCGCCGGCATCGTCGATCCGCGCGAAGCGGAGAAGCTCACGTCGCTGGACGCCTATGAGGCCCGGCGTCAACGCGAGCTGGCGCGTGCTTCCAACGCGATGGGGATTCACGCATGACGCAGAACTTGATCAAACGCTTTGCTGGCCTGTTCTCGCGCAAGGTGGGCACGCCCGCCCTGCGCGCCGGCGACCGTGTGTTTGCCGACAAGCTGTTCTGGGCCAAGTACCGGTTCCTCGGCATGAGGGCCACGTATTACTACGACCTCGCCAAGCGCATTCAGCACATGCCCGGCGAGCCGATCGCGAATCATTTCGCCAAGGACGCGGCCCGTCGTGCCGGCGAGCCGTTGGGAATCCTGGCCGCGCACTGGCTCTCGCGCTCCGAGGGCATCGACGGTCAGATGCAACGTTCGCGCCTGACCGAAATCTTCCGGGGCACCGTGCCCGACGAGGACATCCCGATCCTGGCCGTGGCCGAAGACGGCGGCGACATTCGTGAAGGCCTGGAAACGCTGGCACGCAACCTGGCCGCACTCGGCGAGGCGCGGGCGGGGATCGCACTGACCCTCGCGGGCGTAGCGATGACATTGGTCATCCTGCACGCGTATCTGGCGGCCATGGCCTTCCTCGTTGGGCCCAAGGTCGATGAGTCGTTCCGCAGCATGCTGGACGTGAGCCAATACGGGCCGATCGGCAAGACCTTCCACAACACCACGACCTTCCTGCGGCACTGGGGCTGGATGGTCGTCCTCCTCGAAGTCGGAGCCTGCGTGTGGGTGTTGCGGGCGCTCAAGAGCTATGTCGGCCGCCATCGCGCTTGGCTGGATCGGAAAGTGTTGGTGTTCGACTTCTTCCGTCGCTTCCAAAGTGCCCAGTTCCTGGCGGGGCTGTCGGCCGTCACGAAGCGCTTCGGGGGCGATCTGCGCAGCCTGTCGGACGGCCTTACGTTGATGCGAGCCAACGCCTACCCGTACCTGTCACACCACATCGAGCGCATGGAGCTGAACCTCGAATACAACCCCAACGAGGGCGGCAAGGTGTTCGACACGGGACTCTTTGACCGCGACACGAGCTACCGGATTCAGGACATTGCAGAGTACGAGAGCGACCTCTCCAAGATGCTGCATACCGTCGCCGATGACCTGCTGGTGACGACGCCCAAGCTGATGCTACAGCGCGCCGCGCAGTTCAATCGTCGCGCGACGATCGTGCTCATCATCCTGATCACCGGCCTGGCCTTCATGCCTGCCTTCATGGCGCAGGAAATGAAGGTGCGCACTCAACTGGCTGGCATGGCCGGCAAGCGGCCGGCGCAGGCGGCACCGTCTACGCAACCCTGACGTCCATTCCACCCAATCCTGACAACCCCGTATTACTACGATACCTCCTGGAGAACCTGCAATGACCGAAGCAACCAAGACCCTGACCGCCGATCAAGCCGCTCTGCACGCCGCGCCGGCCACCGCTGGCCAGCCAGCCCTGATGAATCCCAAGTCCGCGCCCGCCGGCAAGCGCAACCGCCGCACACGCAAGCAGTGGGGCGGGGGCGTGCTGGACGAATACGGCTTCTACCTGCTGCTGGCCGGTATCGCGCTGGTGGCGATTCTGGTGCTGTTCTCGCGCAACCAGACTGACTCGCAAGTGCAGCAACTGACAACGGAGCTAAACGGCGTGGTTGGTAAGGTGAAGACGAGCTATCGTGGCCAGTACAACAAGGTGAGCGTTGGGGCGCTCATTAGTAACGGCGTGTTCAAAGATCTGACGACCATGACGGTGTCCGGCACGACGGTGCTCCTGCAGCCGGGCGGTGGCACGTTGACGGTGGCGCCAGGCCAGTTGCTGAGCGCCAACGACTCGATTCAATGGACGGTTCCGCAGCAGCCTGACGCCGCCTGCATCTCTATCGTTGCCTCGTACCAGGGAAGCGCCGGCAAGATCGTCGTGAACGGCACCACTATCAAGGCCGTTGGCGGCTCGGTCGATCCGACCAAGGTTTCCTGCTCGGGTGGCAGCAACACGATTGACCTGTACATCGCCTGATGCTGGCCCCCGGCCGAGCGCCGAAGACCTCATAGTTGCGGCTGCCTTCAAAAGAGATAGCAAATTCGTGAGCTTTTGCGATCGGTAGCAGCCTGAATTGAGACAAAGTTCCAGTACAACCCGCGCCTGGCCTCTGGCTGGGCGTTCCCCTATACGGAGGTCACCATGTTCCTGACGGAAGCTGCATTCCAGCTCACAATTGCCGCCGCCGGGATGGCGGTGATGATCCACAACACCAACAGCCTGGTTGATGATGCTCTGGCGATAGGCACGGGCCAGTACATGGCCAACGTAGCCAGCGCGGTCAACACCTATGTGTTCGACAACATGACGGTACTCGCGGGCAGCCCTGCCGGCCCGACGGCGATCACGGCGGGCAGTGCGACGGCGACCGTAGCCAGCCCACTGCATCCGACCATCCAGGACCTGATTAACCTGCAGTTGCTGCCGATCGGTTTCAGCGATGTGAGCCCGCTCGGGTTGTCATTCAAGGTGGATCTGACGCCGACCAATTGCAGCGCAGGGCTGACCAACTGCACGCTACCTGGAGTCATGTACTCCACGACGGCCTACCGGGATTCGTCGGGCAGCGTGCGTACCGACCAGCTGACCGGCGCGATTGCCACCGCCGGCGTCGATTCTGGGATGTCCTATGCCGAAAGTCCGGGCGTGATTACCGGCATGGCAGCGAGCTGGTCTGCGCCGAATCCGCTTCCTGGCAACCAGGCCGGCGTGCTGATGATGCGCGTTGGCAATACTTCGTTGCTCGCGCAGAGCATGAACCAGTTCTACAAGCGTGACGGATCGCTGAATTTGACGGGCCCTATGGATGCCAACAACCAGGCGATGAATCGGGTGGGGAACTTCCAGTCGAACGGTTCTGTATCCGCGGCAGGCAACGTGGGAGCTGGAGGGTCGGTTACCGCGAGTGGAAATGTGTCGGCAGGCGCGAATGTGAGTGGGAGCGGTGTCTACGGAAATTATGTGCAGTCTAACGGGAGCGCATATGTGGCTGGAAATGTGACGGCTGGCGGAGTCTATTCGAATGACGTTAAGTCGTATGGGAACGTGCGTGCAGACGGATCGGTTCTGTCAAGCGGCTATCTCTATGCGGCCGGAGCGGTTGTTCCCTCGACTGGCGGGGGGCAGCAAGTATGGGAGGGCTGGGGCTGCGGCGACCCACAGGGGGCGATTCGCAGCGATCCAAACGGCAAGATCTTGTCGTGCCAGAGCGGCGTTTGGCGAAACTCGTCGGGGGGTGCGGGGGTCGTTGACATACAGTTCGTGAGCAACTGCTACAACAACGACTTTGGCTTGTGGTGGCGTGTAATCTACGCTAACGGATCAACGAAGGATATGTTTTCCCCGTCGGGCGGCTCGTGCTCTGATGGTGGTGGATAATTCGATGCGTGGCAGTAGCTAAAGGAGGAAAACGGCGGGTACTCCCGCCGTCTTTTCTATGCATCTGCTTGATTTACTGACACTGTAGGACGACCACGCCGGTTACATCGCCGCTGGTCGGCGTCGGCATTGCGAAGCCGACTGCCAGGTAGGGCTTACTAGGATCGGTGCCTACCACTTGTACGTGCTGCAATACGCCGGAGGACTGGAACACCCCGTTTGTCGTTGGATAAGGTACGGTGGCCGTAGCGTGACTATCTGCACCGATCTGGGCGTCCAGGGTAAGCGTCTCGATGGTCGCCAGCTTAAGGTTCACTACCGCAGTTGCCGAATTCACCTTGCCGGGCGCGAAGTTGCCGCCCACCGCTGTCGGGCTGGTGCTGGCTGCCAGGGTGCATGCTACCTTCGTCTCAGGAGTCGAAGGATTCAGATCGGCAATCAGCTTGAGTGGCTTGCCAACAGCATAGTGAGCGCCCTGATTCGCGGAAATGCTACCAATGCTGCTCGAACCATCAGTCCAGCGGCCGATTGCAAAGTCCCCATTGCCGGCGACGTCGGCTACCTTGCCTCCATTCAGAGTGATCAGGCTGTTCGCGTCGATGCCAAGCTGGGTGTACGCCCCGGCATTCGGTGCCTTCTGGTACTGCGCGGGGAAGGCATTGGACGCGATCGATTGCAAGACAGATCGGGTGGACGTTTCCGTTTGGGGAACGAACACCACTGCCAGCGGATCGGCGGCCACAGTTAGCGCAGAGCCTTGCACCGAAATAGTCGGCGTTGGCGGCGGCGTCGTGGCCGGCGTACCAGCCGGCGTTTCGTCGCCACCGCCGCCACCACCGCAGGCGGCAAGCGCGAGCAGCGAGGCGAGAGAGACCGCGGACAGACCAAGGTTCAGATTTTTTTTCATTGTTGTGTGTGTGTTTGCTTCGAGGAATTAGGTTGGCGCGCTCACATCGGAGCGAGTTATTTCATCCTACCGGCCCTCCACCAAAGTCAAGGGCGCGGCGCGGACAGGTAGCCAGCTGTTCGCCCAGCCGAAAGCGCGACAATCAAGGCAGACTGAAATAACGGCGGCGCGGCCACCGAACTTGAGGCTATGGTGCCCGGGCCGGTCACTCTGCCTCGTTGGCTGTAGCGCCGCAGGCGCTAGCTGTCATACAGATATGAGCCGCAGTGGTTGCAAAGATGCTGGTCTCGATTGGACAGCAGACCGCCGCGGCGCCAGAGCCGGATACTGCTGGAATTGCAGAAGGCACAAGCCGTGCCGCGCCCGGTGCGGCAATGGGGGTAGTGGGCCAGGTACTGTTGCAGCGAACGCGCCTTCTGACGCGTGACAAAGAGCAGGACCAGCGGCGCGAACAGAAGCAGCGGGTACGCCATCGCGCCCCATAGCCAGGGATTCTTGCCGCGCTTGTGGGCGAGATAGGCCGTAAAGCCCATGCACAGTGCACGGAAACACCAAAATCCGTAGTCCAAGGTACCTCCCCTTTTTCTTGTTTTTGCGTTGGGACAGATCTCGAAGGGCCGCAAGTATGCCGTGCCACTTCGAGGGGGGAGAATAGCTCTATCGCCTAACTCGATTCGCCGCCACGGTTGCGGCGGCGCCAAGGCGCGCTGCTCAACGTGCCGGAACAGGCGGGGCAGGAGTACGATCGACTCAACTCAATACGCGGTGCGCTGTTGGCAATAAGGTAGTCCGTACCGCAACTCCGGCATGCTGCGAGAGACAACTCGGACTCCTCGGCCATCGTTCGCGCCAGATAACTAGCACGGTCCGCAGTGAGCTTAAGGTCCACGTCGAAGGTTTGCTCCGTGACGTTATAGGCCGCGATGAGTGCCTCTGGGACATTAGCCCCCTCGCTCACGCAGATCCGGTAGAGCCAAAGGAAGAGCGTGGACTGGACCCGCGCGGTTGACGACTCAAAATGCCACGCGACGGAGCTTGGCATTTGGCCACACGGCGAGGACGCCCCATGATGTTCCAGATAGAACTTTCTTGCCTTTGCCGGGTTGATCGATAGGAGCGAGGCGACACTGGAGGCTCGGCAGCCCATCGCTGTGAGCATTCGGCAGTAGACGTCAGACTGCAAGCGCTCCAGCCGCAGACGTGTCCAGTCCTGTTTGGCCTCAGCTTTCTCGGCACGCACTTGGGAGAACTGCATGAAATAGTGGCCGAGCAGGTCATAGGACGTCCGGTCCGCGCCGTGCTCGATGAAGAAGACCGGCTCTGCGATGCGCCACCGAAAAACTGGGAACTGAATGCGGCTGACGGCTAGGTCAAGATGATGCTGCGGAAGCTCGCGCAGGTACTGCGCGAGTTCGAGGCTGATCCCAAGAAGAGGGGCCGCCAGGATGCTGGCGTGCAGCAGCTCGACCATGAGCCAGACGTAGGCGCGGTTGTTGTGGTAAAGCAGGATCTTGTCGACACTGTCAAGGACCGGGGTCTGATGCTTGATCTTGTCGACGGCAAGCGTCGTAGTGCGACCAGAGACGAGCGACTTCCAGTCTGCAACGGCTCTGATCGTTGGTACAACGGTCATGAACGGCATGCCCATCACCTTGCGGAAGGCCGGCTCATTCCTGCGCAGAGCTTCGATCTCTTCCTTCCTGATCCCGAAGGTCTGCGCAAATGCAGCGTGTCGGATCAGCGCCTCCTCCATGTAGTCGGTGAGGTGATAGTTCGTTGAGCGAATACGCTCGGCCGACAGCCTGGCTAGTCCCAGCTTGTCGAAGTCGCCGCGCAGAATGTCAAGCTTCATGACAGGGCTTTCCTCGTAGTATTTTGTTGTTGTGTTTCTTGCTTCCGACACGCCGCCCGTGGTTAAGCAGCGTCACCGCGTCTCGACTATCGTGAAACTGCGATAGCGGCGACCAGGTCCGAGTGGTATCGGCCAACGACAGAAGCCATCGTTTCCAGAAGCGGACGGACCTTCGCGCTGTTGTTCTCCATAAGTACTCGGAGTTGTGCGAGGGAGAACTTGGTGACCATGGCCTCAAAATGCGCATGGAAGTCGGTGAGGAGCGCGTGGGTGTTCGCTTCCCTGGTTGCAGCATCGTGTGCGGCTTCCATCTCAGTCAGAGTGTCCTTTAACTCCCGTTGTGCGGCCGCCAATCGTTGATTGACGTCCTCGATTGCGGCTTCAATAGTGACGTAGCCGGCGGGGGGCACCTCGCGTAGGACTTCTTTGGTCTCGACCCTGGCTTTGGCAGTGGCCAGCTGTTCGACGAGACGACCCCGCTCATGGGTCAGGTCATCAATTGCCATTTGGAACTTGCTGACGGAACTGTTGCTTCGAGCAAGATCCACTTGGGCATCAGACAGCGCGGCGCGGTGGGTATCGCGTTCGGCAGCCGTCTGCTGTGCCTGCGCCCGGAGCTGTTTAATTTCGTATTCCATATCGCGCTGCGTGGACACAGCTTGCGCAAGTTCCTCCCTTGTGCCTTCAAGCTTGGCTTCGACCTCCAGCAATTGCTCGTTAGCCTGACGCGACTTACGCAGCAATTGGCGAATTTCCTCCCGGCCGATCTTGTTGTTCTTCTCCTTCTCCTCCATCACCATCAGCAAGTCGTCATCCGAAACTGATGTCCGCACGAGGACTGAGAGCTCACTAATACTGAACAGGTTGAGCGCCTTATTGTTGTCGAGGAAACGGCGGTAGATCTGCATGTGCAGAAAGATGTATGACCGACTCATGCGCAGAACACGCTGGCAATAGGTAGTGAGAAGGCCAGTCGCCTGGCGCCTGGCAAGTTGACGGTTGCCGCATGCTGCCTCGAACTTGCTGAACAGGATGGTGTCGATCTGGGCCAGCCGCGAACCAATGGCAAGCGATTCAGTTTGAATGCGGTCCAGGCTTAGGAATATCTCTTGAGTCGCTTGTACGATGCGGCCAATTGCCGCTGCATCGAGATGCTCCGAGAGAACCACTCTGGCGAGTAGCACCAACTGACGGGCCCGATCATCGAGCGGGCTGTCTGAGGGAAGCGAAGGCAGGTTTTCGTTTTGGTCGGATTGGCTCATACGTTGTAAATGGCTGATGAGTAGGAGTTGCGAAGCGGCAAGTTCACCGTACAGGCAAATTTTCTTGTGAAGGCGAGAATAGCGTCGCCATTCACGGGCTGCGGTCCGGAAAGACGACGAAATGGATGTAGCTTTCACGAGATGACGCTGCCGAAGCGCGCACTTCTTTTACGACGCGACCTTCGATATGTGTAGGTATTTACCCCTATGGTAGGTGTCATCGGCGCGATAATCGCTCGCCCTGGGGGATGTGCGATGCGTTGGGGCAAATGCGGCCGCGGGGCCCCAGTCCAACCGGTTGGACGGGTAGCCGCGAAGAGCTGCATGTTTTTGGTGAGCTTTCCGGGGATTCGTTGACGGGAAACTGGTTTAAGGTCTTACTCACACGCGCGTCCTAGACGCATCGATTTCGACAAGCAGACCGTCACCCTGGGATTGCTTCGTCCTCGCCCCCTTTCCGTCTTAATCTCCCTTGCCCAGCGCCTTTGCTCGATGCATGTGCATCCGGCAAGTGCGTTGGCGCTTCAAGGATTCCTTGCTCTTCTGAGCATCGAATAATCGCCCGGCCTTTCCGCTGGGAAATCCCATTTACTGTTTTCAAGAGAGAAAACCATGGAATCCTTGGCCAATCTGATGCGTGCGCCTGTTCGTCTGTTCTTAACGCTGATGGCGATCTATGTGGCATCGCAATCCACTGTCTGCGGCTTCTTCCTCGGCATCGTCGCGCTGTCGTGGGGGTATCACAAGCTCATCGGTCGACCGCACGTTGTGCCGACGCCACGTGACGTGTCGATGCCCAAGCCGCGAGCTGCCTATCCAGAACCTGAGCAGCCGCAAGCGCCCCAGGCGCCCGTGTATGCCAAGTCCCCGGTCGTTGTGCCATTGAAACGTCAGGAAGCTGCCCGGCGCAGCGCCTGACCTGTACCGCCCTCACTTCGAGGAAGGCCCTATCCACCTGTCGTGGGAACCTCGTTCTCACCGGCAGGTGGCAAGGGGGATCCCGCTTGGAGCAACCTATGGAAATGCAACCCGCCGCCTGGCAACTCGATTTCTTCGGGGAGGCGGCACCCGTCACGGTCGATCCTCCCAAACGCGACCCGCTGCCCGATCCGAAGTACTGGAGCGAGTCCGTGCGCGAGCAGATGATTGACGCCCTGATCACCCTCGCCTGCGACAGCCGTCGCGGCGACAACATTCCCGAGTCGCTAGCCGACTGTGCTGACCTGCTGCGTTCGCGCATGCATGGGAAGGCCGTCGAGAAAGACGACTTCGAGATGACGCTTGGCTGGATCTTCGGCTACTGGGATGGGGCGCTGCCCTATACCTATGTCTGCGCTGTGACCGGCGTCGACCCCGAGGTTCTGCAAGACATTATCCTCCATCACCCCCGCCTCAGGCGCGATCTGGACGACGTTCGCCGGCTGCGCTGCGGCACGCTGCTTTAGGAGTCGCCTGTGAGTTTCATTCAGCGACTCTTCGACACGCTGCAGGACGCCCTAAGGGCGCAGCCCGCCGCACCGGCTGCGTGCAATGCACCGGCCGTCGGTACCGGCTTGCGCAACGAAGTGCAGATCGAGATCGGCGGCGTGCCGAATCTCTTTCGCGACGAGGGCGAGCGCATCGTTCACTTTGTGGCCGACTTCGATGCCCGCCCGACGGCAACGCACTTTGGCCAGAAGCTGTTGCCCGATCCGGTTCCCTACTGGAACGTGGCGGGCGAACATCAGGGGGGGACGCTCTCCAAGGTGATTGCCGCTGCAATCCGCGCCCACGCAGCGCCTTCGGCGCACGCTGCCTTGCAAGGCGACGACGGCGCGGGCCAGTCCGGACGCCAATCTGCCCACAAACCGACCCGCGATAGCCAGCACACTGGCGCAGCGGCCGGCAGAGCGCAGACCCGCCGTGAGCCCGGCGCTTCAGTGCACCACGGCACCATCATTTTCTGGGGCGAAGCGGAGTTCGCCGATCGCAAGCGCATCGGTCGAGCCTACACGTCGTTCGCGCTAAAGCTGGAGACGCTAACAGGCGTTGACACTCTGCAAGGCGAGGGGCTGAAAGAAGCCATCGCCGAAGCCGGTTGCCAACTCGGCGACCGCGTCGAAGTACGGCGTCTGCACAAGGTCAAGGTACAGGCATTCCATCGCAAGTCCGGAACGCCAAAGCTCGACGACGACGGTCAACCCATCATGTGGGACAAATGGATTTGGTCGATTACCCGTTCACATTGATTCAAAAAGGAAAACTCTTCTATGGCATCCGTCAACAAGGTCATCCTCGTCGGCAACCTCGGGGCCGATCCCGAAGTCCGTTACATGCCAAGCGGCGACGCCATCGCCAGCATTCGAGTCGCCACCACCGACCGTTACAAGGACAAGCAGACGGGCGAGATGAAGGAGGCCACTGAGTGGCACCGTATCTCGTTCTTCGGCAAGCTCGCCGAGATCGCCGGCCAGTATCTGAAGAAGGGTTCGTCGGTCTACATCGAGGGCCGCATCCGCACTCGCAAGTGGCAGGACCAGTCCGGCCAGGACAAGTACAGCACCGAGATCGTGGCCGATCAGATGCAGATGCTTGGCAGCCGGCAGATTGGCGGCGCCGGTGATGACGAGGGCTACGGCCAGCAACCTTCCCGCCAGTCGCAAGGCGAGCAGGGCACGCGTCAGCGCCAGAGCGCGCCGCCGCGCCAGCAGCCTGCATCCCAGGCAGGATTCGACGAGGAAGACGATCCGATTCGGTTTTAGTTCGGAACGAACGATCGGACACTTCGACGCCTCTCGCTTCATCTCCACGTTGTTTTGCTGCTGCTGCCGGCTTTCGCCGCCGGCAGTAGCCCCTTCCTCTGTGCGCCCGACACTGGCGCCGTCCATCCTCCATCCCGCAGTGATGCGCCATGCTGAAAAGACCCTCTGGCTCGGCCGGGGTGTCCTTTGAGCGAGCGAGTTTCCCCGCCTGTCTCAGGCATCGACCAACCATTCCGACCGGAGTGAATCCCAATGAAAATGAGTGACATCACGAAGAACTGGACGCCTGCTCAATGGGACGCTCTGGTTTTGCAGTATCTGCCGGAGCGCTTCCTGACCGGCAAGCCTGGCCCATGCCCGATGTGCGGAGGCAATGACCGCTTTACTTACGATAGCAAAAGCGGCCGTGGCGACTGGGTATGCCGCCAGTGTGCCAATGGCAACCCGATGGCGGGCGACGCCATCCTGCTGATTTGCCGGTACACCGGCATGTCCTTCCTCGAGCTTGCCCGTGTGGTGGAGGGTGGGCCGGCACCGGCGATCGTCCGGCCAGCGCATCCCCCTATGCGGCGTCGTGGCATGAGTGACGCGGCCAAGGCCCGTCGTATCGAGCGAGTCTGGTCCAGCGCCACGCCGCTGGTGCCCGGTGACGCCGCGACGCGGTACTTTGCCGCTCGCGTGCCAGGTCTCGTTGCACCGCGCCCGAGCGCTCTGCGGCTGGCGATGATGGACTATCGCCATGAGCATGCAGTGCAGGGGCGCTATCCAACGATCGTGGCGCAGTTCACGCGGCCAGACGGCCGCATGGCCACGGTGCACCGGACCGCGCTTGATCCGGCCAAACCGGCCAAGGCGCACGTCGTGACGGCTGACGGGGTAATCCTGCCGGCCAAGCGCAATGACGTGACGGCGCTGCCCCTCCCTGGCGGTGCCGTACGGCTCATGCCGCCGCGCGATGGCGTGCTGGGCGTGGCCGAAGGGCTGGAAACGGCTTATGCGGCGCACATGCTGTTCGGCGTGCCCACCTGGTGCTGCCTGAATCGTGTGCTGCTCAGCCGCTTCGTCGTGCCGCAAGGGCTTGGCATCCATACGCTGCACGTCTTTGCCGACTTCGATGAAATCGATCCGAAGACACGCAAGTCGCCCGGCATGGCGGATGCGCTGGCCTTGGCCAAGCGCGCCCGCAGCGAAGGTATGACCGTCCACGTGCATCGCCCTTTGGTGCGCGGCACGGACTTTTGCGACCAGTGGCTTACCGCGTATCGGTTGCAAGGCATTGCTGGCCAGCGAGCAGTCTGTGCTTAACCGGTCGTTGTGAATGCCGCCCTCCGGGGCGGTACCTCTTTCTGCCCTGCGGGTTCTGCCTGCGGGGGAGAACCCTTGCGGCAGATCACTACTTGGAGTTCTGATATGTCGTTCAAAGGTTTCAAGGTGATCGTGGGTCGTCTGCAAATCCGTGCTATGCGCCAACTGCCCTCGGGTATCGTCCCCGCGTGCCAATCCGACGCGGAGACATATCATGTCTACCGTCGCAATGCCGACGGATCCACGCAGCTTCAGCACACCGACGTGGATTTTTATTCAGCCTTCACGTATTGCGCCGGCCTGCAACGCCCAACGCGGCACTAAGCGCGCCCATCCCCTTAAACGAGAAGCCCGGCAATTTTGTCGGGCTTCTTTGCTTTGCGCGCCGCGGTCACTGGCGGCGGAAGGCCTGGATCAGTGTGAGCGCAAATTCCCATAGCGCCCAGCCGATACCGAACGTCAGCAGGAATTTGAAAAAGCGGATGATTTCATATTCTGTCATGTTGCTAGACCGCCTTGGTTCATTGCAGTTGGTCCTATTGTAGCTGCCGCAGCACGTAATCAAGGCCGCGGCATATGTGGTCAGAAGAAGCGATCCATGGCCGAATTCATGTCTAAGGCAAATGGCGGCGGTGCGGCACCGAACGGTGCACCCGCAACAACGGCCACGGATGAAGGGGTAGGGGCAGCGTTGCCCGGGGAGGCTGTTTGCTCGTGGGCCAGTGTCACCGGTTGCTGTGCCGGTGGCTCGGGACGCAAGTCTGGCCTTGGCCCTGGTCGTTGTTCGGAACGTGGAGCAGGTCGGTCAGCTCCCTCATGGGATGGCGGCATGGGTACGGCGGGAGCTGCTTGTGCAATGTGGTGCTGGCTCGCGGCGAACGAACCTGACGCACCCATCGCACCCAGTCCAGTCTCGGCGAGACGTCGAAACACTTCTGCACGATGCTTCGGGCTCTGGATTGACTTCAGGTACTGGAGCAGCTCCGGCGACGTGATCGAGTTGATCGTGATCTGTATCGAGATCTTGTCCATCGCCGGCCATCCGTTAAGCTGCGGCGCACTGCTGGCGCGACGAGCCAATGTCATAAAAGCCGCGGACGTTGGCAAAGCAGGGCGAATCCAGAACCTTCATCGGCGTGCGTGGGAATGCGGCGCGGATCGCGTGCGCATAGAGCTCGCTGCCGCCGCCGCTGAGTACGATTGAGCGGATATCTTCGCTGCGACCGACGCGTGTCTGCACTTCCTTGACCGCTGCATGGCAGACCGCACGCGCCTGCTCCAGCAGCGGCTGCAAGTTGATTTCTTTCTGGAAGAAGAGCAGCGTGGTCGCGTCGCGCAGCGCCTGGTCGATCCGCTCGATGCCAGCCACCGGCTCGCCTTCCTGCTCGGCAATGAGGTCCGCGATCTGCTGATAGATGCGAGACGAGCCGCCAGGCACGCCGCCGCTGCGCGTGTCATCCATGGTGAAGCCACGCGCCAGGACCCAGTCTGTTGTGAAATAGCCGACATCGATCACCAGGTGCGCGTTTCTCCCGTCATAGTCCTGTCCGCATTGCCGCATGAAGGTGACGAGTGAACCAAGGGGCTGCGGCAGGCCTGCAACGCTGCGCACCGGAATGTCGCCATGGCCAAAATTGAGCGTTCCTGTGAAGCGGTCGCGTAGATACTGGGCGTACTTCTGCGCGGTATGGACGGGCAGGCCAAGCACGAGTTGGTCGATCTCCGTCGCGCCCGTGTATTGCAGCGCGCCACCAAGCAGGGCGGCGTATTCGGCGGTGGTCGCAAAGTCCTCGGATAACGTGCGGCCGGTCTGGCCGTAGGCCGAACTGATGGAAACCTCGGGGCCGATCTCGTAGTAGGCGCCATCGACCTGGACGGTGATTACGTCACGGGCCTTGAAGAATCCCCCGCCGTATCCCGTGACATTGGCTCGCACGGCGGGGGGCGCGAGTGAGGGAAACATCTGCGTCACCAATTTCCCCCCTTGGGAGAAGGCATACTTGGTGTTGCCATAGCCAACGTCGACGGCGACTGTACTCATTCTCATCTTGCGCTCCTGTGCTTGCGGCATCTGCCGCGTCTGCGATTAGCGGATCTGCTCCAGCCTTCACGCTACTCGTGATTGCCTTCAGCAAGCGGGACATGTGCCACGTAAGACAGACGTAAGTGCCACTTGCTAGCGAGAGCATTCGTGGCGATCATCAAAGTGGCACGTGCGTGCCACGTAAATCGGACTTACGTCCCACTTCCCGGCCGGACACCTGCGACGCTTTTCAGGACGTGGCACCTGTGTGCCACGTAAGTCAGGCATACGTGCCACGTGGACTGGAACCACTTCGAATCTACCGGGAAAGCCGTTAAGTCAAGCCCGCGTAAGCTCGCCAATTTCATGCACGATTCGCAATGCACGAGGGTTGCACGGGTGGGCCAGGCTCGCTATCCTTGACGTACTTCTCGCGTCCCCGACGCATCGACCTCGCCGCCACTTTGGCGGCCATCCCAAGCATCGACACCGCCCGAAAAAGGGTTGTCGGTCGCCTCTATGTACAAGCCGGAATTTGATCCGGTTTTTTTTCAACCAGATCAAGTGGACAGTGTCGGATAGTGAGGACACCGGACACCGCGATACCAAGCCGATTGGCGGTCTGTTTGTGAAAGTGGACCGTAGTGAGGACGATTCCGGAGTCGGACACCCGGACAGTGCTCGATGAATCGCCACACCCATAAGACACGTCCCTACAGCCGCAGGCTGAGCACGGATCACGAAGCCCGACACACAGCGGCGGAGATGATCTGGCTTCGGGGCGGGGAGCTGATTGCGAGTCACGAACGTGGCCGACGCAGGCTTCTGAGAGCATGACGACCCGGGGGGCGCTACCGGTACCAAAACGGCGCAACAGGAATCACCCACCACGGCAGTGACCACGAAGGCGAGGACAGCAAAAGTCCTGGCGAGCGAGGGTCGGCATCGAGATGATGCGCCGGGTGGATGGCCGCGCAGCGGCACGCAAGGCAAAGGCCCGCGTGTTCGCATAGCGGACAGTCAGGACGCATCTGCTTCCATGCTCAGGGCTGATCGGTTGGCATCGCTAAAGGACAGGAAGAAGTGGACTCCGGCAGGGTGGCCGGTTAGCTGGATGTGGTAGTCCGGCACACCAAGAGGTTGAATGTCGTTCGGGGCGGCATCTCACCAAGCAGAGCAAGCTGCCCGCTGGGCGCGCGGCAGGGCATTCGCGATGGCGGATTGCTTCCGCGATTGGAGCAATGACAACGATGAGCAAGGGTATCAATCTGCGCGCGGTGCTGGCCGCGTACAACCTCCCCGAGAACTTCAAAGCCGCGTTCGCGGTGCTGGCGGCGCAGAATCTGCATTTGCCGCACAGCGGTACGCGTGTCAGTGGCCGGTCGCTCTCGCAACTGACGCAACGGCAACGCGCCCAAGCGCTGCTGAAGATGTTCGTGGACCTGCGCAAGGGAGGCTTCGCGCTGATGTCGCCGTACAACCTCAGGCAGAAGCACATCCAATGGCTGGTGCAATCCTGGGTCTTGGAGCAGAGGCTGGATGTCGGATCGGTGGAGCTGCGCCTGACGCACCTGCGAGCGCTGAACGCGTGGATGGGCAAGACGAACATGGTCGGCTCGATCGATGACTATGTGGAGCGGCCAGCGGACTACAAGCGCAGTTACATCGCCCGTGAGGACCGCTCCTGGGAGGGAAATGGCGTGAATGCGCTGGTGAAGGTCGCGGAGATTGCGGGTACCGACCAGCATGTGGCGCTGCAACTCAGGCTGGAGGCGGCTTTTGGACTGCGGGCAAAGGAAAGCTGGCGCCTGCGGCCGCTCCAGGACGTGTTGCCGTCCGGCCATCTGCACGCGGTCGATGGGACCAAAGGTGGGCGGCCGCGTAAGGTGCCGATCGAGTTCACGTGGCAATACGATCTGCTGATTGAGGTCGCCAATCTGGCGTTGCAGACGAACCCGGAGCGCGGCACGCTGATTCCGCGGTCGTACACACAGGCCAGGTGGCGGCGGCATTTCTATGCGGTGTTGGAAAGGCACGGAATCACGAAGAATGGGTGCGGCGTGACGGCCCACGGCTTGCGGCACCAGTATTTCCATCAGATGTATGAGCGCAATGCCGGCCAGGCGGCGGCAATCAAGGGGGGTGGGAAGGTGATCGATCGCCAACGGCATGAAGAGGCGATGCGCAAGATCGTCGAGGCCGCGGGCCACAGCCGGCAGACAAAGGCCAATGCATATCTGTCGACCTACTCGGTGCAGGCTGCGACGTCGCGCCCCGTTATCACCCCGGAGATCGCCGCTCAGGCCGTGAAGGATGCCGACGGTGTGAAATCCAAGGCTGCGCAGGCGCTGGGTATTACACGACAGGCGCTCTACCGGCTACTTGCATGGCTGGCGGACACTAAATGACGCCGGCATGAGCAGCTGGACTATGCGGCCCTGGGCAGGTTGCTGGCGGATTGGCTGCGCAGGGCAGAGGTGAATACTGTGTTGCACGCGTCGCGTCAGCCGGCTGCCTTGCGTTCTGTGGACGAGGAGAGCGGGCTCCACATCTCGCGAGCGAAGCTGCACTAGCGTAGGAACTGGGGCAGGAATGGGTCGTTGTCCCAGTGGCCCGTTGCGCCCCACCAGCAGAAGAACAGGACCAAGGCGATGACGCCCAGAATGTAGAAGCGCGCTTCCCTGCCGGTGCGGAAGGTGTGGATGATCTGCTTGAGGCGTTTCATGCATTTCTCCGATTCAGCAGCGGGCGAAGACTGCGCGGACGGACGGCAGGACGCCAGATTGATGGAGCGCATTCCGAGGTTTCTTGGTATCCACCACGGCGGCGCCATCGGAAAAGCACAGCAGCGGGATGCGGCTGGCCTGGTCGGTGGTGGCGACGCGAGGCCGGCTGTTGGACCCGAAGATGTGCGGACAATCCGTCGCTGGGCCTCTGGCGTAGATGGCGGTGCTGATGGCGGAGCAGACGACGGCGGCGGCAATGGTTGCGGCAGGGATCAGAGGCTTGTGCATGGTTCCTGTTCTGAAATGATGTACCCCTATCTTGCCAAGCCAGTCGCGAAGTCAAGGGCTGGGCGGCTTCCCAAGAGTGGCCGAGATGGGAGTCCCGTTTACATCGGTGCAGTCAAGCACACGCGCGAGGAATTCCTCCAGGATGATCGTGCCGCCGAACAGCTCCTCGTGGACCGACCCTGGCAGGGCATCGATTGGCTCGATATGTACCCAGGGGCGGCCATCAATCTGGATCAGCTTGGCGCGGCGCATGAGTTTGCGGTAGCGGCTGGCATCCCTCAGCAAGGCCTCAGCCGGCATCAGTTCCTGCAGGAAGGGCTCGGGTTGCAATATCTTTTCGGCCATGGCGGCGAAGAGCGGGCCGCGCGTGTCCCAATCGTCTTCGTTGCGGGCAATGAGCGCGAGCACCGTGCCGAGGTCGGAACTGGTGAGTTCCTTGCGTACGATGACGGCGAGCTCATGCTGCTCCGTTGGGCGGGGACGGACTCGGGTGTTCCAGATGCCGCTGAGGATGGCAAAGGCCTGATCGCGGCCAGTGTCAAGGGATTGGGGCGGGGTGGATATGCCGCAGCCGGTGCAGACAATGAGCGCCTCGAAGCGGTTAGCAATGAATCGAGGCTGGCTGTCGCAATGCGCGCAGGAGAGAAGGCCGTCTGACATGGTTGGGGCGGGTTCGCGGGCGTGTGGCGCGCATTATGCCAAGATCTGCGACCCGCCCGGCCGCCGATGCGCCATTGTGACTGCGAATTGGAGTGCATCGTCCGACGAAAGGCGTATGATCTCGCACGTCTTTCGCCGGACGATCGGCAATTTCGCACCAATACCCCCATGAAGGAACTGAACCTCGGTACCCGGCCGCGCGACGAGCAGACCTTCGCCGCCCCGGGCGAGCCGCTGTACCGCGAGCTGGCCACGATCGATGCACTCACCTTCCGGCGCATGCTGGATCGCGTCTTTTGGCATCCGCCCGCAGATGCGCTGCGCTTTGAGGTGCGCGCCATTCCGTCTGAGCTGGGCAGTGAGTACACGGTCACGGCGATCATGGACGGCGTGGGGGAAATCTGGTTCGATGCCGATACCATTCCCGCTCGTTGGGATGCCATTGCCTCGTTCGAGTTGTCGTGGTCGCTGTCGCAGTTGCAAGCCGCGCAGCACAGCTTGGACCCCGTGGGCGTCGAGAAGCCAGGGGGCAAGCCGGGCATCGAGCGCATGCCGGACTATTCGTCCGTCCAGGACCCGGCAGAGGCGGCGCAATACCGCTGGCACGTCGTCAACCGGCTACGTAAGACCGGATTGGACCTGCCGTAGCGTCGGGGGCTTTATCGGTGGCACGCTTTGCGGTATCCTGCGCGCTACTTCCGCGTCTCTGACGCATCGAATCTGCCGATTCTTCGGCACTCTGTTTTTCTCACCCACCGGGGCTTGGTCCCCATGGGCATGGCTCTACCTTTCGTTGGAGCCATCATGTTTATTCACTATCGCGGCACCGCCATGGCTGTTCTGGCCATGATCTTCGACCTGTTCGCCGCACTGGGTTTCACGTTCACCACCGTCGACCCAGGTCTGTTGTCCGTGCAACTGACCTGCTGCGTCATGATCGGCAGTCTGATCGTCTTGGCCTGGTTGGTTGCCTATTCCTCGCATATGCTTGATTTCCTCTCCGGGCTAAACCCCGGAGATTCCTCCAGCGAGCGCCTGAAGTCCCAGGCGGGCAATGTTCCGGGCCGCGTTCGTGTCGCGGTCGTGGACCGACCCGCACGAACAGCACGTCCACTGCCTTATTCCAAGGCCGGCCCTACCTTTCGGACTGCTCGCGGATATGACTCCGCAGCACGAGCACGCTTGGGTTGAAAACGCTTCGTTGACCTCTGCGAACACCACACATTGCCTGATGGCCTTGTACTTGAGTTGTGTCCGGAACGTGGTCCATGCGGCGTCGTGTACGGACTTCGCCATACTCGTTTTTGCCAGCACTTTCGCGTTCACGTTGCCTACGAAGATTCCTGCATGTCTTTTGACCTGCGCCGATGTTTCCTTATGGATGGCGTCCTTGCGCTGGTTTGCGATCTTGGCGTGGATTGCCTTCACGCGGCGCTTCTTGTTCGCTCGTTGAGCGATGCCGAGCGCTTGCTCAGACTCGCGATAGAAGCGCTTAGGCTCGAATTTCTCACCGTCGCTGTGCGTCGCCAAGGTCTTCAGACCAAGATCGATGCCGATCACGTCCGAGCCATCCGGCACGCGTTTTTCTTCGACCTCCACCTTGACAGCGATGTTGACGTACCAACGCCCGCGCGAGTCCTCGTTGAAGCTGCCCGCGCCAAGCTCATACTTCGACAGGCCATACGAGTCCCACAGGCCGATCTGAAGACCATTGAAATGCAGTTGCCCGTTCTTGTACTTGATGCCTTCGCCCTTGAACGGAACCCATCCGAGCGAATACTTCGGCGACTTGCGGTTGCTCACGCGCCAATTGAGCTTCTGGCGCTTGAACTGTTTAAGCCGCGTCGCGAATTCGGCCATCCTGGCCAGAGTATGCAAGGACTTCGAGGCCGAGTTGGTAGAGTTCAACGGCGAGCACGACCACGTCCATCTGCTGGTGAACTACCCGCCGAAGGTCGCCCTATCAGCGCTCGTCGCATCGCTCAAGGGCGTGTCGAGCAGACTGCTGCGGCAGCAGTTCGGGGACTTCCATCCGTGGCTCAAGCGGCGGGGCGTGCTTTGGTCCCCGTCCTACTTCGCGGCGTCGTGCGGCGGGGCTCCACTGGATATCCTGCGCCAGTACATTGAGCAGCAGCAGACCCCTCACTAACCCCCAAATTCCCGGCTTACCCGAGACTGAACTCCGGGGCTTGCACCGGTGCCTTGGTCATCAACCTCATCGCCAGCAAGTTGAAGGCGAAGGGCGTCGAGACGGTGGCGTTTCACGGCGGGATTCCGATTGCGAAGCGCGTGGCCGACAAGGACAAGCGTTTCGTCGGCATAGCGATAGCGGGGCCAGCCCGTTCGTCGCGGGTGCCGGGGCCATGTGCCGGCGGCGCTGTCGTTGTGATGGTCGGCGTAAGCCAACGAAGTCACTGATGTTCGCCCTCCGGTTTTGCTTGGAGGGCGATCTCTTTTTTCCTCTTTGCCGATTCGCGGGGTGCGAGGGCCAATGCAGCCCGGGTGAAGGCGGGCAGGGTAAGGGTATATCCGACGGCTCAGTTCGGCCATCAACAGCCACTGCTCCTTTCGCCCTCAATGGCCGAGCTGCGCCGCCTTTCGGCCGTTAGGCGCTCAAGGCATAGGTTCCCACTCCGAGACACTGGGACTTACCGGTTTGGACGTCGAGGCTCACGCCACCGAAAACCATCGAAGCCTTCATGTGCGGTTGATGGACTCAGATAATTCGCCGCTTTACTGGACGACTCGCCGCACCTAGCTTTATCAGCATCCTCGCCACCGGCCAGCACTACCGCCGTCCGGCCCCTCACAGAAAACATCCGACCCCGCCTGACGTTTATGGCGAAGTGTGGCTCGCCATTCCGCTCACGTTCTCCCCGATCCCACTCCTCGCCATCCCGTCGCATCGACAACAGTACTGTCTTGCACATGACAATGTGGCGTCTCACCGCACGGTAGCCTTCATCCTGACGCTCATACCAGGAAAATAGAAACGAACTGAAGCGTCTTGACGAGACGCAATGGTCAGGGGCGAGTGGCAGACCATTGCTACAAAACATCAGAGGAGACTAGGCACATGAAGTACCATGCATTCATGCACACAGTCCGCAAGGGCTTCGTTCTCGCGATTGGATCGACGGCAATACTTGCTGCATGTGGAGGAGACGGTGATACGGCATCGTCTGCGGCGGCCGCGACGTCGCCAAGTAGCCCGGATACGCCAAGCAAGACTCCAGCCGAGTTGTGTGCGGGTCTTCAGAATCTCGAAATTCCCGCTTCGACGATAGGTCTTCCCACAACTGGCGCATCTGTATCCAGCGCTACGTTGGTAGCGTCAACTGAAACCGGCAACCAGTCGGGCGAATATTGCAAGGTGTTAGGGAAGATTCATCCGGTGGATTTTCAGGCGCCTGACATCCGCTTTGAAGTGGACCTTCCGAGCAACTGGAATGAGAAGTCCGTTCACTTCGGTGGCGGGGGCTTGGACGGGACCATTCCGGCAACTGCCAGTTTCGCTCTCTCCGCGCTCACTCTCATGGAGCGCCCCGGAACTATGACGCCGTTGGCTCGGGGTTTCGTGACCCTCGGCAGTGACAGCGGGCACCAAGGAACTTCTTTTGAAGGCGAGTTCTTGAAGAACGATGAAGCTCTGGCGAACTACGCCGGTGAACACGTGAAGAAGACGCACGACGTCGCAGCGTTTCTGGCACAACGCCGTTATGGCAAATCCTTCCTTCACAGCTACTACATTGGTGGCTCGGGAGGCGGCCGACAAGGCCTGGTGGCCGCCCAGCGATATCCAGCCGACTATGATGGAGTAATTTCAACTTTCCCGGCCTCCGAGCTTCTGGGCCTCTCCTTTGCCATGGGCCGGGTCTCGCAGGCCTCGCTTGCACCTGGAGGATTTATTACATCGGAGAAGGCGACAGTTCTTAAAGCGGCTGTGATGGCCCAATGCGATGCTCTGGACGGCGCAACAGATGGCCTCGTCAGCAACCCGTCGGCCTGCAACTTCGATCCGTCGACATTGCGGTGTCCAGGCGGGGCTGATACGGGCAATACCTGCTTGTCTGACGCACAACTTAATACCGTCAACACCATCGCTACCCCGTTGACGACCACTTTTGATTTTGCTAACGGCATCCATACGATACCCGGCTACAACATCCTCGCCGGGACCGATTTCTGGAACGGCCCGCTTCCGCCTCTGGGTCAGTCCCCAACACAAACGTTATCGGATCCTGCCTCCATCCAGGGATCGTTCTTCTATGCGTTCCCATATGCGCTTGTCAATTTTGCGATTTCTCGCACCCAACTTGTAGACTTTATGTCGTTTAACTTTTCTGATCCCGGCACCCTCACGGCGCGGACGCAGGCCGTCAGTAACATGACGGATTCCACGACCACCGATCTGACCACCTTCAAGGCACGGGGCGGAAAGCTGATTCTTCAGCATGGGCAGTCCGATCAGTTCATCCCTGCGCAGATGTCAGTTGATTACTACAATCGTTTGTTGACGCGATATGGGCAAGCGACCGTGGATGAATTTGTGAAGTTCTATTTGGTGCCAGGGGCGGCGCATGGCTTTGGCGGCCAATTTGGGGGCGCCTATGACGCGCTGACAGTGCTCGATGACTGGGTAACACGCGGGAATCCCCCCAACAAACTCGTCATCACAGACATATATGAGCCAACAGCGGGTCGCACGCGCCCGCTTTGCGAATATCCCACGTGGCCGAAGTACGTTAGCGGCGACGTGAATTCTGCAACTAGCTTCACCTGCGCACACTAACGACGAAGCATGGTGACGACGACTCGACTGTACGTTGTTGCGGCGCCGTGATTCATGCCGTCGAAATAGTCACCTATTGATTGCTCGAGGTCTCCAGACCTTTGTCGCCTGGCACTAGGAGTAGTGCCAGGCATTTTTTCTTGCAGAGGTGTAAAACAGAAAAAACCGAACATGCTGTGGGCATGTTTCACCGGTGTGCCGGGACAATGCCTGTGTTCCAAAGTGCCGGGCCCACCCTTTCTCGCTCGGTCCAACGCTGTCAGCTTTGCATCCCAAGCCGATACCGCTCGGACTATGTGTGTGGAGACTGCATCCGGTAAGCCGCCAAGTCATGTGTTCCTTCCTCCCAGAGTGCAGAAGGGTTGAACTTGGAAACCTGCGCCACGACCGGCCATGTCATAATGCGGCCGAGATCACTGAACACGCCCCGCGCCGGGTATCGGAAGGACGGTCGCATGGAAGAATTATTGAGTCGTCCTCGTGTCCGCATTCGCCGTCGAGGAGCTGATAAGCATCCCCTGATACTTAAGGCCGCTCGGGAATTGGTCGCACAATTCGGCTTCCGCGAGGCGCAAATGACGGCGATTGCGGACGCCGCGGGTATTGCCATCGGTACGCTCTATCGGTACTTTCCGTCCAAGACCGAACTCATGGTCGAGGTCGTCAGGTCGACGGCGCAACGCGAGGTAGACGTGGTTGCCGGCATTGCTATGCGCGATGGGTCCGCTTGCGAGAAGCTCGGCGCCGCTGCGTGGACTTTCGCCAGCCGCGCGCTACGTGGCCAAAGGCTTGCGCATGCGCTCGTCGCTGAACCTGTCGAGCCGGACGTAGAGTCTGCCCGTCTGACTTATCACCGCGCGCTCTCCCGTGTTTTCAAGACGATCATAGAACAGGGCGTGGAAAACAAAGAGTTCCCGCCCCAGAATGCCGCCGCATCGGCAGATTGCATCGTCGGATGTCTGTTTGAAGGTTTGGTTGCCCCATTGAGTAACGGTGGCGCTGATGATGCGTCCGCGTCTCTAAGTTCGCATGCCACGGCGATCATTACGTTTTGCCTTCGCGGCGTCGCCGGACGCCTGGTCACCTTCCCCCCAACGCCCTGAGCCTAGCTCGGCCTTCGAAATGTCATCTATCCTGCGGCCAAAGCAGAATTGCCATTTCACTTAAGACTGTACACCCGAGCAAATTTTCGATTCAGCGGCACTTCTCTTCTGCCCCGCCGCGCACACATCCTAGTACTTTCCCTGTGGCCACAAGGCTTGACAGGCGAGCACTACCGTCTTAGCCTTAAATGAAATCATGATTCACTTAAGGCCGGCAACTAGACCGAAGCCACTCGCGTAGGGAGAGACACTTATGAGGACATTAAGGCTCACGTCCGAACTCGAACACCGGGTTGCCGAGCTGGTTTTGGAGTACTCCGCGCCGTCGGCGTGTCTCGCTTGGCTGCTATGCGACCGCCATCCTGCAGATAGTGTGGCCTATGACGTTGTCGACACTCGATGGGGCGCAGAGCGCCTGACTTATGGCGAACTGAAACGACGGTCCGAGGCTTTTGCGGCCGGGCTCGATAGCATTGGCGTCCGCCCTGGAGATCGAGTCGCGACGCTGGCGGGAAAGAGCGCGGAATACCTGATTGGTCTCGTCGGCATCTGGCGCCTCGGCGCGGTTCACGTCCCGCTATTTACAGCGTTTGCGCCGCCCGCCATTGCACAGCGGCTCGCCGGCAGCAAGGCAAAAGTCGTGATTTGCGACGCCTCCCAGGTTGGCAAGCTCGGCGCAGCCGGGAACTCCGAGCCCATCGCTGTGAGCGACCTGATCCTCATTGGTGGCGATGGCGCCGCTTCTGGCGACTGGCAGATCCATAAATTCGACGATCTCGCAGCCGAGGGACGTCCGAACGTACCTGCCGCGGTCCTGGGCGGAGACGCTCCGTTCATTCATATCTACACGTCTGGAACCACGGGTAAGCCCAAGGGGGTGATTGTTCCCATCCGCGCCATTGCCGCGTTCAGAGCGTACATCGAGTTCGGCATTGGACTGCTGCCAAGCGATGTGTACTGGTGCGCGGCCGATCCGGGCTGGGCCTATGGCCTGTACTTCGGCGTCCTGGGCTCGCTAAGTACAGGGGTCCATAGCCTCCTTCTCAAAGGCGCCTTCGACGCTGCGGCCACTTACCGCATTCTCTCAGAGCGCAACGTCACGAATTTCGCAGCCGCTCCGACCGTCTACCGGTCACTCATGTGTTCAGAGGTCGCACCGCCACAGGACCTGAAGCTGCGCTGCGCTTCCAGTGCTGGCGAGCCGCTCACGCCGGATGTGAATGAATGGGCCAAGTCTGCCTTGGGGACGCTCGTCTTTGACCACTACGGCCAGACCGAGGCGGGCATGCTCATCAACAACCACCACGATCCTCGCCTTGCACTGGAGATCCGACCTGGATCGATGGGTATCGCCATGCCTGGGTGGAAGGCTGTGGTGCTGGACCGCAGCGAAGATGTCGAACTACCGACTGGCGAAGTCGGACGTCTCGCCTTCAATGTCGCGGAGAGTCCGCTTGCGTGGTTCCACGGGTATGACGCGGCCCCGGAAAAGAGCGCGGAGAAGTTTTCCGCAGATCGCAGATATTACCTTTCCGGAGACCTTGGCAAGATGGACGCCGAAGGTAGCTTCTATTTTTCCGCGCGCGAGGACGACGTCATCATCATGGCCGGCTATCGCATCGGACCATTTGAGGTCGAGTCTGTGATTGCCACTCACCCCGCGGTCGCGGAATGCGCCGTCATTGCCGCCCCCGACAAGATCCGGGGAGAAGTGATCGAGGCATTTGTCGTACTGCGACCGGCGTTCGCTCCGAGCTCGGCAATGGCCGAGGAGATCCAGCAGTGGGTCAAGACTCGCTATGCCGCCCACGCCTATCCTCGGCAAGTGCATTTTGCAACCGAGCTTCCCAAGACCCCAAGCGGGAAGATCCAGCGATTCGTTTTGCGTGCCGCACGGAACGACGGACTCGTCACCGCGCCTGGCACAAAAGAAAGCTGACACCCGTATAGACGCAATCGACGCACGCAGTCGGTCAGATTTGAAAGCAGATCGTGACAACTGACCCGAGCGGCAACCGAAGAGATTTACACATGCAATCGCTATCCCACGACGTCAGGAGCCAGGTCACCCTCCGACCGCCGGCCTCTGAGCGCATTTCGCGTTCGACGCTGGCGTCATTCTTCGAGCGTTCCGCCTGGTTCGACCATCTCACCCCTCAGGAGAAAACGCGCGTCATGGCCGATTCTTTTGAGAAGCACTTCGTCGCAGGTGGCACCGCTTGCCATCGAGGTGCGCCAGCCGACCATTGGCTCGGTGTGGTCGAAGGCATCGTCAAGGTAGATACGGCATCCGCATGCGGGAGAGCGATTACCTTCGCAGGCGTTCCCGCAGGCGCTTGGTTCGGCGAGGGTGCGGTACTGAAGAACGAACCGCGGCAGTATTCCGTTGTGGCGCTGAAGGATAGCCGCGTTGCTTATGTTCCGAAGGACACCTTCCTTTGGCTGCTGGAGCACAACCATAACTTTAGCCGCTATGTCATCGATCAACTCAACGCACGTTGCGGCTACTATGTCGGACTGGTGCATAACCTGAGGCTTCACGAAGCCGCAGGCCGCGTGGCGTTCTGCCTTGCCGAGCTGTTCCATCGCCAGCTCTATCCCGCCACCGACCGGACCTTGGGGCTGTCCCAGGAAGAAATTGGACGCCTCTCCGGCCTGTCGCGTCAGAACACGAATCGAGCCCTCCGCGAACTCGCGGATGCCGGCATGATCGCGATGGAATACGGCGCAATCCATATCCTGAGCCTCGAAGGACTCCGACAGTTCGCTCACATGGGCGATTGACGCAGCGATTGCCGCCAGCCTGGCCGTATTGCATCCGGGCAAGGTGGATGCAATGCGGCTTTCCCCTTTTACACCATTTCGACCGCGACGGCGGTGGCTTCGCCACCGCCGATGCACAGGCTTGCCACTCCTCGGCGGCCACCGGTCTTGCGAAGTGCACCGATAAGCGTGACCAGGATTCGTGCACCCGATGCGCCAATGGGATGGCCCAGCGCACATGCCCCGCCGTGAATGTTGACCTTCGTCTGATCTAGCTGCAGGTCTTGCACGGCGGCCATGGCAACGACGGCAAACGCCTCGTTAATTTCCCAAAGATCGACCTCGGATGCGGCCCATCCCAATCCGTCGAGAAGCTTGCGGATTGCGCCAATCGGCGCGGTAGTGAACGTCGCCGGAGTCTGTGCGTGCGTGGCATGGCCCATGATCCTGGCAACCGGCTGAAGTTGCATCTTGTCGGCAATGGACTGCCGGGTAAGGACCATCGCCGCCGCACCATCCGAGATCGAACTCGAGTTGGCAGCCGTCACGGTCCCGTCCTTCTTGAAGGCCGGCTTCAAGGTCGGCACACGATTCAGATCAGCCTTCAACGGCTGTTCATCACGCGTTACCGATACCGGTCCCTTCCGGGTATCGACGGTAAGCGGCGCCGTCTCCCACGCAAAACTTCCCGCGTCGATCGCGGCCTGCGCTCGTAGCGTCGACATCACCGCCCATTCGTCCTGCGCCTCCCGCGTAAACCCATACGTCGCGGCGCAATCTTCGGCAAACGCGCCCATCAGGCGCCCACGCGTGTCGTCGCAGTAGTGGTCCTCAAGACCGTCCAGGAACATGTGGTCCATGACCTTGCCATGGCCGAGCCGATACCCGGCTCTCGCTTTCGGCAGCAGGTACGGCGCGTTCGACATGGATTCCATGCCGCCGGCGATCATGATGTCGTTACTTTGTGCCAGCATCAGATCATGGGCTAGCATGACCGCCTTCATCCCGGATCCGCAAACCTTGCTGATGGTGGTGCAAGGCGTGGCAAGCTCCAGGCCACCCCGAATAGCGGCCTGGCGCGTGGGCGCCTGCCCGACGCCTGCCGGCAGGACGCATCCCATCAGCAGTTCCTGAATGCAGGACGGTGTCAGCCCAGCCCGTTCCACGGCTGCACGGATGGCCGCCCCACCCATCTCCGGAGCCGTCAAGGATGACAGCTCGCCCTGGAACCCACCGATGGGCGTGCGCGCCGCCGAAAGGACGACGATTGGATCGTTTGTCGAGTTCAAGATAAGTACCTCACTTCGCTGCCATACGGATGGCACCATCGAGTCGAATCACCTCACCGTTGAGGTAAGCATTGCCGATCACGTGCTGCACGAGATCCGCAAACTCCTGCGGCCTGCCCATGCGCTGGGGAAACGGCACGGAAGCCCCAAGCGACTTCTGCACCTCGTCAGGCATCGCGAGCAACATGGGGGTTGCCATGATCCCCGGCGCGATCGTAACTACCCGCACGCCAAAGCGCGCGAGTTCGCGCGCCAGCGGCAGCGTCATTGCCACGACTGCGCCCTTCGAGGCGGCATACGCGCTTTGGCCGACCTGGCCGTCGAAGGCTGCCACTGATGCGGTGTTGACGATAACGCCCCGCTCGCCGTCCACCGAAGGCTGCTGTTCCGCCATCAGTGCCGCCCCGAGGCGGAGGACATTGAACGTCCCGGCGACGTTGATCTGAAGCGTGCGGCTGAACGATGCCAGGGCATGCACGCCGTTCTTGCCAATGACCTTTTCAGCAGGAGCAACGCCAGCACAGTTGATGAGGCCGCGCAAAGGTCCGAGCGCAGCAGCGAAGTCGAACATCTCCTTCACGCTGTCTTCGTTCGTGACGTCGGCCCTGACAAAGACGCCGCCAGTCTTGCGTGCGACTTCCTGTCCGGTATTCGAATCGAGGTCGACGATAACGACCTTCGCGCCCTGCTCAGCAAGTGCTGTTGCAGTGGCAGCACCGAGGCCAGAGCCGGCCCCGGTCACCACAAATACGTTGTCCTGAATCTGCATGTCTACGGAAGTACTTGTTTAGCGGTTGGTGGATGCGTGCACGTCGAGCGAGGAAAGTGAAGCTTGCTGCGGTGGTTGCACGGATGCGCTTTGGCGGTGATCGATGAGCATGACCGCCATGGTTCCGACCAAGCCGGCAACGCCGATGGCCAGGAAATTCTGTTCAAGTGGCAGCTTCATTGCCACGAGCGCGCCGATGAGCACAGGCGCCACGATGGCGCCGAGCCGGCCGATGCCCGAGGCGAAGCCCACACCGGTCGAACGAATGGCGCCCGGATAGAACTCGCCTGCATAGGCATAAGCGAGCAACTGCGTGCCGAGTGTCGAAGCGCCGACAACGAACACGAGCACGAACAACAGTTCGGTCACCTTCGTGTACCCCATCAGCGAAAGCGACACAGCACCCGTGGCGTAGAACGCGACCAGCACATGCTTGATATTGAAACGATCCCCCAGCCAGCCGCCGCCGATCGCGCCGCATACAGCACCAATATTGAACACCAGGACAAAATTCAGAGCCGAACCGAGGCTGTAGCCGGACATCGCCATGAGCTTCGTCAACCAAGAACTGAGCGAGTAGACCATAAAGAGTCCTGTGAAGAATGCCACCCAGATCATCAGCGTGCTCATGGCGCGCCCCCGGGCGAAAAGCGCAGCGACGGGCGCATTGGACGCCATTGCCTCCTGGGGTACAACGAGACGATCACCCGGCGCAATCTGCAGTTCAGGAGCGAGCTTGCGAACCACTGCGCGAAGCGCTACGTCTCGCTGCTTCCTTGCCAGAAACGCCATGGATTCCGGCATGGTCCACAAGATGAAGGGAATGAAAAACACCGGCAGCCCGGCAACGAAGAACACCGCCTGCCAACCGTATGCCTCGATCAGACCTTTGCCGGTCAGCGCAACCAGAATCCCGCCGATCGAATATCCGGCAAACACGATGGTGACGAGTCGAGCCCGGATCTTGCTGGGCGCAAACTCGCCCATCTGCGCCGTCACGACAGGCAGCACGCCGCCGATACCGAGGCCTGCCAGGAAACGCGTCACACTGAAACTTATCGGGTCAGTCGTCAGGCCAGCGGCTGCGGTAAAGACGCTGAAGAGAGCGACGCACACGCAGATGGACAACTTGCGGCCAATCTTGTCGGCGAGCGTGCCGAGGTAGATCGCACCAAACATCATGCCGAACAGCGCAGAACTCGCCATGAAGCCCGCCTTCGTTGCATCGACCCCCATCTGCTTCATGATCGACGGTAGCGCTGCACCCACTACCGCCAGATCATAGCCATCCAGCACGAGGATCATCACACACCAGAAAAGAATCATCCGGTGGAAGCCGGAGAATCTGGCCGTGTCGGCTACCTTTTGAACGTCAATTTCTTTTGTCATCGTCTCCTCCATTCTTGATGGGTCAAATAATCTTTAAACTGCGGTCATTCCTTGTGAAACGTCGTAAAGTTCGAGGCGGGTTCGCGCTCTGATGCCAATGAGTTCTCGATGCGCGCCTCATCCGCATATCCGAGACTCATCCCAACCACGAACTTCTCCTCGGCACCCAGTGCCAGCTCCTGTTCGATTATCCGGTGGTACTTCATGAACGCAGCCTGTGGGCAAGTACTCAGACCGTAGGTGCGCGCCACGACCATGATGTTTTGGAGGAACATTCCGTAGTCCAGGAGGCTCCCCTCGTTCATCACTCGGTCCACCGTGAAAATGAGGCCGACGGGCGCATCAAAGAACTGGTAATTGCGGCCATGCTGGGTGTGCATGCGCGCCTTATCGCCCTTCTCGATGCCAAGCAGGCTGTAGAGCTTCCAGCCCACCTCGCGACGGCGATCGAGATAAGGGGACGTCCATTGGAGTGGGTAATACGTCCACTCGTCGCCGTGCTCTGCGGCAAGCGCTGGATCATCATTCACGTTCCGAATCGCCGTACAGACCCGGTCTTTGGCGGCACCCATCAGCACGTGCACCGTCCAGGGCTGCATATTCACGCCGCTTGCGGCGAACCGCGCAGTATTCAGGACCGCCTCGACGACATCGGCAGGAACGGGCTCCGGGAGGAACGCGCGGACGCTACGGCGCGTCGTAATCGCCCATTCGACCGCGCGACGCACGGCAGGAAGCTCATCAGGAGGGGGACTCAATCTGTTCAGGTTCAGGTTCACGCTAACGCTCTCAACTGAAAATGGCTGCATCAGCCGTTCGGGTAAGAGACTAGGTTTCGCGTTGAATGCGTACTGTCACATAGCCGACAATTCCGGGTTACTCCTGTTCTCGACGTCGAACGTGTCAACACTGTCCTGTGCAAGACAGTGTCCCAAGGGGAATCGGCTTACTGTCCGGGTTCCATTTGTGCGCATAGCGCAGTACTCAAAAAACTCGGTAGGAGACAGTCGTGAGCAACAACATTTACGAAGTAGGGCTGGAGCGCAACAACGCCAATCACGTGGCGTTGACCCCACTGCACTTCTTGGATCGCTGCGCCGAGCAGTACCCGGACAGGGACGCCATTGTTCATGGCGACCTCCGCCAGTCGTGGAGCACGACCAGGGAACGCTGCCGACGCCTGGCGAGCGCCCTCATCAAGCTCGGCATCGGAAAAGGCGACACCGTGTCGATCCTCGCGCCGAATACCCCGGCAATGGTGGAAGCCCATCATGGCATTCCACTGAGCGGCTCCGTACTGAACGCCATCAACTGCCGGCTTGATGCCGACGGCGTTCGTTTCATCCTGAAGCACGGCGAAGCCAAGGTCCTGCTGGTGGACCGGGAATTTTCCGCCTTGGCAGCGGCCGCACTCGAGGGACTCGACAATCCTCCGCTGGTCATCGATGTCATCGATACGTTGGCGCCGGAAGGCGCCCTCATCGGCGAACTCGAATATGAACGGTTCCTCCGACAAGGTGATGCAGATTTCCCGGGCATCTATCCGAAGGACGAGTGGGATGCAATCGCGCTTAACTACACCTCCGGAACAACCTCCGACCCCAAGGGGGTTGTCCCGAGCCATCGCGGCGCGTATCTGATGAGCTTGCTGCAGCTCACAGACTGGGGCATGCCCCGCGGCCCGAAGTACCTGTGGACGTTGCCGCTCTTCCATGCCAATGGCTGGTGCTTCGCGTGGGCCATCACCGCTGCTGCCGGCACGCACGTATGTCTGCGCAAGGTGACGGCGGCAAACATATTCCAGGCAATCGACGCGCACGGCGTGGACCATTTCTGCGCGGCACCCATTGTGCTGGCCTCTCTCGCCACCGCAAAAGAGGGAGAGCGCAGAGCGTTGTCGCATCCCGTTCGCATTCGTACAGCCGGCTCGCCTCCTCCTGCCGCGGTACTCAAGGCCGTGAGCGCGATGGGCTTCGACGTCGAGCACGTGTATGGGATTACGGAGGCCTCCGGCACACCGGTCAGTTCGTACGCCAACCCCGCCTGGAACGCCATGTTGCCGGACGCCAAGGCTCGACTGATGGCTAGGCAGGGCAATCGTGCCGCCGCGCTGGAGGGGCTCTATGTCGCGGATCCCGACACCATGTGCGCGGTACCGTGGGATGGCCGGACACAAGGCGAACTCCTGCTGCGCGGCAACATCGTCATGAAGGGTTACTTGAAGAACCCCGAAGCCACCGAGCAGGCCTTCGCAGGCGGATGGTTCCACACCGGCGACGTCGCCGTGGTCCACCCTGACGGGTACATCCAGATTACCGACCGATCCAAGGACGTGATCATCTCAGGCGGGGAGAACATCTCTTCCGTGGAAGTGGAGGATGTCCTCCACCAGCACCCGGCAGTCCTGATCGCGGCGGTCGTAGCCCAGCCCCATCCGAAATGGGGCGAATCGCCCTGCGCCTTCATCGAGCTCAAGGATGGCTACGCCGCACCTTCCGAGGCAGAAGTCATTGCCTTCTGTCGGGATCGCCTGGCGCACTACAAGTGCCCGGTTCGCGTTGTCTATGGCCCGCTACCGAAAACCGGCACCGGAAAGATCCAGAAATTCCGGCTGCGCGAAATGGCCGGCAGCCGCCAGGCCATCACCGACCTGGCCAGCTCACGCTAACCCCATCTCCAGCACTGAACATGATTGATTGCATTATTGATGGGCATACCGCACTGGTATCGCTCAAGCGCCCGCCGGTCAACGCCTTCAATATCGAGAGCCTTGCCGCGCTGGAGGCGCTAATCGGCCGACTAAACGCCAATGCCGAAGTGCGGGCGATTGTGATCACTGGCGAAGGGAAGTTCTTCAGCGCTGGCGCCGACCTCAAAGAGATTGCCAATGGCGATCCCGATCATCCTCGACGCGTCGCCCAGCATTTTGGGCGCGCCTTCGAAGCGCTCCAGAACGCCAGACCAGTGGTCATTGCCGCGATCAATGGGTATGCCCTGGGAGGCGGTCTGGAATGTGCGTTGTCATGTGACATTCGCATCGCCGAAGCACACGTCCAGATGGCGTTGCCCGAAAACGCGGTCGGGCTTCTGCCTGCCGAATGCGGAACCCAGACCTTGCCTGCACTTGTGGGCGAAGGCTGGGCGAAGCGCATGATCCTGTGCAATGAGCGCGTGGACGGCGAGACAGCGTTGAGGATCGGTTTGGTTGAAGAACTTGTGCCAACCGGAACCAGCCTGGAGACGGCGATGGCACTGGCGCAGCGAGCGTCCTCGGTTAGTCCTACCGCAGCCGCGGCGAGCAAGAAGCTGATCCAGTTGGCGCGGGAGGGCGTACCGAGAAACGCTGCCCTGGCCGTCGAGCGCGAGCAGTTCCTTCGCCTCTTTGATGGAGAGGACCACAAGGAAGGTGTGGCCGCCTTCCTCGAAAAACGATCGCCATGCTGGCTCGGTCGGTAGACATGGCCTAACACCTCGGGGAGTGACCTTCCAAGTAGCCACATAAATCTTTGTGGCTCGTCGGGCGCGATTTGGATTGAGGCGATTGCGAGTGACAGAGGAAAAACTAAGCTTCTTGTAGGTAGCATCGAAAGCGTTCTGGGCCTGCTCGTATTAGAGCGACGGAATTCGCTATGTGATGCACATGACGACCTTCCCGAGTTGTCTTCGTTCCCACACATTTTTTCCTGACGATCCTAGTTCTTACGTCAAGCTCTTTGACTTCTATGGACCGTGATTCCGCGAAGTAGCGCGATGTCCGCTCATGAGCCGGTTTCTGCCGCTGGACCTCTCGGCTCTGAACGGCAGCGATGGGTCGCGAACAGCCGACCGGCGCTGGCTCTCGCAACACGCGTGCTGGGCAAGGCCCGCCCTCGCTACCCCGGTGCGCGAGGGATGCCCTGCATGGGCTCGGCGACCGGGCCCATGAGGACCCAGCGATGCAATCCGAGTGGCCAGCGCTTGACATCTCGGCCGGCGCGAACTTTGCTTGCGATAGGAAGCGGCTCTCCAGTTTTCGCCCATGCCCTTGCAGACGCCCCCTTCGCCCTCCGCCCGTACCTGGGCCCTCCACTGCACGCTCTTTCGCGGGCAGACTCCGCCGCGCGCATGCCTGTACGTGCTCGCGGACCTGCGCCGAGGCGTCGCGCTGTCGGCCATACTGGCCGAACAGCCGCTGGGTGGTGCCTTGGCCGCATGGCTGGAGGCGGCCGCGATCGGCAGGCCCCCGCCACGGGCGCTGCAGTCGGCCGAGCTGCCCTCGGAGCAAGACCGGCGTGCTCTTTGCGCGTGGATTGCAGCCTACGACGTTGTTCTAGAGCCGCAGACTCTGGGTGGGCGTTTCTGGAAGCCTGTAGATCAACTCTTGCAGTCGGCGTGGGAGAGCCTTGGTCTGGCGCCCGGCGCAGTCGGCGAGATGCCGACCTGGTCCGGCGCGCAGCAGGGGCTGGACCGCTGGTTTCGCGAACATTGCCAGCACCTCAGCGGGGTGTGACACCGCGTGCGGGGGCGTCTGCGATATTGGCTACCCGGTGGTGGGAACGGCGGTAGCCGCTGCAGGTCCTGAGCACCCGGCGGGGGCCCCATCCGCTGGAAGCAGCAGTGGTGAAAGAGATGTTCAAGGAAGCGCGGGTGCGCAACATGTGGGCAGAGACCGGCCAGTTTCCGACACTCGCCGGCGTACGCGCGCGGACACTCGAACGGCCGCTCCGCTTTGGCAACGGACCTTCCAAACCGAACACGGTTGAGGGAGGCACACTGCACTCGCGGCGACCACGTTGAGCCGCGATGGGAGTTCATTGAGACTAATGCGCTCCCACCTAGTCAAACTCGGCTCGGATACGACTGTTGTTGTGTAGGAAACCGGAGTTAGCTGGACTACAGACCAGTTTGCTGGACTGGAAATCCGGAATTAGCTGGAACTGGCGTGCAATCCCGTGACGCTGAGCCAGGACCTGACGGTCTTCTGGTCGAAATGGCGGCATGGGTGTTGTTGGACCAGCGCGGACTCATCTCGCTACCCTTTCGCATTCAGAAGCCGGACGGATGGTGCCATGAGTCGGAGCTACTAGGCGCCCAGCGGAAGGCACACTGCCATTGAGGTGAGGCCGTCGTCCGATTTTGCTTGAATGGTCCCATTGTGCGACGCAACGATGGAACGGCATATGGCCAACCCCAGGCCCATCCCGTCAGATTTTGTACTGAAGAACGGCTCGAATATCCTCGAAAG